>JANSYF010000021.1 GCA_024742575.1 Paracoccaceae bacterium | reverse complement strand
CATCGGCGGATCACTGAACACCCGCGCCGTGGTCGCATCGACCGGCTGGCGGTAAACATCGGGTGTGAGACCGAATTGCGTGACGCGGCCTTCCCAAAGGGTGGCGGTATTCCCGCCCAAAAGCAGCGCCTCTTCAGGTTCAGTTGTGGCGTAGACAAAGATAGAGCCGGATTCTTCGAAAATCTTGGGGATCTCGATGCGAAGCTCTTCGCGCAGCTTATAGTCGAGGTTGGCAAGCGGTTCGTCCAGAAGCACCAGCCCCGCGTTTTTGACCAGCGCCCGTGCCAAAGCGCAGCGCTGTTGCTGACCGCCCGAGAGTTCCAGCGGCTTGCGGTCCAGCATCGGGGTCAGCTTCATCAACTCGGCGGTTTCGCGCACGCGGCGGTCAATCTCGGCCCGGTCGACGCCCATCAGCTTCATCGGGGATGCTATGTTGTCATAGACTGTCATTGACGGGTAGTTGATGAACTGCTGGTAGACCATCGCGACCTTGCGATCCTGCACGCGCATACCGGTGACATCCTTACCCTGCCAGATGATCTGGCCGGTTGCGGGCACATCCAGACCCGCCATCAGGCGCATCAGCGATGTCTTACCCGACAGGGTCGGCCCCAACAGCACGTTCATCGTGCCCTTCTCCAGCGTCAGGTCCGTGGGGTAGATATGGGTCTGACCCTCCACCACCTTGGACACGCCTTTCAGTTCAAGTGTCATGTCCAGCCCTCTATTCTGCGGCCTTGGACAGGGATTGACGGTGATCCGTCATCCATGTGTCCAAGTCCTTGATCTGTTGAACGCTCAGTCGCAGACCAAGCTTGTTGCGGCGCCACACAACGTCTTCGGCGGTGTGCGCGTATTCATGTGTCATCAACCAATGCACTTCGGCTTCAGTCAGGGTCGCGCCGAAATCACGGCCCAAATCGGTCGGCACCTTGGCGACCCCAAGGATCGACACCGCTTCTGTCCCATACGCACGCACAAGGCGGCGGGCCCAGAAGGCGTCAAGGAACGGGAACGTGTCCTGAAGTTTGGCCACCTGCACATCGAATCCGTCGACTGGGAACCCCCCCCCAGGCAGCGTGACGCCTGCAGTCCAAGGCCCTTTGACGTTCGGCAATTGCTCGGCAATCTTTTCAAGCGCGCTTTCGGCCAGGCGGCGATAGGTGGTGATCTTGCCGCCAAAGATGTTCAACACCGGCGCGCCGCCATTGGTATCGACCTTAAGCGTGTAGTCGCGGGTCGCAGCCGTGGCGCTGCTGGCCCCGTCATCATAGAGCGGGCGAACGCCGGAATAGGTCCAGACCACATCGGCGTCTGTCAGGTCCTGCTTGAAATACTGGTTGGCAAAGTTGAGCAGGTAGGACTGCTCTTCCGGCGTGCAGACCGGTTTGTTTGCAGGGTCGTCATGTTCAGCGTCGGTGGTGCCGATCAGGGTAAAATCCGTCTCGTAAGGGATCGCAAAGATGATCCGGCCATCGGTGCCCTGAAAGAAGTAGCACTTGTCGTGATCGTAGAGCTTTCGCGTCACAATATGCGAGCCACGCACAAGGCGGACGCCCTCTTTAGAATTCAGCCGCACCTTGGTCTGGATGATGTCGCCGACCCAAGGCCCACCCGCGTTCACCAGCATTTTCGCGTAATGGGTACGGGTTTCACCATTTTCGGTATTTTGCGTTTCGATGCGCCAGACATTTCCCTCACGCGCAGCAGACAGAACCTTGTTGCGCGGCAAAATGGTGGCACCGCGCGCCTCGGCATCGCGGGCGTTCAGGATAACCAGACGGGAATCCTCAATCCAGCAATCGGAGTATTCGTAAGCCTTGGCAAAACGATCTTCCAAAGGCACACCCTCGGGAGCGCCGTGCAATTCAAGGGTCTTCGTTCCGGGCAGAATTTTCCGGCCACCCAGATTGTCATATAGAAAAAGTCCGAGGCGGATCAGCCAAGCTGGACGACGCCCTTTCATCCACGGCATGATGAAACTCAGCAGGCGCGACGTAGGTGTGTCGGATTCAAACCGCATATCCACATGATAAGGTAGAATAAATCGCATCGGCCAACTTATATGAGGCATCGCCCCAAGAAGCACTTCGCGTTCGACAAGGGCTTCGCGCACCAGACGAAATTCAAAATATTCAAGATAGCGCAAGCCGCCATGAAACAGTTTGGTCGAAGCCGACGAGGTCGCGGAGGCCAGATCGTTCATTTCTGCGAGCGTCACAGACAGACCACGGCCCGCTGCATCACGTGCGATCCCGCAACCGTTGATACCGCCACCGATAATGAACAGATCTGTTGGCTCGCCGCTTTGGTCGATCACCGCGCGCCACCTCCCAATGCCACGTTTGTCAGGTGCAATGTATGAGGATTGAGTCCGTTTCACGCAAGGCGATTTTTTTCGTTTATGTTCGTTTTTTGCTATCCCTCTGAAAGGAAACAAAATTTGACATTAGGAATTCCAGACCTAAGCCCACTATGATTGGAAAACCGTGCGCAGTGAAAAGCTGGCGTCGCGGAATCGTCCAAGCCCGACTTCGAAACCAGACAAGACCGAGACCCCTATGTCCCACGCCTTTCGTCACCGTGATATTCTGGACATCGCGCGCAAAGAGGGAAAGGTCACGGTCGAAGGATTGGCGCAGCATTTTGGCGTGACGCTGCAAACAATCCGGCGCGATCTGTCCGATCTGGCAGAGGATGGAAGGCTTGAACGGGTGCATGGTGGTGCAATGCTGCCCTCTAGCACCAGCAATATCGGCTATGAACAGCGCCAGACCCTGAACGCAAGGGCCAAGGCGGCCATGGCCAAGGCCTGTGCCCAGCGCATTCCCAACAACATTTCGCTGTTTCTGAACATCGGCACCAGCACCGAGGCCGTTGCCCGCGAATTGCGCAGTCACAAGAACCTGCTGGTGGTTACCAACAATATGAACGTGGCGAATATCCTGGCTGAAATGCAGGATTGCGAAGTGGTGGTGACTGGCGGCAACCTGCGCCGCGCCGATGGCGGGCTGGTGGGTAAACTGGCGACAGAGACCATTCTTCAGTTCAAGTTTGATCTGGCGATCATCGGCTGTTCAGCGCTGGACCGGGACGGCGACCTGCTTGATTTCGACATTCAAGAAGTCAGCGTTAGCCAAGCCATCCTACAGCAATCGCGCAAGACCTTTCTGGTGGCCGATACTTCCAAGCTGAAACGCAACGCACCTGCCCGCATTGCATCGCTGTCCGAGATCGACACGCTGTTCACCGATGCAGCTCTGCCCGCCGATCTGCCGAAGAAATGCGCGGATTGGGACACCGAAGTGGTTGTCGCGCGGCCTTAAACTTGGATCGGTCGGGCAGCCGCCAACAGACCGTCAATGTCGAGGTGTGCTTCCATGTGGGCGGCGAGTTCGTCGAGCGTGCGCTCGACAGTGCGTGTGTAATCCGCCCCGCCAGACTTGTGGCCCATCTGGCTCAGGAACGCCTTACGGAACCCGCCATTGGCGAAAAGACCATGCAGATAGGTGCCCATCACCCGGCCATTGCCGGAAATCGCCCCATCTGGTGCGTCGCCGATCCGCGCAAACGGTCTGGCGCTGTCGGGACCGCTTGTCTGGCCGATATGGATCTCATAGCCGTCAAATCCCGCCCCCGTCGGCAAGTGCACCGCGTCCACACGGGTCAGCGTCTTGCGTGGTTGCATGGTGGTCGTCACGTCCAACAACCCCAACCCGGGCGTTGTTCCTGCATCACCTTCAAGCCCTTCAAAATCTTCGATCTGCGCCCCAAGCATCTGGTATCCGCCGCAAATTCCCAGCACCCGCCCACCGCGCCGCAGATGCGCCTGAATGTCGATGTCCCAGCCCTGCGCCCGCAAGAAGGCCAGATCGGCCCGGGTGGATTTGGTGCCGGGCAGCACGATCAAATCAGCATCACCCGGCAAAGCTTGGCCCGGTGGCACCATCGTCAATCGGATATTCGGCTCCGCCTTGAGCGGGTCAAGATCGTCGAAATTGGCGATCCGCGACAGCATTGGACAGGCGATATGGAACCCCTGCCCGCCGCTTGCCTCTGACAGTTCCACAGCATCCTCGGCGGGCAGCAGATGCGCCGCGTCGAACCAGGGCAAGACGCCATAGCCAGTCCAGCCGGTATGGTCTTCGATGGCACGGTAGCCGTCTTCGAACAGCGTCACATCTCCACGAAACTTGTTGACCAGAAATCCGCTAACCTGCGCGACGTCTTCGTCCGTCATGACTGTGCGCGTTCCGACAATCTGCGCAATCACCCCGCCCCGGTCGATGTCCCCGGCAAGGATGACAGGCACATCCGCCGCGCAGGCAAAGCCCATATTGGCAATATCACCGCGCCGCAGGTTGACCTCGGCCGGGCTGCCCGCGCCTTCGACGATGATCAGATTGGCGGTCTGCGCCAGAGTGTGAAAGCTGTCCAGAACAACGTCCAGCAAAACGCCCCGGTCCTCGCGAAAGCGGCGCGCTTCAAGCCAGCCGCGCACCTGCCCCTGCACGATGACCTGCGATCCCCGGTCGCTTTCGGGTTTCAGCAGCACAGGATTCATATGCACCGACAACTCGCGCCCACATGCGATGGCCTGCAACGCTTGCGCACGGCCAATCTCGCCCCCATCGGATGTCACAGCGGCGTTGTTCGACATGTTCTGCGGCTTGAACGGCGCGACAGACAGCCCGCGCAGATGTGCCGCGCGACACAGACCCGCCACCAGCATCGACTTGCCGACATTCGACCCTGTGCCTTGGATCATCAGCGCGCGGGTTTGCCCTGACGTGTTTTTTGTGGATGCCATTCCGCAGCCCTACTCCTGTGACACCGCAACGACGTACTGTGCCGCGCACGGCTTGTCGATGGGTCGGATCAGCGGGTCAGATCACGCAGGGAGTCGCGGAGCTGCACCGTGCTTTTCAACTCGATCGTGTCGCCTGTCCCGCGCTTTTCCACCATATCAATCAGGGCGATAGCGGCTTTGCGACCCATCTCGCGGTGCGGGACATGCACGGTGGTAATCTGCGGCGTGACGATCCGCGCAAGTTCGATGTCATCGAACCCGGTGATCGATACATCCTCGGGCACAGACAGTCCCATGTCGCGCGCTCCGCGCAGCGCGCCAACCGCCAAAACGTCGTTGCCGCACATCACGACAGTCGGACGGTTCTCGGCACACATCAAAGTCTGGAAAGCAACTGCGCCATTTTCGATCTCGTAGGGCGTTTCGACAACCGGCATGGTTTTGGGATCAAGACCGTTTGCCGCCAACGCATCGCGCAAACCAGCCAGACGCGCAGCCGCGCGGTCATTGCCTTTGGTGATGCCCGAGATCACCGCAATCTTTTGATGGCCAAAGTCAATCACCTGCTGCGCAAGTGCCCGCATCGACTGACGATTGTCGAACCCTACCGTTGGCTGACCACTTTCGGGAAGATAAACCCAAGCCGAAAGAACCGGTATCGAACGGGCTTTGAGGTACTGGTACACACTCGGATCACGGTCATGGCCGATCAAAAGCAAGCCATCTGCCCCCCGCGCAACCAAAGAGCGGATTTGCTCTTCTTCGATTTTCGGCTGATAGGCAGAGCTTGCAACCAGCAACGTGTACCCCCGCGTATGCAGTTCTTCCTGAAACGCCTGCAACCCCCTTGCGAAGATCGCGTTCTCCATCGTCGGGATGATTGCACCGATGGTGAAGGTGCGCTTTGCAGCCATTACACGCGCACCAAAATTCGGAGTGTAACCAAGGGCTTCAACGGCAGCCATCACCCGTTTACGTGTTTGTTCGACCACCCGTTCTGGTGAATTCAGACACCGCGAGACCGTCGCCGTCGAAACGCCAGCGGCACGTGCCACGTCGTCCAAAGTTGGCACTGTGCGCAGGTCTGACATCGGTCTCCTTTCCCATCCACCGTCCGTCGGGTGCGTTACTGAATATGTCTAAAGTATCAAAACACCAAATGTAAGCGCTTGCCAGATTCAAATGTAAGCGCTTACACTGGAGGTAGAATCAATCCGAGTTCCGGAGTTCCGAATGTTCCTTGCTGCATCCGCCATCGTCTTTGTCGTCTATTTCGCCAACGTCGCCATGGGGGCTTTTGCAGAGGCTGCATTCCTTTCGGATGTCGGTGAGATGTTGGTTCTGTTTGCAGCGTCGATCCTTTTCGTCGTGGCAATTCTTCAAAAAGAGGCTGACCGAAAGAACAAAAACGGCAGCTGAGGTCAATTGGGAGGAGACCAGATGACTGACGAACGTAAGGAGCTCGCATCCGCCGAGCGTCGTAATTTCCTGAAACTGATGGGCACTGGCGGCTTTACCGCTGCCATGGTTGCAGGCGCCGCTGGCGTGCTGTGGTCCTCGGAAGCGGCCGCACAGACCGCCAACGAAGAGCGTGATCGCGAAAACGCGGCTGACCACACGATGGTGATCGCGACCGCTTATGTGCTGGGCGCATCGCGCAGCTATCCGATCATGCAGCTAGACCTGAAGGAAAACATCCAGAACGCCACCAATGGCAAGGTCTATGTCAAACTGGCCCCGGGTGGTCAGCTTGGCGCAGGCGGCGCACTTGTGCAGGCGGTTCAGGGTGGCACCATTCAGGCAGCGCAGCACTCGCTGTCCAACTTTGCACCTTTCGCGTCCACAGTTGACCTGATCAACATGCCGTATCTCTGCGGCTCCAACCAGCGTTTCACCAACCTTGTGAATTCCGACTTCTGGAACACCGAAGTGCACCCCAAAGTCGAAGCGAACGGCTTTAAGGCGCTGTTCTATGTCAACATCGACCCACGCGTTGTCGCGGTTCGCAAGGGCGGCGCTGGTGCCGTTCTTAGCCCAAGCGACCTGAGTGGCGTCAAGTTCCGCGTGCCGGGTTCCAAGATGCTTCAGCAATACTACCGTATGGTTGGCGCGAACCCGACACCGGTGGCTTGGGGCGAAACGCCGTCCGCGATCAAGCAGGGCGTGGCGGATGCGCTCGACCCGTCCGTGGGCGCGCTCTATGTGTTCGGCTTCAAAGACATCCTCAGCCATGTGACCTTCACACAGGCCGTGCCGGACAGTCAGGTCTATTCCTGTAACCTCGAATGGTTCAACTCGATGCCTGCCGACATTCAGGAAGGCATAATGTGGGGCTCTGAGATGACCGCGCATCAGAACCTTGCCAAAGTTCCGTCCGCCCGCGCCTATGCGATGGCAGAACTCGCCAAGGCCGGCGTCGAATTCCACTCGCTGTCCGACGACCAGTTGGGCGAGTGGAAAGAGGCCGGTGGCTATCAGCGTTCCGAATGGGACGAGTTCAAGGTCGAACTGGCCGGGTCCATGGATGCGTTCGCCAAGATGGAAGAAGCCGCTGGCACCCAAGGCAAGTATTACGTCCACGACGCGTGACGTCATTGGCGGGCGCTGCAACACGCGCCCGCCCCTTCTATTCTTTCCAAGCATAAAGCCTCGAACACGCCACATGCGTGATCTGACGGCCTATGCCTTTTGAAAGGACGCCCCATGTCTATCTGGCGCCGAATTGACCGCGATGCCGAACGCTGGCTGCTTCTGGTTTTCTACGTGATGCTGGTCATCACCATGGCCATCGAAGTGCTGCGCCGCGAAATCTTCTCGTACTCCTCAATCTGGGGAGAAGAGATCGTGCGGTATTCCTTTATCTATCTTGCGTGGATCGGCGCGGCCGCAGCCGTCAAGGAACGCGCCCATATCCGGATCGACGTGGTGATGCATTACCTTGGACCCCGCGCCAAGGCGCTGCTCTACATTTTCGGGGATCTGGTGATGTTTGGCGTGGCGATTATCGCGCTCTACTGGTCACTTGAGACCGTCCACATCTCGTGGAAATTCGGATCAGTGACCCACGGGCTGCGCATCTCAAATGTGTGGTTCCTGATGGCCGTGCCTGTGGGGTTTGCCCTGATGATCTGGCGTTTGCTGCAATCCCTGCTGCGCGACATGCGTTCGCTTCGTGACGGAACCCCCGTCTACGAAGGCGACAAGCTGTTTGATTAAGGAGCCGCACCAATGCTTTGGCAAACCATGAATCAAACGGTCGAATTGGGTTGGGATTTCTACCTGCCGGTTCTGATCTTCGTTGGCCTGATCGCGCTGGCTGTGCCTGTCTGGGCCGCCATAGGCACCTCGGCCATTACCATGCTGGTGATGTCGGGTGACCTGCCCCTTAGCCTAGTCGGCGAAAAGCTGTTCACAGGGATCGACGCCTTCGCGCTGACTGCTGTGCCGCTTTTCATCCTGACGGGCGACGTGCTGGTCCGCACCGGGCTATCCCGCAAATTCCTCGACGTGGCCGAAGCGCTGACACAATTCGCCAAGGGCGGGTTCGGGTCGGCCACCGTGCTGGTCTGCGGCATGTTCGCGGCGATCTCCGGCTCTGACGCGGCAGGTGCTGCGGCTGTGGGCAGGATGACCATCGCGCGACTGGTGGAATCGGGCTATCCTCGCCCCTATGCCTGTGCGCTGGTGGCGGCGGGTGCCTGTACCGGCATTCTGATCCCCCCCTCCATCGCCTATATCATCATCGGCCTTGTGTTGGGCATATCCGCGTCGACGCTGTTCCTTGCGGCGCTGATTCCGGGGCTGGCCATTCTGGTGTCGATCCTTGTAACCAACGTGATCGTCAACCGCATCCACGGCTACGAAGGCGGCGGCAACATCTCGATGGGTGAATACTTTTCCAACCTCGCCGCTTCGCTGAAGTCGGGTTGGTACGCTTTCATCGTGCCCGGGATCATCTTCTACGGCATCTTCTCTGGCCGCCTGACACCGACCGAAGCAGGCGCCACCGCCGTGGTTGTGACCATCATGATGGGCTTCATCCTGCGCACGCTGTCCTTTGCCGATTTCCCGGCAATGCTGGTCAGCTCGGCCAAGGTCAACGGGGTGATCCTGCCGATCATCGCATTCTCGGCCCCACTGGCAGAAGCGTTGGCGATCATGGGTGTACCGCAAGGCTTTGTCACCGCTGTCACAGGTCTTACGGACGAACCATGGATTCTGATCCTTCTTATGATCGGCATCCTGATCGCTGCGGGCTGCGTGATGGAGACAACGCCAAACATCGTGATCCTTGCGCCCATTCTCAAACCACTTGCCGACAATATAGGCATGAACGAGATCCAGTTCTGCATCATGATGATCACCGCCTTGGGTGTGGGCTTCATCACACCACCGCTAGGACTTAACCTGTTCGTGGTCTCCGGCATCACCGGAGAATCGATCCTCAAGATCGCCGCCCGCGCCATTCCCTTCGTTCTGGGCATGTTCGTGGTGGTGCTGCTGATTGCCTATGTGCCCGCAGTGTCCACGACGCTCTTGCCAGAAATCTACAAGTAGGACTTCCCGAAGATGACACGTGAATACCTGAAGAAAGCGACCCTGACTGCGAAATCGGATGCGTCCGAGGTGCATGAAACGGTCAAGACCATTCTTGCCGATATCGAAGCGGGCGGCGACGCTACGGCGATGGAATACGCCAAGAAATTCGACAAGTACGAAGGCAATGTCCTGCTGACCGCCGAAGACATTGCCGCCGCCAGCGCGTTGGTGCCGGAAAAGCTCAAGCGCGATATCGAATTTGCGCATGCCAACGTCAAACGCTTTGCCGAGGCGCAAAAGGCAACCGTGTCCGATGTCGAGGTTGAAATCGTACCGGGCATGATCGCTGGCCAAAAAGCGATCCCGGTGGATGCGGCAGGCTGCTATGTGCCCGGCGGGCGCTACAGCCATATCGCGTCGGCCATCATGACCGTAACCACAGCCAAGGTCGCGGGCTGCCGTCACATCACGGCCTGTTCCCCACCCCGCCCCGACGTCGGCATTGCGCCCGCCATCGTGTACGCCGCGCATATCTGCGGCGCGGACAAAATCATGGCGATGGGCGGCGTACAGGGTGTCGCGGCCATGACCTTTGGGCTGTTTGGCCTGCCAAAGGCGAATATCCTTGTCGGCCCCGGCAACCAGTTTGTCGCCGAAGCCAAGCGCATTCTCTTTGGTCGCGTCGGCATCGACATGATCGCTGGCCCGACCGACAGCCTCGTCCTTGCCGACAAGACAGCCGATCCGCATATCGTGGCGACCGACCTCGTGAGCCAAGCCGAACACGGCTATAACTCGCCTGTCTGGCTGGTGACGGATGACCGCGCGCTGGCCGAAAAAGTGATGGACTTGGTCCCCGGACTGATCGCCGATCTACCCGAGGTGAACAGCCAAAACGCTGCCGCCGCGTGGCGCGACTATGCCGAAGTGATCGTCTGTTCCGACCGCGAAGAGATGGCCACCTGTTCTGACGACTACGCCCCCGAACACCTCACCGTGCAGGCCGAAGATCTGGATTGGTGGCTCAACCGCCTGACCTGCTATGGTTCACTGTTCCTTGGCGAAGAAACAACCGTATCCTACGGTGACAAAGCGACAGGAACCAACCACGTGCTGCCGACCTCGGGGGCTGCCAGCTATACGGGTGGTCTATCGGTACACAAGTATATGAAGATCGTCACATGGCAGCGCGCCACACGTGAAGGATCGAAAGATGTCGCCGTGGCAACCGCGCGGATTTCACGCCTTGAAGGCATGGAAGGCCACGCCCGCGCGGCAGATGTGCGTCTTGCCAAGTATTTCCCCGGTGTGAATTTCGACCTGACCGCAGATGGCTGATCCAGAAGACCTGTTCAGGCTTGGTGGCAAGGTGGCGCTTGTAACTGGCGCCAGCTCTGGTCTTGGCCGGCGCGCTGCGATCACACTTGCCCAAGCTGGTGCGATGGTTGTGGCTGTCGCCCGCCGGCAAGAGGCACTTGAAACCCTCAGTCGCGAAATCGGTTTTGCTGTGGCTTGCGTGGTTGCAGACGTGGCCGACCGCGACAACATCCACGCACTTGCCGAGACCGTGTCCAAGCCCTTTGGTTCGCCAGATATCATTGTGCATGCAGCCGGGCTCAACACCCGCGAAGCAGCCGATGACGTGACTGCCGAAGGTTGGGACGCAACGCTGGGGATCAACCTTTCAGCCCCGTTCTTTCTGTCTCAGGCACTGGTGCCCGCGATGAAGGAAAAGGGCTGGGGCCGGATCGTGAACTTCGCTTCGCTTCAGTCCCACCGTGCCTTTCCGGGCGGCATCGCTTATGGCGCAACCAAGGGCGGCATTACCCAATTAACCCGCGCGATGGCTGAGGCTTGGTCGCCGTACAGCATCACCGCGAATGCCATCGGCCCCGGGTTTTTCCCGACCGAACTCACTCAGGCGGTGTTTTCAGATCCTGAACGCGCCGCCCGTAACGCCGCACAAACCTGCATGGGGCGCAACGGCACAATGGAGGATATTGACGGGCCGATCCTGTTCCTCTGCTCGGACGCATCAGCCTATGTCACGGGACAGGTCTTGATGGTGGACGGAGGATTTACCGCGAAATGAAGGCATTGGTTTACGAAGGTGTTGAAACGCTGGCTTATCGCGATGTGCCTGACATCACTGCGCGTGACGACGAACATCTGATCCGCATCGAAGCGGTGGGAATCTGCGGGTCCGACATGCATGCCTATCTGGGCCACGACGCACGCCGTCCGGCCCCGCTGATCCTTGGTCACGAGGCAGCAGGTGTCGTGCAAGGCGGGCCGATGGATGGCACCCGCGTCACAATCAACCCGCTGGTCACCTGCGGCACCTGCCCTGCGTGCCAAGCCGCGCGCGAAAACCTGTGTCCAACCCGCCAGATCATCTCGATGGAGCCTCGACCGGGCGCGTTTGCCCAATACGTGTCGATGCCCGGCTCTAACCTTGTCACCGTGCCGAATGCTGTCCCGCTGGACAAGGCGTCGTTGGCGGAACCGTTGGCCGTGAGCTGGCACGCCGCAAGGCTGGCTTTGGCGGCGCTTCACCCGTCGATGGAACGCACCGCGCTCGTTCTGGGCGGCGGAGCCATCGGGCTGGCGGCATCGCTTGCGCTTAAGGCGATGGGGATCCAGACCGTCACTGTCGTTGAGCCCAACCCGGCACGCCGCGCGTTTCTGACCGAAACCTGTGGCGAAACCGCTATGGCCGAACCGGATGGCCTCTACCCGCTCATCATAGACGCGGTAGGGTTTGCAGCCACTCGCGCAGCCGCCTCTGCCCATTCAGAACCGGGCGGCGTGATCGCCCATGTGGGCCTCGGCGAAGACACAGGCGGACTGGATGTGCGCCGCATGACGCTGCAAGAGATCACGTTCATCGGCACCTACACCTACACCGCACAGGATTTTCGCGACACTGCACAGGCGATCTTTGACGGACGGCTTGGCCCGCTTGACTGGCTTCAGACGCGTCCGCTTGCCGACGGTGCCGCCGCGTTCCACGATTTGCGCCATGGTGCAGTGGCCACTCCGAAGATCGTCCTCGACCCATGGGCGTGACCCTTTCCCGACAGGAGACCCGACATGTATAAGAAGATCCTCGTTCCCATGGCACTGGATCACGGCATCTCGCCCCAGACGCTCGAAGTGGCGCGCGTGCTGGGCTCCGAAGATGGCGAAATCATCGCGTTGCATGTTTATGAAGCGCCCCAAGGGGCCGTCAGCGCCTATCTCGACGAAGAAGTGGTCAAGGCGGGGTATGACCGCGCGAAGGAACGCTTGCAGGAAAAACTACAAGGTCTGGACGGCGTCACCCCTGCCCTTGTCAAAGGTCATTCCGCCCGTACGATCATTGACTACGCAAACGAGCACGGGATCGATTGCATCGTAATAGGCTCGCACAAACCGGGCCTGAGCGATTTCTTTCTCGGCTCGACAGCGGCACGTGTGGTACGCCATGCACCTTGCGCCGTTCATGTGCACCGAAACGGCGACTGATCCAGACCCCCACCATGCCCGCAGCAGACCACATCCATTCCGCCGAGGACGCGCGTCGGCTCGCAAAACGGCGCCTTCCGTGGATGGTGTTCGACTATATCGACGGCGCGGCGGGGCGTGAAACCGGGATCACCCGCAATCGCGCGGCACAGGATGCGCTGACGCTGCGCCCACGCATCCTGTGCGATGTCAGCCAGCGGTCACTGGCGACCACGCTGTTCGGTGCGTCGGCAGAGCGTCCCTTTGGTATTGCACCAATGGGCATGTGCAACCTGTCTTGTCCCGGCGCCGACCTGATGCTGGCGCGTTTGGCCCGGGACTTCAAAGTGCCACATGGCGTGTCCACTGTCGCCTCGACAGCCTTGGAGCAGATCATCGACGTGGCCGAGGGGCATGCGTGGTTCCAAATCTACTTCAGCGGCGATGGCACCGGCACATTCAAGCTGGTCGAAAGGGCGCGCGATGCGGGGTATCAGACACTGGTTGTGACGGTGGACGTTCCTGAGGTGGGACGCAGACCCCGAGAGTTGCGGCGCGGGTTCAAGATGCCTTTCCGCATCGGCCCCAGCCAATTCATCGACTTCGCCCTGCACCCGCGCTGGTCGATCTCGACGCTTCTGAACGGACGCCCTGACATGGCGAATTTTCAGATGCCCGGTTACAGCTTTGACCGTACCGAAAGTCGCGCCAAAGCCAATTGGGACACGCTCGCACGGATGCGTGACATTTGGCCGGGCAAACTGGTGGTCAAAGGGGTGCTAGATGTCGAGGACGCCGCAAAGCTCAAAGACAGCGGCGCGGATGCCATTCAGGTCTCAAGCCACGGCGCTCGGCAACTGGAAAGTGCGCCTACGCCGGTTGACGCGCTGCTGGCGATCCGTAAGGCGGTTGGCCCGGACTATCCGCTTTTCTTCGACAGTGGTTTACGGTCGGGCGAGGACGCGCTGAAACTGCTCGTCCATGGAGCAGATTTCTGTTTTTTCGGACGCATCCTGCAATTCGCCATGGCAGCGGGCGGCGAAGCCGGTCTGCGCCAGATGTGGTCGGTCCTTAGCGACGAGATGAGCATTGCCATGGCCCAGACAGGCATGACAAAGGTCCGCCCTGACTGACTTCTACTGAACGGCTATCGGCTTGGACTGGGTCTTGGCGTCAGTCTCTTCCTTCGCCATGACCAATGTGCGCGTGGGAAACGGGATATCGACCCCAGCCTTGTCCAGCGCCTCTTTCACCCTGCGCTTCATATCCGCCTGATACTGAAAATAGACCGACGCATCGCACCAGACACGCACAAGGAAATCCACGCTGCTGCTGTTAAGGTTGTTGACCTGAATGAATGGCTCTGGGTCATTGTGTGACCGGGGGTCGGACATGATCGTGTCACGGATCACCCGCTCCGCATCGGCCAGATTGGCACCATAGCCTACACCAAATTCCCATTCGGCCCGGCGGGTCTTGTAGCCCGAATAGTTCTTGATCGTGTTGCCCCACACCTCGGAATTTGGGACCACAACCTTCACGTTCCTAATATCCGCAATCTCGGTATAATTCAGAGTGATTTCCTTGACCGTACCGATCACGTCGTTGACCTGTACGAAGTCACCATTCTTGAGCGGGCGAAACAGGATCAGCATCACGCCTGCCGCGACATTGGACAGTGTGCCCTGCAACGCTAGACCAATCGCCAGTCCGGCGGCACCGATAACCGCCACGACAGATGTGGTCCGCACGCCAAATGTGTTGAGGACGAACAGCGCCGTGAAAGCAAGGATTGTGTAGCGCGCGATATTCCCGAAGAAGATGAACAGCGTGTCATCAAGGCTTTCATGCATCCTGCCAAGCCGCGTGATGCGACGGCTGACAACACCCGAGATGATGAAGCCCGCACATAGGATCAGGATCGCTGCAATCGTATTGCCAAGCAGCGACAGCATCGTTTCAAGTGTCAGCAAGTCAGCAAAGGATTTGCCGTTGTAGATCTCCATCGTGAAGACCGATGCGATCTTGTCCCAAACACTCGTTGCGACGACTTCAACTTCATCCATGCGGGTCAGTCCTGTTTTTGCATACGTCATGCGCGGCTCACGGCCACGATAGACAAACACAACGCGAAACCCCGAGTCCGGTTCCGAAAGAAGCTGAGAATTGTGAAATTGACCGTTTGGTAAAAAACGGCCCAGAGATCACTCTGGGCCGATTTCACATAGATTGAACGTGCGTTACGCGGCCTCTGGTGCTTCTTTCGCGCCAGTCATGAAGGCCACTGCATCGGACATTGTGTAGTCCTTGGGGTCTATCACACAAAGGCGTTTGCCGAGACGGTGCACATGGATGCGGTCGGCCACTTCGAACACATGGGGCATGTTGTGGCTGATCAGGATGATCGGAATACCGCGCGATTTCACATCCTGGATCAGCTCAAGCACCTTACGGCTTTCTTTGACACCCAACGCGGCGGTCGGCTCATCAAGGATGATCACCTTAGACCCAAACGCAGCAGCACGGGCCACGGCCACCCCCTGACGCTGACCACCCGACAGGGTTTCTACCGCCTGATTGATGTTCTGGATCGTCATCAAACCCAGTTCAGTCAGCTTGTCCCGCGCCATCTTTTCCATCGCCGCACGGTCCAGTTGCCGCAGCCACTTACCTCGCCAGCCGGGTTTGCGGATCTCGCGACCCATGAACATGTTGTCGGCAATCGACAAGGCGGGCGACATGGCAAGTGTCTGGTAGACGGTTTCGATACCAGCTTCCCGCGCTTCGATCGGAGAGGCAAAGTGCACCTCTTTGCCTTCGAGCGTGACAGTGCCTTCGTCGGGAATGACCGCCCCGGACACCGCCTTGATCAGCGAGCTTTTCCCGGCCCCGTTGTCGCCAATCACCGCCAGAATCTCTCCCGGCATCAGATCGAAATCGCAATTGTCGAGGGCAGTTACACGTCCATACCGTTTGACCAGACCACGGCCTTTCAAAATCGGTTCCATTATGCAGCCACCTTTCTGATCCACTGATCCACGGCCACGGCGGCGATGATAAGCACACCGATCAAGAGGAAGGTCCATTGCGCGTCAGCTCCGGCAAGACGCAGGCCAAGAGTGAACACGCCGACGATCAGCGCCCCGAAGAATGTGCCAAGGATCGACCCACGTCCACCAAAGAGCGAGATGCCCCCAATCACCACGGCGGTGATGCTTTCAATGTTCAAAAGCTGACCCGAGGTCGGCGACACCGAACCGATGCGCCCGATCAAGGCCCAGCCCGCAAAGGCGCAGATCAAACCAGCCAGCGCATAGACGGAAATCAGAGTCATCTTGACGTTGACCCCCGACAGTTCTGCAGCTTCGGCATCATCGCCCACCGCATAGACATGGCGGCCCCAAGCGGTGTGTTTCAACACGTATGACAGCACCAGAACCAAAAGCACCATAAACACCACGCCAAAGGTGAAAACAGCGCCGCCAATGTTGAACTTGGCCCCCATCAACTGAAGCAGTGGTGCCTGTTCTGCGATTTCTTGCGACCGGATGGTTTCATTCTGCGAATAAAGGAAATTCGCCGCCAGAACGATCTGCCACATCCCAAGTGTGACGATGAACGGCGGCAGCTTCATGCGCGCGACGAGCCAGCCGTTCACCGCGCCGATTGCAGTGCCAAAAGCCAGACCGCACACCACGGCGACACTGGGTGGAAGCCCATAGCGGAAGGTGAACTGGCCCATCACAACGGACGAAATTACCGCGATTGCGCCGACACTCAGGTCGATGCCTGCGGTCAAAATCACCAGCGACTGCGCCGCTGCAACGATGCCAACGATCTGCACCTGTTGCAGGATCAAAGTCAGTGCAAAGGGGGAAAAGAAACGTGACCCCAATGCGAGACCGAAAATGACGATCGCCGTCACAAGAACGATCAGCGGCACCAGCGCGGGTGTTGTGTGTAAGGCATGGTGGAATCGGTCGATCATGCTTTTGTCGCGCGTCCCAAAGGACGCGATTTCGGAATTCGCTTTTCCGACAACCGATTCATAATTGTCTGATGATGGCATGAGAGTCCTCCCTCACGAAGAAGCTGGCTGTTCTTACGAAAAGGGCGGGTCGATCCCCGCCCTTTCCAAGACTGTTCAATCTGAACTGAGTCGGATCAACCCCAGCAGAGGTTCATACCTTCATCCGTATCGATGGAATCGACGCCATCCACTGGCTGATCGGTCACCAGAGCCACGCCCGTGTCAAAAAAGTCTTTGCCTTCGGTTGCCGACGGCTTGGTACCATCCGCAGCCCATGCGGCAATCGCTTCGATACCTTTGGACGCCATCAAAAGCGGGTACTGCTGAGACGTTGCACCGATGACGCCGTCTTTGATGTTTTGCACACCGGGGCAGCCACCATCCACGGAAACGATCAGCACATCGTTTTCACGACCGATAGACTTGAGCGCCTCATACGCACCAGCGGCTGCCGGCTCGTTGATAGTGTAGACCACGTTGATCATCGGGTCTTTGGCCAGCAGGTTTTCCATCGCGCGGCGGCCGCCTTCTTCGTTACCAGCGGTAACGTCGTTGCCTACGATACGGGGATCATCTTCGTCGCCGTTGACCTTAGGATCAGCAAGGTCGATACCAAAGCCCTGAAGGAAGCCTTGGTCGCGCAGAACGCCGACTGTTGGCTGGCTGACGGCAAGGTCAAGCATCGCGATCTTTGCGTTTGCCGCATCGTCGCCCAGTGCAGCTGCAGCCCATTCGCCAATCAGTTCACCGGCAAGGAAGTTATCGGTGGCGAACGTCATGTCTGCCGCGTTGATCGGCTCAAGCGGCGTGTCGAGCGCGATCACGAGGATGCCCGCATCACGTGCCTGCTGAACGGCAGGAACGATGGACGATGTGTCAGACGCTGTGAGAAGGATGCCCTTGGCACCGTTCGCGATGCAGGTCTCGATTGCAGCCACTTGCGTTTCATGGTCCCCGTCGATTTTGCCCGCGTAGCTATTGAGCGTGATGCCCAGTTCTTCAGCCTTAGCGGTGGCACCTTCGCGCATCTTCACGAAGAATGGGTTCGTGTCTGTTTTGGTGATCAGGCACGCACTGACGCCATGACCCGCGGCAAAGGCCGCACCGGACATGGACGCAAGGGCAACAGCCGAGCTCAGCAGTAGTTTTTTCATGGTTTCCTCCCAGAAATAAGCACTTTTTCAGTCTATCGGACCAATCAAGGCCCGCTCCCCCTGCCTACGTTCTCGCTGCAGGTTGGCGTTGAAAAGGCCAGATATCAGAGCGGCTGTCAATAAATAAATAAACTTTATTTATTAAATATACTCTGCCATCTTATGCAAAAGGAATTCCTAGATTAAGGTCGTCTTCATGGACGGTGGTAAGATCAAAGGCGCGAGCGGGGGCGTAAACCAAAGCGGTGTACGCAACTACAATGAACGCTTGCTTCTTTCGATGTTGCAGCGCCGGGGCGGAATGGCGGGAATCGACCTTGCGCGCCTTACCGGATTGTCGCCTCAAACCGTGTCGGTGATTTTTCGAAAACTGGAACAGGACGGGTTTCTAAGGCGCGGTGATCCGGTGCGCGGCAAGGTCGGCAAACCATCCATCCCGATGGAACTTTCGCCCGATGGGGTGCTGTCGCTGGGACTCAAGATCGGCCGCCGCAGTGCTGATCTTCTGCTGCTCGATTTCACTGGCAACGTGCGGGCACAAGTCAACACGGCCTACACCTACCCCCTGCCCGACGAAGTTTTTGCTTTTCTCGAATCGGGCATGGCCACGCTTATGGCTGATCTCGAACCCGAGTCACTGGAGCGGGTCTGTGGCATCGGTATCGCGGCACCGTTCGAACTTTGGAAATGGAACGACCTGATCGGCGCGCCTTCGGATCGGTTCAAATCCTGGAAAGACTTCGACTTTGAAGAACAGGTGGGCCGATTCAGTGACCTGCCGGTATTTGTCGTCAATGACGCAACAGCAGCCTGCCGTGCGGAACATCTCTACGGGCGCTCACACGATTTCCGTGACTGGGCGTATTTCTTCATCGGCTCTTTCGTGGGCGGCGGGGTTGTGGTCAACGACACGGTGTTCGAAGGCAATCAGGGCAATGCGGGCGCGCTTGGATCGCTGCGCAGCACCGGGCCTTTGGGTGAAAGCCAGCAATTGATCGACGTGGCGTCGATCCACCTGCTTGAAGAGCGTTTGGTGCAGGCTGGTGTCGATCCGCGCGTTTTGTGGCATCACCCTCAGGACTGGAGCGACCTAAGTCGATATGTCGATCCGTGGATCGGGGAAACCGCACAGGAACTGGCAAAGGCGTCACTGTCAGTCTGCGCGGTGATTGACTTTGAGGCGGTGCTGATCGACGGCGCTTTTCCGGCGGCGGTGCGCACCGAGTTGGTCGAACGAGTGCGTCGCTATCTGGCCAATCAGGACACGCGCGGATTGATCGCGCCACAGATCGAACCGGGCAGTATTGGTGGCAATGCCCGGGCCATCGGCGCGGCGAGCAGTCCAATTTTCACACAGTTCCTTCTGAACACAAATGCGGGGTTGGCGGCTTTTTGACCATTTGGTCAAAAAACGCCTTTCTGGATCAAAGCAGCCCCAAGGTCAGGTGGCGGCTCAAGTTCGAACGCATCGCGAAGACAGGCGACAACCGCATCCGGGGTTTGCAAAACCTCAGCCTCTGGCGCCTTGCCCTTTGCAAATCTGCGAAACGTCGCGCCGTCCAGCACCAGACGTGTCTCACCGCAGTGGCGCGTGACAATCAAAGTGCGAGTGAAAATTGATCCCGGCAGAGTGGCGGCAAGCCAATTACCCGCCTGCACATCTGACATCGTCGTTAGCTCTTTGGTGAAGGTGTAGAGATCACGCCAGTCACCCTCAGAGACTTGACGGGACAGGACAGTGCCCAGCCCGGCGCGTGTTTCTGTCCGCAGGTTCGGGTGGTCAGACCTAAGCAACAAGGGGCCCGTTGGCCCCGGCCCGCCGAAGCCCACATCGACAAGATACTCTGCGCCGTCCAGCTGCACGAGGCACAGGCAATGGCTGCGCGGCCCCGGCACGTCGCGCTGCCATAGAACCCGCGCCATACACAGCCGGGCGTTAAAGCCCAGATTGCGCAATCCGGCGCAGAGCAGCGGGTTCAGTTCGACACAATAGCCCCCGCGCTTCGCGTGCAGGATTTTGTTGGCAAGGGCATTGATCTCAATCTCCGGAACATCACCGCAAAAGACAGTCAGGTTCTCGAACGGAATGCGGTCCAGATGCGCGCGGATGATTGTCGTCAGGCTGGCCAGCGTCACAGGCAGATCGGCGGTCAGCCCCAATCGGGACAGCCACGCATCGACAATGTCTTTGGGCGCTGTCTCCACCAATGCGCTTTTACCCCTCGACCGGGGGCGTGCCGTGGGTGTGGAAAGTCTCGATCGTCTTCAGCCCCCACGCCTGCCCTTTCTTCCGTTCCGTTTCAGTCCAAGTGACGGTCTCCCAATCCGGTTGCAGGATCAGGCGCGCGCCCGCATTGGCCAGTTCGACCCGATTGCCCGCCGGTTCCCAGACATAAAGAAAAAACGTGCCCTGAATGCCATGCTTGTGCGGGCCGGTTTCGATATGGACCCCGTTTTCCAGAAAGATGTCAGCCGCGCGCAGGATGTCCTCGCGCTGGTCGGTGGCGTAGGTGACATGGTGCAGACGATTCTGGCCGCGCCCGTGTTCTTCGGTGCAAGCAAGATCGTAGGTCTTGTTGTTGATGGTGAACCAGCAGCCCCCAAGCCGTCCGTTGTCCAGACGGATTTGTTCGGTCACGCGGCTGCCCAGACAGGTCTGCATGAAGTCGCGGAACTGGGTCACGTCTTCGGCCAGCAGGTTCAAATGGTCGATCCGGCGCGGCGACACGCCCTGCGCGTGAAAGCGGCTCGACATGTTCTTGAGCGCGGGCTTGTCGCCTTCTGGCGGATCGTATTTCACCGTGTCCCAGTAGAGTTCAAACACGTGGCCAAACGGGTCTTCAAACCGGAACGCCCGCCCATGGCCCAGATCGCCGTCGACCCAGCCATGGACCTTGTAGCCCGACGCCTCGATCACCTTCACACGCCGTTCCAGCGCCGCCTCGGACGACACGCGATAGCCGATATGCGCGACACCGGTGGTATGGGATTTGGTGAGCTTGAGTGTGTGAAACTCGTAATCGTCCCATGCCCGCAGATAGGCGCTGTTGCCATCCAACGCGGACAGTTTCAGCCCGTACACACGTGTGAAGAAATCAAGGCTCTCGTCGAACTTGTTGGTCAGGACCTCCACATGACCAAGATGGGCTACGTCAAAACAGGGTTCGGTCATAAGTGCCTCAATTGAACATGGTGTTTGGCAGGAAAAGCGAGATTTGCGGGAAGGCCACAAGGATCGCCAGCGTGACCAGCATCATCACCCAGAACGGGATAACACCTGCAAAGATCCGACCCAGCGACACGCCGGGGGCCACGGATTTGACGATGAACACGTTGAGCCCCACCGGTGGTGAGATCAATCCCATTTCAAGCGAAAGCACGACAAGGACGCCAAACCAGATCGGGTCGATCCCCATTTCCAGAACGATGGGAAAGAAGATCGGCAGGGTCAGCACCAGCATGGCGAACCCTTCAAGAAAACACCCCAACACGATGTAGATGCCAAGGATCAACAGCAGGCTCCCCATCGGCCCCAGATCAAGCGCGACAAAGGCCTGCGCCACCAGATCGGTCATATGGCTGAGCGCGAGGAACGGGTTGATCATATGCGCGGCGATCAGGATCAGCATGACCGTTGCCGTGGTCACAACGCTGTCTTTGGAGGCGGCCCAGAGCATGGGCAGCGTCATTGTTCGGGTCCCAAAGCCGATGAGGATCACCGCCCCTGCCCCCACGGCTGCAGCCTCGACCGGCGAAAAGAAGCCGCCGTACATACCGCCGATGGTGATGAAGATCACCAGAACGATGGGGCCTGCCCGACTGACCGCGCGGAGTTTTTCGGACAGGGCCGTCTTTGGCCCGGACGGTCCCAATTCTGGGCGGATCATGCAGAGCACAGTCACCACCAGCACAAACATGCTCAGCAAAAGAAGGCCCGGTAGCACTCCGGCAAGGAACAGGCGGCCGATGGATTGCTCGGTCAGGATGGCGTAGATCACGAAACCAGTTGAGGGCGGGATCAGAATGCCCAGCGTGCCGCCTGCTGCGACCACTCCGGTGGACAGCCGGTCATCGTATTTGAAGCGGTCCATTTCCGACAGCGCGACCTTGCCCATGGTCAGAGCAGATGCGACAGACGATCCCGAAAGTGCCGCGAACCCGCCGCAGCCAATCACCGTGGCCGAGGCCAAACCGCCCCGGATCGACCCGATCACGGCATAAGCGGCGTCAAACAACTGTCGGCTCATGCCGGTTTGCGATGCCACGTTGCCCATCAGGATGAAGAGCGGGATCACCACCAGTTCCGGCGAAGAGGCCAAGGTGAATGCCTCGGACGCCAAGAGCGATGTCGCGGCGTTCAGACCATTGAGCGCCCAAATGCCCAGAAAGCCGATCACGAACATCGCAAAGGCCACTGGCACCCGAAGCGCCAGAAGCGCAAACAAGGCCAGCATGCCAACGACACCGGCGACAGACGCGCTCATGTTCGGGTTTCCTTACGGACGTCACGGCCTGTGATGGATAGCTCCAACGCACGCAGCGCGAGGCCCAAAGATGCAAGGCCAAGAAAGCCGATTGAGGCCCATTGGAACCATGCTTTGGGCAGATAAAGAAGATTGGTCGACAGGTTGAGCATGACAGACAGTTTCGCACTGTCCCATGTCGCCCAAGCCAGCGCGGCAAAGATAACTGCGCCCATGGCGGCGACGAAAATATCAATCAGCCAGTTCATCCCGTCGGAAAAATAGCGTTCGAACAAATCGACCGAGATGTGCCCGCCCAGCCGGTCACACAGCGCCATTGGCGCGAAGACAAGGACCACTGTCGCCATCGTCGTGATGTCTTGTCCACCGTAAAGAGGCTTGCCAAAGGCCCGCCCGATCACGTCGATCAACACAACAATCACGATAAACAAGAGCGCAGTCGATCCAATGGCAGCGGACAGGCCAATCAGCCTGTCCGCAAGGGTGCGTATCCGCTCCAACACTTAGTTCTGCATCGCAGCCAAGGCTGCATCGCCGCCGACGCTGGCGACGTATTCGGCCACAACGCCCGAGACAGCGTCGGTAAAGGCCTGCGCCTCTTCTGTGGTCAGATCGACAAAAGTGTTCTTGCCGTCCTGACGCGCACGGGCCACGCCTTCTTCGCCGGTAACGTTCCATGCGGCTTCGGCATTGTTGCCAAGCGCACATCCACTGGAAGCGTCAAACGCCGCTTTGGCGTCATCGGACAGGCCGTCATAGGCGTTCTGCCCCATCACCGCAAAGAACGCGAGACGACCCAAGGGGGCACCGATGGTAAATGCGTCAGCCACTTCATCGAGTTTGAAATCGTTGAGCGTGGACGATCCGGTAAACACGCCGTCAATCAGGCCCGTCTGCAAAGAGTTGTAGACTTGGTTGATCGGCATCTGCACTGGGGTTGCACCCAAGGCTTCGGCAACTTTGCCGGCCGTTGCCCCCGCGACGCGGATCTTGAGGCCGGCCAGATCGGCAGGCGTGCGGACAACCTTGTCCTTCATAATCATGATATTCGGCTCGGACGTCCAAAGAGCCACAGGCACGGTGCCCGGAAACTCGCCCGAGATTTCGCCCATCGCGTCACACAGCGCGTCTGCGCCGGATTTGCCTTCTGGCACAACGCCCGGCAGTTCAACGATCATCGTCTTTTCAAACTGCTGCGAGGTATAGCCCGGCAGACCCCATGTGATGTCGGCCACGCCCTGTACCGCGCGGACATATTGTTCGACCGGACCTGCGCCCAGTTCCCCGCCATGATAGCCGCGCACGGTAAGGCTGCCGCCGGTGGCCGCCGACAGATCAGCGTTCAGCTTTTCAATCACGCTGGCGTTGACCGTGTGGAACGGCGGCGTGAAATTGGCAAATTTCAATTCCTGAGCGGCCAGCGGTGCAGCAGCAGCCACAGCCAAAGCAGCCCCGATAAACGTCGTTCTGAGTGTCATGTCTTCCTCCCATGATTGGTCTGATCTCGTCAGACCAAGTGTGACAGGTGGCGCCCCTTCTGCGTGGGCGCCACCCGAATGGCGTGCTGGTCAGACTGCTTTGGTCCGCCAGCTGTTTTCAGCATAGCTTGATCGAGCCTCGTTCGAATACGGTGTCTGCGACACGCGGACACGTATTTCGGCCTGCTTGTGCTGCTCGGTCGAGGTTTTTGCCGTGTCGTCGCTTTCCCCCCAGCGCAGCGTCAGGACATCGCCCACCTCAACGCTCTGATCCACGACGCCCAGCGACAACACACAGCGTTCGTTGTAGCTGTAGCCGTTGAACATGCTCATGCCGACCATCTTGTCGCCGTGCATGACCATATCAGCCGAAGAAGATGCATAGTTCGGCTGCGGGAAGTCGATCCACTTGTAGGGGATGCCATCCTCAAACGCCGATGCGATGACCTTGAGCACGTCTTCCTTGTTCCATTCAAAGGTGACTTTCTTGCGGTTGGTCTTGCTCTCTTTCATCTTGAGAAGCGCGTCCTTGCCGATGAAGTCGTCCTTCTTCCAACCGATGTAGAAGTCGTAGCCCAGTTCGAACGGGTTGACGTAGTAGTCCTCGATGTTGTCGCTGACAAAGCTCCCGCCGATAGCGCCTGCGGCTTCGTACATGTCAGTGCCCAGCCAGTCGCGGTAATCGGCCATCATGCCGTCACCTGTGTAAATCCCCGGCAACGGCGACGGAATCCAACCGGATTCCAATGTGTTGGTCGAATAGGCACGGCTGCCGCACTGGACCAGATCGACGCCTGCATCGCGCGCGGCCTGAAGGATGGTCGAGTGGATGTAGTGCTTGTCCTCATACGGGCCCCACACTTCGAGACCCGGCGCACCGGACATGCCGTGGCGGAGCGCCTGCACCTTCTTGGAGCCGATATTGATCCAGTCGACATGGAAGAACTTAATGTCGGGGATCGGGCCACCGTTCATCTTTTCAAAGATCTTTGGCGCGTCAGGGCCCTGAATCTGATAGCGGTAATGGGTGCGCAACACGCGCTCGCCCTCGGGGCGCGAAGTGGAGCGCGGGTCATGCTTGATCCGGACGTTCCACTTGCCCCAAGCCGCCGCAAACATCAGCCAGTTGGACGTTGGCGCACGACCGACGAGGATAAACTTGTCTTCACGCTCGCGGAAGATGATGTGGTCGCCGATCACATGGCCAGCCGGGGTCACGGGCACATAGTGCTTGGCGCGGTTCAGGTTGAAATTCCCGAAGGCGTTGATGCCGTGATAGGCCAGAAATTCTTCGGCCTGCGGACCTTCGACGATCAGCTCGTCCATGTGGTGTGTCTGATCGAACAGAACAGCCGTCTTGCGCCACGCTTCCTGTTCAACGCGCCAGTTCCGAAATTCCGGGGTAACAACCGGGTAGACATACATTCCGATCTGGGAATTCCGAAGCATTTCAACGGGATTTCCCCATTCCTTCATCTTGTCAGACAAGCTGGGCATAGACGTGATCTCCTCCTGAGGATCTTATTCTGCGGATAGTAGAGACAGACCGGGCACGCGCGTGGCGACCCCCGGTCCGGCATTGGCAAGGTAATCTAGATTGCGCCGCGCAAGACGGGCGTGTTCGCGGGCCAGGTGTTCAGCGCGAGCGCCTTCGCGGGCGCGAATGGCCTCGACGATGGCACGGTGTTGGTGCTGCGCACGCACGAGCGAGGCATTGAAATCCGGGATCAGTTCCTGTTCGCGCAGGAAAGCGCTTGGGGACGCCAGTGGCAGGCGGCTGACACGGTCGGCTTCGCGCTGCATGAGCAGGCTTCCGGACAAGTGCGACAAGAGCCGATGAAAGCTCGCGTTTTCAGAGATGTAGGCGTCAAAGTCGATGTGATCGGGATGCTTGAGTGCGGTGTCGATCCGATCCAATACGCGCTCTACCTCGGCCAGCGCTGTCGGGTCTGCCCCCCGCTCTGCGGCGAGCCGGACAGCAGTTCCTTCGATAACACCGCGCAGTTCGATCGCATCGTTGATGTCATCCAGCGTGAAACGGGCAACCCGGCAACCGCCAGTCTCGATCCGTTCAAGCAACCCTTCAGCCACCAGATGGTCCATCGCCTGCCGCAGCGGCGTCCGTGACAGGCCCAGACGCTCGGACAAAGCGACCTCGGGCAGACGGGCGCTGCCAGCGAATTCGCCACTCATCACGAGCGACCGAAGTCCAAGCAACGCTTTGTCGAACTGTGTCTTGCGATCAGACATGCACCCCCCCTAAGAGCGCACGCCGCTCTCCCCTGCGGCGTTCTGATTGATCTGGTATATTGTATACAGGAACATGTCAATCATGGCCATATACGCCAATTTCAGGAAATATTCTGACTTAATGTATACAGAAACGAGCTGAAGTAGACCAAATGGTCGGGTCAAAACAAAAATGCCCTGCTCAATTTGCTTGAAAATTGCCAGCGTATCGTCGTCTGCGTCCAACAAGGTTGACGTCAGTCTGGACGGATCATGGCTGAGACTATTACCAAAACTCAAAGGATTAGTGCCCGATAAAATGGCCATCCCAACCGCGTTGGCGATTCCAATTTGGTGTCGATTCAAAGCCCTGCCTGTGTTGCGTCCCAGATCAGCTTGACCGCGATCACTGCCAAAAGCGACAAGATCAGCCGATCGAAGGTCTGTTTCGAAAGGTGGCTCGCGGCCCATGCCCCAAGCGGAATTCCGAAAAACATCGGGATCAGCGCAAGCAACGCAAGCAAGAATACATCCCACGTCAGGATGCCAAGTGACGCAAGTGCGGGCACCTGCGTGACCGACATGGACAGAAAGAAGATCGCGATGGTCGCGATGAACTCTTTGCGCGGCAGGTTCAGCGCGTTCAGAAATGTGATCGACACCGGCGCAGACAACCCGCCCGCCCCCTGCATGACCCCCCCGACAAAGCCAACATAGGGACCGATCCTACGCCCGCGTGCACGTGGCAAGACCCAACTGGGCCGGGCCAACCGCAATCCGATATAAGCAAACACCACCAGCGCCAGCGCGGCCATCAAAAGCGGCACAGGCAAGGAAGCGAGCAGGATTGACCCAAGGATCGCGCCGACAGCCCCCATCGCCGCAAAGGTCCACGTAAAGCGGTGTTCTGTGATTTCGGACCGGAAGGCCCAGCTTTGCCAGATATTGGTGCAGAGGTTCAGCACCGAAAAGATTGCCACGGCCATCGGGACGTTGAACACGATGGCCAGAACCGGCACGCCGACAACCGGCGCCCCTGCCCCGGTTGCGCCTTTGAGGAACCCGCCCAGCAGGATGCCGACAAAGGCAAAGGCCAAGGATGCGGGATCCATCAAAACTCGTCCGACGCCGCGACGGACAAGTCCAGCAAAACCTGACGCCGTTCCGTGCGGATCACCTCGATCGCGCGGCGCAGGGCGCCGGGCAGATCTTCGCCGTGGTTGATCCGTTCTGCATGCGCACGGCTGGCCTTGGCGATTTGTGTGAAGTCCGGCAGTGGTTCTAGCGACGTGAGTGGGATACAGTTCTGCCGGATTGCCGCGCCATCCGGATACCCTTTGACCACCGACCGGCGCACCGCGTTCCACATCGCGTTGTTCTTGACGATGGTCAGGATCGGCAGGCCCAACGCCTCAGCGATCTGGTGACAGGCCACGGGGTTGGCGAACATGTACGACCCGTCACCCACGCAGGCGATCACCAGCCGGTCACGGTCGGCCAGTTGTGCGCCCAAGGCCGCAGGCATGGCCCAGCCCAGACCACCCGCATGCACGTTGGAGAAAACACGGTTCGGACCTTTCAGTTTCATATGGGACAGCAACAGACCCAGTTCCGAGAACGCCACTGCATTGTCGTCCATGACCTCTGATACACAGGCGCTCATCCATTCGGCGGTCATCGGGCCATCACCGCCCGCATCGGGTGCCACCTTGCCATCGCGCGCTGCTGCGACTGTGGCATGGACCGCGCCGCGCCGCGTAGACGCACTGGGATCAGGTGCCAGCGCCAAAAGCGTATCAAGCGCCACCGCAGGATCAGCGGTGATGGCCAGATCGGTGCGATACCCACGCACAGGCATCCGGCGGAACAACGGGTCCGGACCGATATGCACAACACGCGTGTCTTTGCCCGGTGCACTGACCGCTTCGATCCATGGCACGCCGGAATCCAGCACGATCACCAGATCCGCCTGCGCTGTAGCCGCCTTAGGATTGTAGCCCAAAAGCGCTGGATCATCCGAGGCCAGCACGTTGCGGATGCTGAACGGTTCCGCCACAGCCAGCCCAAACACGTCGGCGCTGCGCGACAAGAGCGCAGAGAGCCGCCCCTCTGGATCGCCGCGCTGGCACAGCACGACGGGCATCTTGGCATCAGCGATCCAAGCCGCCAGTGTACGGATCGCGTCCGCGTCGGGTGAAGCGGGTCTGGCGCTGGCAGGCATGGGCGCAGGCACAAAGCTGTCAGCCAAGTCCTCGGTCAACGGTTCCTTCGGCAGACTCATGTAGACTGGTCCTTCGGGTGCGCTGGTCATGAGCGCGGCTGCGCGTTTGGTCACGCTGTCGGCCTGTTCGGGGTAGCGTAATTCATAGTCGAACTTGACCATGTCGCGCACAAGGCTGGTCTGATCGTACATTTCCTGGCCGTACTGAATCGGTGTCATACGCCCGCCCTTGCGCCCCGTTTCTGTCAAAGGCGTACGCCCCGATAACACGAACACCGGCACATTGTCGGAGGCCGCGTTGATAACCCCCATGACAGCGTTCGCCAAACCGACATTCACGTGGACCATGACCGCCTGCGGACGCCCCGTAACCAGCCAATGCCCATGCGCCATCGCCATGCCCGCCGTTTCATGCGGCACTGTGATCGGCGTTGGCGCACGATCCTCAGAAAGCCGTGCAAGCCCCTCAATAATCGGGGGGAAATCAGTTCCGGCATTGGCAAACAGGTAATCTATTCCGCAAGCTTTCAAGGCCATCAAAAGCGCTTCACCGCCGGTTGTCGGTCGGGCCTGATCCTTAAACATACATCCTCCCTGAATCTCAGGCTTGATATTCCGCCGCCCCTTCGTAAAGTCAACTTATTCTCAATAATTGGGATTCTAACCCAAACGAGAACCACATTTGGGAGGACAACCATGAAAACGCTACTCACCGCGGCGGCGGTATTTCTAGGCGCAACGCTTGCCACATCGGCCAGTGCGCAGAATGTCGGAATTGCCACATCGAACCCGGGATCACTGTTCCACAATATCGGCACCGCAGTGGCGAATGCCGCGAACGCCGCCGGTCTGAACACCACGATCCAGCCAGCCACCAGCCCCAACCAGTTCATTCCGTTCATCGACCAAGGCGGCATCGAATTTGGCGTGGCCAACCTGCAAGAGGTCAACTACGCCATCACCGGCGAAGAATGGTGGGGTGGTCGCACCAACCCGAACCTACGGGTCGTGGCGCATCTAATGCCGCTGGTCGAGGCGATCTTCGTGCGCGCCGACAGCGACATCATGAAAGTGTCTGACCTCAAGGGCCAGCCGATGACCGACGGCTACACTGCGCAGAACACCATCCTGCCGCAGCTTGCCGCCTTTTACGCCACCGCAAACATGACGCGGGATGACGTGGAAAAGGTTTCGGTCGCCAGCGTAGTCGCCGGGGCGGATGCGTTCATGGCCGGGGACACTGTCGGTTTCATCTTTGCCCATGGCGCAGGCAAGGTCCGCGAGGCGGACGCCGCTGTTGGCGGTTTGCGCGCCCTCGGGGTCGAGGATGACAGCGATGCCGCATTGGCCGCGGCCCGCGCACATTGGCCGACCGCGTTCTTCACCACCCTGCCCGCAGGCGCGATGCCCGGCGTGCTGGAAGACACGGTCTACATCGCCTTCCCGCAGGTGATCTTTACCCACGCCAACGCACCGGATGAGGCCGTCTATGCGATGGCCAAAGCGATGTACGACAACGCCCAAGTGATGGCCGATACGTTCCCGCCGTTCCGTGCGTTCAAACCCGCCAACATGAAAGGTGATCCCGGCATCGCCGAGTTCCATCCCGGCGCGCTGCGCTTTTTTGAGGAAGTGGGCCTGAACTAAGCCACGTCGCGCGCCTTCCACGGGCGCGCGTCTACTGCCCCCCTTGAACCGTCAGGACAGTATCACAACCATGCCTGCCTTGCCCGCGCGTTTTGCCAAACCTCTGGCCGACTTGATTGCCGCTTGTCTTGTCCTGTTGGCCGTGGGCTGGGCGTTGTCGTTTCAGCGCACGCTGGGTCTGGATCTTTATCCGCAGCAGTTCTTTGCGGGAGTGCTGTTCTTTGCCCTGCCATTGGCTTTCTTCACCTTACCAGCCCAGCGTGGCACCCCGCGTGCGGATGTGCCGCTCTATGATCTTGTGCTGGCAGCGTTGGCAATGATGGCGATTGGATATGTCGCGGTGAATTACCCAGATCTGGTGCTGATGATTTTTGCCCGCCCAACCGAGCTTTGGATCACCAGCGTCGTCATCATCGTGCTGTTGCTGGAAACATTGCGGCGGGCAACCGGTTGGGCACTTGTGCTGATTATTGCCGCCTTCCTGCTGTATGCGCTGTTCGGAGACTTGATCCCCGGACGGCTTCAGGGACGACCCCAGAATTGGCAATTGCTGGCGGGGTATCTTGCCGTTGATTCCAATGGCGTGCTTGGCCTGCCGATGTCAGTCGCATCCACGGTGGTGATCGCGTTTATCCTTTTTGGCGTGTTGTTGGGTATCACCGGCGGATCGCAGTTCTTTACCGACGCCGCCATGATCGGCATGGGCCGCTTTCGTGGCGGGTCAATGAAGATCTCGGTTTTGGCCTCGGGCCTCTTTGGGTCGATCTCGGGCTCTGCCGTCGCCAATGTGGTCGGCACTGGCGTGGTCACCATCCCGATGATCAAACGCGATGGCTACCCGGCACACAAGGCTGGCGCGATCGAAGCCGTCGCCTCGACCGGGGGGCAACTGATGCCGCCAGTGATGGGCGCATCCGCTTTTCTGATGGCCGAGTTTCTGGCCATTCCCTATAGCCAGATCGTGATGGCGGCCTTGCTGCCTGCGATCCTGTATTATGTTGCGCTGTTCATTCAAGCCGACCTTGAGGCGGCCAAGCTTGGCATTCAGCGCGTGCCGGAATCAGACATTCCTGCCAAGAGCACCGTGTTGGTTGGCCTGCACTTTGCCACCGCCTTTGCTGTCTTGATCTACCTGCTGTTCTGGCTTCGCTACCAACCTGAACGCGCAGCGCTTTGGTCAGCGCTTGCGCTTTGTGGCACTGCGCTGGTGTTCGGCTATCGCGGGGCCCGCCCTACAATCCAAGCTCTTTTTGGCAGTTTCGCCCGCACCGGGCATGGGGTTGTCGAAATCCTGCTGATCTCAGCGGCGTCCGGCATGGTGATCGGTGTGCTTAACATCACCGGTCTCAGCTTCAACCTGACTTATGCGTTGGTGCAGGTGGGCGGCGGCAGTGCCGTTACGCTGCTGGCGCTGTCAGCCATCGTCTGCATCATCCTCGGCATGGGCCTGCCCACATTGGGCGTCTATGTCCTGCTGGCCGCACTGGTCGCCCCTGCCCTGATCGAAGTTGGGATCGAACCCATCGCGGCACATCTTTACGTCCTCTATTTCGGCATGATGTCGATGATAACCCCGCCGATTGCCATGGCAGCCTTTGCCGCTGCTGCCATCGCCAAGGCACCCGCCATGGCCACGGGCTGGGCCGCCATGCGATTTGGCTGGGCGGCATACGTGATCCCGGTGCTGTTTGTGTTCAGCCCGTCGCTGATTCTGATCGGCGACACCGGCGAGATCATCTTTGCCGTGATCACCGCAGGTTTGGGCGTTTGGTTGGTCTCGGCCGGATTGGCGGGGTATTTCTCGGACCGCTTGTCGACTGTGAAACGGCTGTTCTTTGTTGCCACTGGGTTGATGGCACTGGTGCCCGCTGGCGCATTTGAGGGCGCGATCCTAACGGATGCGGTAGGCGTGGTGCTGGGGCTGGCGCTGATCGCGAACGAGGTTTTCCGCCGCCGCGCTGCGCCCTTGGAACCAAAGGAGGCGCAATGAGGTCGGTTTCTGGATCTGGCGAACGCCTGCTGGCGATCCTTGGGTTGTTCTCGGAAGAAAATCCCGAGTGGACACCCGAGGACATGATGCAGGCATTGGGGTTCTCGCGCCCAACGCTTTATCGCTATCTCAAGACGCTTAAGGATGCAGGCTATCTCGTGTCACTGCCGCAGGCGGGTTACACGCTTGGCCCCCGCGTGACCGAATTGGATTTCCTGATGCGGCGATCCGATCCGTTGATCAAGATTGCCGATCCGCATCTGGATGCATTGGCTGCCACGTTTGTCGGCTCGGCCTTTATCGTCCGGTTCTACGATCAGAAAATGCTATGCGTCGCGTCGCGGGTATCTGCACCTGAGCCACGTTCATCCTATCCGCGCGGACGCCCGATGCCCATCGGCAAAGGGGCCGTCAGCCGCGCCATCGTTGCCTTTCTGCCGCCCAAAGATCGGGCGGCACTGGTCAGCGATTTCCTTGACGCCTTCGTCACGTCAGGCATCGGTTCCACCAAAGACGCCGTGCTGACAGAGTTGAAACGCATCCGCCGCGACCGTGTCGCCACCGCACGAGGCGAAGTCACGCCCGGACTGGTGGGCGTCGCGGCACCGATCCTTGCAGGCGATGGCACACCCATCGGCGCACTGTGTTTATCCACAGAAGAGATCACCTTGACCAAAGACCAGCTGGCCGCGCTGCGCAACGCCATCCGTGACCATGCCGAGGCGATTTCGGACGCTCTGACATTGCCTTCTGCCCGCGCCAGCGCCTGATGAATGATGACCGACCCGGAGAACCACATGACCCTTGACCCCGCACGGCATTACATCGGTGGCGACTGGATTGGGGATGGTCCCTTAGACCATAGCCTCAACCCGGCAACACTTGCGTCGTTGGGCCAATACCATCGCGGCAGCGCCGATCTTGCCAATGCCGCAGCGGCGTCTGCACGTGCTGCGTTCTTTGGCACGGATTGGGCGCATGCCCCGCGTCTGCGTGCGCAAGCCATGCTGGAAATCGCCGACCGATTGGAGGCCGCCAAAGACGAAATCGCCGATCTGGTCGTCGCCGAAAACGGCAAGATCCGCGCCGAAGCCTTGGGCGAAACCATGGCTGCGATTTCCGAGACCCGGTATTACGCGGGCCTTGCGCGCGACATTCGCGGCTCCATGCAGGAAATCACCCCCGGCAGCCTGTCGCTGTTCCACCGCGAGGCGGCGGGCGTGGCCGGCATCATCGTGCCTTGGAACGCGCCAGTGACTTTGCTCATGCGCTCGCTCGCTCCGGCTTTGGCCGCAGGCTGTACCGCTGTCATCAAACCCGCGCACCAAACGCCGCTGGTGCATGCGCGCATCATGCAGGCCATTGCACAAGCCCCGTCGCTACCCAAAGGCGTGGTCAATTCCGTCAACGAAAACGGAATCGAGGTGGGTCAGGCCATGACCGCTTCGCCGGATATCGACGTGATCAGTTTTACCGGCAGCAGCCGCACCGGGCAGGCCATCATGGCCGCGGCAGCCCCAACGCTCAAACGTGTCGGACTAGAATTGGGCGGCAAGGCGCCTGCGGTGATCTTCGCCGATGCCGATCTGGACCGCGCCGTGCATGAATTGACCCACGGGGCGCTGGCGATGGCGGGGCAAATCTGCGTCGCTGCTGCGCGGTTCCTTGTCCACGCGTCACTCGCCAAAGAGTTCGAGAGCCGCATCACCGCCGCATTCCAAGCAGTCCGCGTCGGCCCCGGAGACAAGCCGGACAGCCAGATGGGATCGCTGATCGACATGGGCAACCGGGCGCGGATCGAAAGGCTGATCGAACAGGCAGGAGACGAGGGCGAGATTATTCTCAAAGGTGCGCCGCTGTCGGACTCGGCCTTCCTGACACCGACCTTGTTCCGCATCGACAACATCGCGTCGTCGCTTGTGCAGGAAGAGCTGTTCGGCCCCATCGTGTCGATCGAGACCTTTGCTGACGAACAGGAAGCCGTCGCCAAGGCCAACGCCACCGCCTACGGTCTGGCAGCGTCGGTCTTTACCGCCGACCACCATCGCGCCTTGCGCATGGCGCGGGCGATCCGGGCGGGGACGGTCTGGATCAATTCGCATCTGAGGCTGTTTGCGGAGGCAGAAACCGGCGGCTATGGCAAATCCGGCCTTGGGCGCTTGCATGGGCCAGAGGGGCTTTATGACTTCCTCGAAACCAAACACATCTATTCCGAACCCGGACGCGTAGGGGGGAAGGCATGAGCGACAGCTTTGACGTTGTGATCAACGGCGGCGGGCCTGTCGGGCTTGGCCTTGCCATCGAATTGGGCCAGCGCGGCATCCAGGTGTGCGTGGTGGAACGCTATCCGGAACCGCAGCCGATCCCGAAGGGCCAGAACCTGACCCAGCGTACGTCCGAACATTTCCGAGCTTGGGGATGTGAGGACGAACTGCACAGTGCCCATCCGATCCCCAAAGGCGGCGGCATTGGCGGGATGACCGCCTATGGCACGCTTCTTTCCGATCACACCTATGACTGGCTTAACCGGTCGAACGTAAAAGACTATTACTTCGCGCCAAACGCCCGTCTGCCGCAATACGCCACAGAACGCGTGTTACGGGCGCGCGCGGCTGAGATCCCTGAAATCACCGTGCTTTATGGCTGGTCCGGTGACACGTTGGAGTTGACCGATAGCGGCGTGCGCCTGACCATCGCAGAGCGCAATGGCGATGGGCGGCAGGTCATCGAAGCCGACTATGTGGTGGGCTGCGATGGCAGCCGGTCTTTCATCCGCGAACACGCCGGGATCAGCGAAACCCTGTCCGACCACAACCGCATGATGGCGCTCTTGGTGTTCCGGTCCGAGGAACTGCACGACCTGCTGACCCGCTATCCGGGCAAGGCGTTCTACAACGTGCTGCACCCCGACCACGAAGGCTACTGGTTGTTTTTCGGGCGGGTCGATCACGGGCTGTCATGGTTCTTCCACGCGCCAGTGCCTTACGGCACCACCGCCGAGAATTTCGATTTCCGCAGCCTTTTGCACAAGGCCGTGGGACAGGAATTCGCGCTGGAGTTCGACCATATCGGCCATTGGGACTTACGCGTGTCATTGGCCGACAGTTACCGTGCAGGGCGCGCGTTCATCGCCGGGGACGCGGCGCACAGTCACCCGCCCTATGGCGGCTACGGGATCAACACCGGGTTCGAGGATGCCCGCAATCTGGGCTGGAAACTGGCCGCAAAGATCAAAGGCTGGGGCAATGATGCGCTGCTGGATAGCTACAGCGCGGAACGCCAACCCGTCTTTGCCTCAACCGCGCGGGACTTCATCGAGAACTTCATTCGCGAAGACCGGGAATTCCTCAACAACCACAGCCCGGCCACAGACAAGGATGCGTTCGAGGACGCTTGGAAAGCCCGTGCCGAAGGCGGTTCCGGGGTCGAGGATTTCGAACCAAATTACGAAGGCTCGCCCATCGTGCCGGGAAGCGGTGGCACGCCGAGCGCCAAGGGTTCACACAGCTTTGTCGCCCGCGCGGGGCATCACCTACCCCCTGCCGGGCCAGAGGGACGCGACGTGGCCAACGCCTTGGGCGCGGATTTTACGCTGCTTTGCGCCGATCCAGACGATGCAGCGGCATTCGCCAAAGCCGCCGACGTGCTGAACGTTCCCTTGTCCGTACCGTCCTGCAAACCGGATTGGTTTACTCCTTGGCAGCGGCGCATCGTGTTGGTGCGGCCGGACGGTTTTGTTGCGTGGTCGGGGGATAGCTGCTCCACCGACACAGCCAATAGCATCCTGTCCGCCGCCATCGGCCATGGCCCCGCCGCGTGACCCGGCAACGGCATATCGTCCTGACGGGCGGTGCATCGGGTATCGGTGCTGCGGCTTTGGCACTGTTCAAGGCGGATGGCGACCGCGTGACGGTCATTGACCGGAATGACCCCGGACCCAAGGCTGATCGCTGGATCAAGGCCGATCTGTCCGATCTGGCATCACTCGCGGCGCTTGATTCGATTGCGCAGATCGACGTGCTGGTCAATGCTGCCGGACTACCGCCCAGACTGGGGCTGGAATGGACGATCCTGCGGGTCAACACCCAAACCTTGATCGCGCTGACTGAACACCTGCTGCCGCACCTCAATCCCGGTGGGGCTATCGTCAACATGGCCTCAAAGGCGGGCGGTAAATGGCGCGAAAATTTGGGCCAAGTGCAGCGGTTTTTGGCACTGGATGGGACACATGATCTGGACGACTTCATCAAAGCCGAAGCCATTGACCCGGTGCGCGCCTATGATCTCTCCAAAGAAGCGGTGATCGTTTGGGGTCTGTCTAATATTGCGCGGTTTCGCGACCTTGGCTTGCGGATCAACTCGGTCAGTCCCGCAGCGGTGGACACGCCCATCCTTGAGGACTTTATGACCGCCTTTGGAGAGCGCGCGTCGCGCGGCGTTGATCTGACCGGACGTGCAGGCCGCCCCGAGGAAATCGCACACGTGATCCGATTTCTGGCCTCACCCGAAGCGTCTTGGATCACGGGCTGCAATATCGAATGTGACGGTGGTCTGACTGCCCAACTGGAATACTCAGCTCTGACCGCCCGGCTTCAGGACTGAAACACACCCGCGTATCTTTCTCGCAACTGGTTTTTCTGGACCTTGCCCATCGTATTGCGGGGCAAGTCGTCCATCACGTCGATCACCCGAGGGCGTTTAAAACCGGCAAGGTTTTCGCGCACAGCGTCCTTGATCGCGTCTAGGTCAAGACTCATGCCTGCTTGAGGCACGAGCACAGCCACCACGCTTTCCCCGAAATCAGAATGCGGCGCGCCGATGACTGCGGATTCCCTCACGCCGGGCTGTGTGTCGAGGAACAGCTCAATCTCTTTGGGGTAGATGTTGTACCCGCCCGAGATGATCAAATCCTTGCCGCGCCCGACGATCTGCACATAGCCGTCGGCGTCAATCAGGGCCAAATCACCGGTGATGAAGAACCCATCTTCGCGCAGTTCCTCGCGCGTCTTTTCCGGCATGTTCCAATAGCCCTTGAAGACGTTTGGCCCGCGCACTTCGAGCACACCAATCTCGCCCTGCGGCAGCATGGCGCCCGTTTCGGGATCGCAGATTTTGACCTCAACACCCGGCAAAGCAAAACCGACCGTCCCCGCGCGACGTTCACCGTTGTAGGGGTTGGACGTGTTCATGTTGGTTTCCGTCATGCCGTAACGTTCGAGAATGCGGTGCCCGGTGCGCTGTTCGAACTGGATATGGGTTTCCGCCAGCAGCGGCGCAGAGCCAGAGATGAAAAGGCGCATGTGCCGCGCGATTTCTGCAGTGAAGCGGGCATCGTCCAGCAAGCGGGTGTAGAAGGTCGGAACACCCATCATGGTCGTGGCCTGCGGCATCAGGCGCAGCACCGTGCCGAGATCGAATTTCGGAAGAAAGATCATCGATCCACCCGCCAGAAGCAGCGTGTTGGTGGCAACGAACAGCCCGTGGGTGTGAAAGATCGGCAGCGCATGCAGCAGGACATCGCGATCCGTGAACTGCCACGCCTCGACCAGCGCCTGCGCATTCGACAGCAGGTTCGCCTGCGTCAGCATCGCCCCTTTGGATCGGCCCGTGGTGCCGGAGGTGTAGAGCAGTGCGGCAAGATCATCGGCCTTTCGCTCAGCAACATCGGAATGCGTCAGTTGCACACGCGCGAGGTCCATGAAGGTGCCGTCGCCCTTGGCCCCAAGGCTGTGCAAGATCGCTCCGGTGGCCTTGGCGATGTCGGTAACAGCGTTCAATTCGAAAGGATCGCAAAGAAAAAGCGCCGCCCCGCTGTCTTCGACGAAATAGGATAGCTCAGCTAGTGTGTAGGCTGTGTTGAGCGGTAGGAACACCGCGCCGGATTTCACACAGGCGGTATAAAGAGCGAGGGCTTCGGGCGATTTCTCGACATGCACCGCCACACGGTCACCCGGAACCACGCCCAAGGCGCTCAGCGCGTTGGCCATCTGGCTGACTTGCTCAAGGAAATCCGCATGGGTGATGATGGTCCCGTCGGCCAAGTGTAGGAACGGGGTCCCTCTACCTTCATGCGGCGCAAAAAGCGCGTCATACAGCGGATTGGCCACGAAACGGTTCCTCTTTGTTCATCACCGAACCGGGCAAAAAAAACGCGCCCGGCGGTTCGCCAGACGCATCTAGGGGACGACTATGGGAAAATCAATCTGACGCTGCGGATGGATCACACCATGCGGGCTTGCGTCTGGGTGAGCCACATTAGCCCCGTCAGAAGCAGAATCGCGGACAGGCCGCAGGCAATGGTCCGAACCGAGTTCCAGAACGTCCAGCGCGGCAGATAGGTGCCCGTCCAATAGCTCTGGGTGGCCTCGGCAGCGAGGTCCATTCCCGCAAGGGCTTCGTTCATCGGGACGTTGAAAAGCACGGTAACGCCAAAACAGCCGAAGAGGTACACCAGACCGGAAAGCAGGATCAACGTGCCAGCCGGGCCACTCAGGGAAATCGCTGCGTAGCCGGAAATAACCAGCGATATCGCTGCCATACCAAGGAAGAGCGCCATAAAGACCCAGCGGAACACTTCGCGGTTGATGACCTGCATCGCTTCGACCCCGCCGACACCGCCGGTCAGGGACAGCGACCGCATGATGAAGTCGGAAAAGGCAAGAAACACACCGCCGACCAGCGCATAGGCGAGGATGGCGAATTGCATGAGGAAAAAGAGAATTGGTGGCATGAGAGTTCTTTCTGTTTGGGGGGAGTGCGGCAGGGAGGAGCACCCTCCCCGCCTTTTTGGGTGTCAACTGACGGCCATGCGGGCCGGAGTGGTGGTGCGTCGCCGAAATGCAAACAGGCACAGCGCAGCGATTGCCAGCTCAAGACCCAGTGCCGACAGGATGCCCGTCGATGGCACGCCGTCCGCGACAAGGCTCACAATACGGCCTGCGGGAAAGGCCAGAAACACCATGTGTGCTGCGACGATTGCTGTCTGGCGCAGCGGTGGCCAGATGATCCCGGCCAGCATAACAGCGCCGAAACCTGCCAGCCCTGCACCAAGTGCGCGCACTTCGCTAAGAAGGCTTGGGTCGGTGCCGATGGCGATGTCATAGCTGGCATAGAACACATGCGGTGCGCCCATGATGGTGGCACCGATAGCAAGCGAAGTTGCCCCAGCCACGGCAAGCGCGATCTTCTGAAGTCGGGTGAAAGACATAGGATATTCCTTTAGGTTCAGGCCGTCAGGCCGCTTGGGTCCATGCGCCCGAACGGGCGGCGGTTTGTGCGAATTCGGCAAAGTCGCGTGGCGGACGGCCCAGCGCACGCTGCACACCGTCGGCCAAATGTTCATTGCGCCCGTCAAGCGTTTCGCGCGCAATGGCGGTGAACACATCGGCGACGAAACTGCCCCCGGCCTGCGCCACGCTGGCGTGGAAATCCTCAAAGGTGATTGGGACATACTGCACGTCCCGGCCAAGTGCTGCGGACAGTTCAACCGCCATATCGGCGAATGTCATCAGGCGCGGGCCCGTCACTTCGTAAAGCTGGCCTTCATGACCCAGTTCGGTCAGGGCAGCCACGACCACATCTGAGATGTCGTCGATGTCGATGATCGGCTCTGCCACGTCACCGCCGGGCATGGGTAGCACCCCCGCCAGCACCGGATCGCGCAGATAGCCTTCGGAAAAGTTCTGCGCAAACCAGGCGGAACGTACGATGGTAAAAGCGGTGCCGGAATTGCGCACCACCTCTTCGCCCAGCCGGGCATGGTGTTCGCCGCGACCGGACAGCAGAACCAAATGCTGCACGCCTGCCGCAACAGCCGCTTCGCACAGCGCCTCGAGCTTTTCGACCGCCCCCGGAAACGCGAGATCGGGGAAGTAGGTGACATAGGCGGCGCGGACACCGACCAGAGCGGCGGGCCATGTTTCCGGCGCTTCCCAATCGAAGGGCGTGGCCGAATTGCGCGATCCACGACGGACGGTGTGGCCCAGCGCTTCAAGCTTGGTTGCGACGCGGGCACCGGTTTTACCAGTGGCGCCGATAACGAGGATGGGTTGGTCTTGCATGTGTCTATCTCCTTGGTGGGTTACGATGACCAAGGGGATAGCGCGGTGTGCGGCATCTGTTCTTGACCGACGATGCCAGGGTTTTGACACTTGCCGCCAAAGGGCAGCCTTGACCAGTCAGGGCGTCAGGCGATCTTTGCGGTAGCTGGCGGGGGTCTTTCCGACCCAGCGTTTAAACGCACGGGTAAAGGAGCTTTGTTCGGCAAAGCCTGTCAGGAACGCAATCTCGGCCAGCGAATGACGTTCGTCGCGCAACAGTCCTTCGGCCAGTTCGCGGCGGGTGTCTTCGGCCAATGTCTGAAAGCTGAGTCCATGTTCCGACAGGCGGCGGTGAAACGAACGGGCACTGTAGCCAAGGCTGCGGGCGATGTCGGCCATCTTGGGCGTGCCTTCGCTCAGCGCTTGGGCAATGGCATCTTTGGCCTCAACCATCAGCGCGGGTTCGGTCGCCACTTCGGACAATTCGCGGTCAAGGTGCGAGACCAAATAACGGGAAATGCCTTCGTCCCCGAGGATATTATGCTGCGCCAGCGCGTCGGGTGAAAACAGCAACGCATCAAGATCGGCATCAAAGCGGACGGGACAGCCAAAGTAGTTTTCGTGATAGGCCGTGTTGGCGGGGGCCGCATGTTTGATCTGTACCTCCAAGGGCGCAAAGGGTACCGGGCAGACCTGCCGGGCAAGCGACACCCCACTGGCGAGCGTTGCTTCATTGGACAAACGCATCCCCAATCGGCGCGGCCCCTCTCGGTGCAGGATGAACCACACACCGCGCGGATCGTCACGCAGCTCGTATTCGACCACACTTGTCCAAAGCCTGGCATAGCGTTCGACCCGCGACAACGACCCATGCAGCGTTGGTGCCGCTTTCCATGCCAGCCCCAGCGCACCGTAATCATCGCAACGCATGGACGCACCGACTGTCAGCGGCAACTCGGTCGCGTCGATCTGTGCAGAAATGGCTTCAATCAGATCGTAATACCGCGTGTCAGGCACCATGAGTTTGGGATCCCACGCATCGTCAGGACCAAGCCCCGCCTGTGTCAGCAACGACGCCGCATCCACTTTCGAACCAGCAGCGGCGACCATCTTGCGGACGAACAGTGACGTGACATAACCCATGGCCACAGCCTACCGGCCACAGGTGCCCGCGCCAAGCTTGGTGGACCGTTTTAAGCGCGACACGGCATCAACCGCGCAATGGGCGGCGTTTTTTCTTGCCTGAGGATCAAAGAAGATCGTAGCGTGAGACTAAGTCTCTAATTGTGAGATTCCCGCACGATGCTTCTCGAACGCCTGACCACCATACTGGAGCTTGTCGCTGTAGCGGGCCGACCGGTCACGGCAGCCGATATCCAGAAGGCGACAGGTCTACCCAAACCCACCAGTTACCGCCTTGTGCAGACGCTGTTGGAGCATGGCCTGATCGAAAGCCCAGCCGAAGATGGCCGCGTTGTGATCGGGGAACGCATGATCCGCATCGCACTGTTGGGCAAATCAGATGTGGACGTGCGCAAGGCTGCGGCGCCTTTGCTTAAGGCGGCAGCGGTCAAGTTCAATGAAACGGTGTTCCTGTCGCGGTTCCGCAATCACCAGGTCGAGATCATCCATGTCGAAACACCAGACGACCCGGCCCGCGCGTACATTCATCCCGGCCTTGGCGTGCGCCCGCTTCACGCTTGTTCGTGTTCTAAGGCGATTGCCGCCTTTGCCGAACCGGACTTTCAGGACAGCATCATCACCGGCACGCTGCGCGCCTACACCGAGTTCACCAAGACCACCAAAGCGGATCTGCGCCGCGAATTCGCCGAGATCGTCAAACGCGGTTTTGCCGATTGCGATCAGGAAATCGACATCGGTATCGCAAGCGTCGCAGCCCCTGTGTCCATCGGCAATATCGGGGCCACGTTCAGTGTCGGCGCAGTCGGGCCGATCCGCCGATTCGGCGCAACATACCGGGCCGAAATTGGCGAGAATCTGATAGGCTTGGCCCACCGCGTCAGCGGTGCCATTCAACTCTGCAATGTGCCCGAGGTTTGAGGAGACCGAGGTCACCGCATCGCTAGAAGAGGACTATTTCAAAGCTGACCCGGCTAGGGTTTGAATTCTAAGGGAGGACCACATGAACTTAAGACCAGATCCAACGTTTCACGCCACCGCCCAGCTTGCCATGCAAGCCCCGGTGGAGACCTATGGCTTTACCGTAATGCTTAGCCCGGACGGGTCGCAACCCGACGGCATCGCCGTTGTCGATCTTGATCCAAAATCCGACACCTATGGCACGATCGTCCACACCGTCATGATGCCGTATAAGGGCGATGAGTTTCACCATTTCGGCTGGAACGCCTGTTCTTCTTCCCTGTCGCCCCTGACGGGCCACGCGTTCCTCGAACGCCGCTATCTGATTGTGCCGGGTATCCGATCGTCGCGCATCTATGTGATCGACGTCAAAGAGCCGCTTGAAGCCAAGATCCACAAGATCATCGAACCCGAAGAGGTGTTCGCCAAAACCGGCTATTCCCGCCCGCACACCATTCATTGCGGTCCCGAAGGTATCTATGTCTCGACCCTTGGTGGTGGTGGCAAGGACGGGACCGACGGCCCTCCGGGCATCTTCATCATGGATTGCGAAACCTTCGAGATCATCGGCCAATACGAGATGGATCGCGGACCGCAGGACAAGCACTATGATTTCTGGTGGAACCTGCCACAGGATTACATGGTCAGTTCTGAATGGGGTCTGCCGCCACAATTCGAGAACGGGATCGTGGCCGAAGACCTGTTGTCCAACAAATATGGCCATTCGATCCATTTCTGGGACCTGCGCAAGCGCAAGAACATCCAGACCATCGACCTTGGGGCCAATCACCAGATGGCGCTGGAAATCCGACCCGCGCATGACCCGAAAAAGTCCTACGGGTTCTGCGGTGTCGTGGTGGACACCACCAACCTGCAAGGCGCGATCTTCACATGGTGGCGCGGTGACGATGGCACATGGCAGGCCAAGAAAACGATCACCATTGACCCCCGCCCTGAAGACCCTGCCAATCTGCCGCCGCTGTTGCAAGGCTTTGGCGCAGTGCCACCACTGGTGACGGATATCGACCTCAGCCTTGATGACAAATACCTGTACGTTGCCTGCTGGGGCATGGGCGAGATGCACCAGTATGATGTGTCCGACCCAATGAACCCAGTGCTGGCTGGCAAGGTCGAACTGGGCGGGATTGCACGCAACACCAAGCATCCGGGCGGCGGAGAGTTTGCCTTTGGCCCGCAGATGGTCGAGGTGAGCCGCGATGGCAAACGCGTCTACTGGACCAACTCGCTCTATTCGACTTGGGATGATCAATTCTACCCCGGTCAGGAGGGCGGCCAGATGGTGATGGCGCGGGTCGGCGAAGGCGGTGGGCTGGAACTGGATAAAGACTTCTACGTCCAGTTCCCCAAGGGCCTCAGGTCACACCAGATCCGGCTTGAAGGCGGTGACTGTTCCACCGACAGCTTCTGTTATCCGAACGTCTGAATGAGCTTTGATCCAAACACGATGACGGCCCTCTGGGGGGCCGTCATTCTGTCAGGCATGTATCACGGCATCAATCCCGGCATGGGATGGCCGCTTGCTGTATCCGCAGCCTTGATGGAGGGACGCCCGCGCGCCATGGGCCGCGCACTGGTTGCTTTGGCGTTCGGTCATTTCCTTGCCATGACGGCCATCCTGCTTCCCTTTTCGGTAATGAGCGCGCTGGTGACATGGGAGATGCAGATCCGCATCGGTGCCGGGGCTTTGGTGATCGCAATGGGCATCTACCTGCTGATTAACCGCCGCCACCCCCGGTTTCTGGCCCGCGTCCACCCTGCCCGGCTGGCGCTTTGGTCGTTCCTTGCTGCAATGGCACATGGCGCAGGTCTGATGCTGGTGCCGATTTATCTGGGCATTTGTGGTGTGGACGTCGGCGGCGATGGCCATTCTGCAGCAGGACAGCTGATGACCCAAAACATCGCCACCGCCTTCCTTGTGGCGCTCGTCCACACTGGGGCCATGACCTTTGCCGGAGCCATACTCGCCGTGGTGATCTACCTCTGGCTTGGCATCAAATTTCTGTCTCGTACATGGTTTAACCTCGACATCGCGTGGGCTCTGAGCCTAGTCATGGTCGGCGCTTTCGGGATTGCGTCAGCCGTTTACGGACATTGAGGTTTGGGCATCAGGTTGCAACCTCGCGCAAGCTAGTCGAGCCTCATCAAAACGGATCACGCGCGGAAACCAAACAAACCAAGACAAATCAGCGCCATCACTCTTATTCTTCATGTTTGGATAAATATGGGGAGTGGCGGAGGGAATGGGTCTGGCATCCAACGCTCTCCACCAAGAAAATAGGTTCAGAATCAAAGCAAAGCAGCCTCCAAAAACACTTGCGCAACCAGACGTCATCCCTCCAATCGCTATATCCGTTCGCCTCACAGCTTAGCCAAGCAATCTCAATGCTGATTTCTTTTTATGAAGTTTTGTACTGGGGCACGGTTATGAGACAGCGCTTTGCGCTGGTTAGGCTGCCATCATGATCGCCTTGGCAGCGTCGGCTTCAAGGCCTTTTTGCTCGGCCCTTATCTGATCGGGTGTTTTGTATCCATGGCGTTGGCGCAGCCACGATGCGTTATACTGGGCCGCGAACTCAGCGAGCGCGGTGCGGAGTTCCTCGATGGTTTCGAAGTGCCGCACCCACAGGAGCTGCTCCTTGAGGGTCCGTATCGCCCTCTCGGCGACGCCATTGCCTTCCGGCTGCCTGACGAATGCAGGAGAACTGATCATGCCGAAACATTTGATCTCATTCTGGAAATCCTCCGACATGTAGTTTGAGCCGTGATCGTGGCGCAGGGTCAGCCCCTTGGCGGCATCGGGCCTGACGCCGCCAAAGTGCAGGGTCACGCCCTGTCGAACCGGCTCCAACGCCTCCCATCGGCTTGCGCTCGAGGCGGCGTGGGTGGCGATGAATTCGCCAGAGCAATGATCGACGACGACAAAGACGTAGGCGCGCCCCTGCTGTGTGGTGATCGTCTGGGTCATGTCGGTCCCCCAGACCTCATCGACCTTCGTGGTGACGATGGTGCCGTCATGCGGATGTGCGTCCCGCTGAACAGGCCGCTGCGGTGCCAGCAGGTTGTTCTCCTTCATGACCCGCCGGACCCTACGGGCAGCCGTCAATACGCCCATGATCCGCAGCCGCGCCCAGACCTTGCGGTAGCCCTCGCCAGAGAAGGGCGAGGCGGCGATCACCGCCTCTATGTGGCCCAGAAGCTCGGCGTCGCTGCAGGCTCCTTGCGGCCCCCGTCGCTTTGGGGGCCGCCCCATATTTGCTGCCGCTCCATCATTGGCCGCGGCACGATGCCGGTAAACCGTCGCGCGGGAAACGCCCCAGACCAGGCAAACGCGAGACAGACCAAAACGGCGGTGTGCGGAGATCGAATACGCCTTGCTCATCTCTTCGACCTCCTCCGAGCAAAAGGGCGTCCGGCCTCCAGCTTGTCGATCTTCGCGTAGAGCAGTTCATTATCCATGGTGATCTCGCCCACCTTGGCTTGAAGCCGCGCGATCTCCTCGTCCCGCGCGTCCCGCTCTCGCTCCTTCAAGGCGCTCTCAGCCGCACCCAACACCTTCTCGCGCCACTCGGTCAGCCGGTGCACCGCGACATTCTCATCCCGTGACACGGTCTCAAGGCTCTCGCCGCGCAGCAGGCGCTGGACAATCGCGAGCTTGCGCTTCGCAGAAAATCGCTTCGACCCGCCGGCCGCGGCCCCGCCGCCGCCAGCGTTATGGGCGCGCGGCGTCGGGGCCGCGGCCTCCGTCGCGCCTGTAACGTCCGTTGTTTTGTCAGTCATGTTCTACTCCCGTTCCCGTTGGAAATAGCGCTCACAACTGTCTCAGAAAACCGTGCCCCAACCCATTTTTATGAAGTTTAGACCTCAGCGCTTCATACTGTTTGGCCAAGTTGGCTATCTGAGATTCGATGGCTTCAATCTCGGCTTTGATCTGCGCAGCTTTTTTCAGTTGTTCTGTACTGGACAAATCCGCTTGTACTGGACCAGACCCTGTTTTCTTTTTGAAT
>JANSYF010000049.1 GCA_024742575.1 Paracoccaceae bacterium | reverse complement strand
CCGCGAAGACGACCCTGCTCTCGGCTGACGTTCTGACCGCGCGCCTCCTACGCTATTCCTATATAAAAAAGGACACTCCCTCCGAACGTTAGCGGTCGGAGCCAAAAAAATGCTTGCAAAACTGGCTGCGATTAGACGACCTCCTGGATTGCGCACTGGGTATCTTGGGTGATCTCGTTGCGCATCGACCAATAGGAGGCAGAGTGCCAAACCGTGATCGCCCAAGGTGCTTTGGCCCTCATGCCAAACTGACGGATGGATATCGAGCATTGGCAATAGCGCCCAGGCCGCCTCGACGATATCGCGCTCGCGGATTGGGCGGTTTTGATACCTTCCCCCATCAAGCATCATGCGAAGGCCGTCGCCAGCAATGCTGTGAAGATGCTCTGGCATCAGAGTAGCAGGCGCGGAGGGTGGCGCCTCGTGCTGAGCAGTTTTCTCATGTGTCGTGGCGTTATCCACAGCCAGCAAGCTCTCTACATTTTGAATATCTTCTTTGATGCTTTGTAAAAAGGGCCGGAAGTTTTCCGCTGGTTGGTCGGAAGAAAGCCCATGGTTTTCAAACCAGTCATCGATGCTGTTGCAAAGTTCTGCGCAGCTCTGCAAGTGGGCTGTCAGCCGGTCCAGACCAAGACGGCTTAACGCATCGCTGCGTGGCCATTCATCGAAACTGGCCAGAATCTTGACGATCTCAGGATCGTTGATAGCCGAGGAGGGCAGGGCGGCGATGCACCGTTTCATGTGACGCAAACGAAGGGACCGAAGATCCTTCAAAGCGCGCAAATGCCTCCGTTCCGCACGGAGCCGATCGCGAAGGGCTATGAACTCTTCCAGTCGCGCGATCAGCGGAGTCAGTATCAAGCCTAGGCCAGCGCGACCATAGCGGGCCCCATTCGCCGCGACACGTTTCACGATCAGCCCAAGCTGGGCCAGCGCGCCCTCATCCGTTCGCAACTGGCGCGAAGTCTTGCCAAGTTCGACCGCTGCGAGATCTTGCGCGCCAAAAAACACCGGCTCACGATGGGGAGAGGTCCAGTCGGATGCGCGGGTCCGCCCGATGATGTAGCTCAGAACTGCCAAGCGCGCCGGGCGCAGGCCTATATGCGGGGCAACCTCTGAAATTAGTGCCATAACAGCACCTTTGGTCCAGCCTTCCGGCAGGGTTAGATGGGTTTGGATCACGTTCACTGTCTAGTCCTTGTGAATTGGGACAAGGCTGCAACAAGGCATCCGTGTCCCCGCGAGCGACACGTTTTTTCATTGCCTTGACTGTCGGGACTGCTAGAACGAGATCACAGTTTGATTTGATCTGACGGAACGCCAATTCCGTTGTTCTTTGAGCCCCTCGCTTGGTTGCCGCCTTGCGGGGGTTTCGCTTTTTTGGGAAATGCTCTTCCTTGCTTCTGAGAGCGACAGGATCAATAATTGACCTGTTCGAAACCGTAGCGACCCTGATGGTCATTCCAGTCTACGAAAACAGCGCGAATAGAGATCTCCGGACAATGTTCGCCGTAGCGCTCTTCGCCTCGAAACGCCGACGGCAACGCACCCAGCGAACTTGCGCGCCAATTGTACTGCCCGTTCGCGTCATAAGTTCCGTGACGGACAAAATCTGAGCGGTTGCATTCGCCTTTGTCGGATTCACGCTGGCGTATTGAGACCTGAAAGACATCGATCGAGCGGATGAAATCAAAACTTGGACCGCTTATGTCGATGTCAGCGCGGCCACCGACAGCTTGGGCGAGCTTGAGCGTTTCTCGCTCTCGGGGCAGGGAGACTGCTGGACCCGGATTGAACCCCGCCAACCTGTAGAGGCGCTCAACCGGGTTCGGCGCTTCGAACTCAGCACGCATTGGACAACGCCAGATCTGCAGCGGTGGCTCAATTGGCCAGGGCGTGATCCGGCGGATAAACTCCGCGCGCGCACGGGCGCAGGGAACCGACGCTGGCCAACCGCCTGCGAGGCACAGGAGGATCGCACAATCGATCTGGTAGCCTTGTGCGGCGGCAGGTTTGGCAGCAAGCGGTGTAAGCCCGATCGCGATGATCACGGCAGTTGACACAAGCCGCCTCATGACAGAGCGCCGCCGCTAACCTGTTGGCGTATAATAAGACTTATGTTAATTGTGTCATAATTACTGACATATTTTGCGCGTCGTTTCATTGGAACATCTCCTGGTAAGCGTCAAGCACAAGACGGACTTCGGCCTGCGCGGAAGCTGATGCTGCGGCGAGGCAATTCAGATAGGTTTGTGCCTCATCGAAGTAGGTGTTGAACTCGGCTCTGATGTCGTCGCCGTACTCGTTCAGGAGCGCAGGCGAGGCCGCCAGCTCCGGCCGCAACGGCAACACGCAGTCCATCGCCAGCGTCTCGGCATTTGCTGGGATCGCTAGGGCGATGAATGTGCTACATGCCAGCAACCGCGACATCTGGTGGTCTCCCGACAATCTGGGGGCGAATCGTGTGTCGGACCTATCACCGAAAAAATATCGTAATCAATCAAAAGATATCTATTGATCTCTTAAAATGTTTTGCGCTACGTCAACGCATATCTTGTGACATGCACTGTTTGAAGCGGTGCAAAAGCAGGTTACTTCCGTAGGAACTTCTTTCCTTCGGAGGCAAAATGGCAGGAACAAAATACCCCGTGATCCTAACATCGCACATGCAAGAGGCGATCGAGGGTGGGGCATGGATCGAGGTGGAATGCGTTGAGGCCCCGGAAAAGGGCGGCAATACGCATAGGGGTGGCTGGACGGTTTTCGTCTGCTCCAATGACGGTCAAGGCGGTGTGCACCGGTCGGTCTATGTGACCAACCGGGATCTGAAACCACGCGTCTTCAAGACCGCAGCAGGGCTCATGAGCTTCTGCCTGGAGCTCGACGCAAAGGTATTCAGCTGCCCTCTCCGAGAAGGTGAGAGAGGCACGTGGGAGTTTGAGACGACAAGGTATCCTACCAGCGGCTAGCCTCGTTCTCTGGGGGCTTTCAGGCCCTTCCACTCATGCACAATCCGTTATCGATCTCGATGCTCCAGACCGTATTGGTCGACTGACCAGTAGCGTTCTCGACTTTGCAAGACCCCAACCCGAGCAAAGCGACGGTGTCGCACGCTCTGAGGTCGTCCCTCTTGATTCACCACGCCTGTCTCCGCCTCGGGTCCCATCGGGCCGCCCTGCGATCGAGACTATGATCCTTGATGTGGGGTCGGTTTACGTGGACCACCCGGCCCTGCGGAGAGCCGGGATGTCCTCTCGCGATTGGCTCGCGTTCTTTCGCGCCAACATCGCTATTGAAAGCGCATTTGATCCAGGCGCGCGGTCGCATGTCGGCGCAATCGGGCTTGGGCAGTTGATGCCGGACACTGCGCGCGTGCTTGGCGTCGATCCGCATGATCCTGAGCAAAACCTGCATGGATCCGCCCGCTACTTGCTCACACAACTTGATCGTTTCGGCACGCCGCAGCTTGCGCTTGCAGCCTATAATGCCGGCCCCGAAGCCGTGGCGCGCCATGGCGGGATTCCCCCCTACCGCGAAACCCAAGGCCATGTCCGCAAGGTCATGGCCATCTATGCTCAATCCATCGGAGACCAGATATGAAACGCATCGACTATACCCGGGCGGCATTGGCCGCGTTGCTGATGTTGGCCGCCGCCCCGGCGCTCGCACAAGACCTTAGCCCGGTCTCTGACATGATCGACAACATCATCGACGCGGTGACGGGTCCGATCGGCCGTGGCCTCGGCGTGCTCGCTCTTGTGGGCTCCGGTGTCATGATGTTTTTCGGGCGTCTCAACTGGCCGATCTTCGTCGCCGTGTTTGTCGGCGTGGTGCTGATCTTTTCGGCCGAGACCATCATCGATGGCTTTGCGGCTCCTTGATCTGACTGACTGCAGAGACCTCCATGCGCGACACACCACTCTTTCTGGGGCTGACCAAGCCGCCACGGATATTCGGTCTCCCGATCGGATATTTCGTGGCGCTGGTCTTCGCATCCGTGATCCCTTTCATTCTGGTTGACGACATGCGGTTCCTGCTGGTGTTCCTCGCGGGCTACCCACCGCTTTGGGTGGTCGCAGACCGCAATCCACATCTGTTCCAGATTTTGAACGTGGTAATGTCGCGCACACCGCGAACGAGTGTGCGATCCCGCGTTGGGGGCGATCTCTATGTCGCGTGAGTTTCGGGGGTTGATTGCAAGCAACGCTGTTCGGGATGCACTTGGGGACAAGGTCTTGAAAGCCGAGCGTCTTGGGCGGCACCTACCTTACATTGCTGCGGTGCGAGACAATGTCATCCTGACGCGGCAGGGTGATCTGATGGCGTCGGTCACGCTTGGCGGGATCGACAGCTTCACCAGCGATGACGCCCGGATCGATGAGATCAGTGAAGGCTTTGCCCGGATCGTCAGTCAGTTGGGCGAGCGTTTCGGTTTCCACATCAACAAGGTATCACGCCCGGATGTCGCGGACCTTGCTGCGCCTGACGGTATGCCTTTTGCAGATGCGGTAGACGCGGCGTGGCAGAGAAGCCTGCGCGCACGTGACCTGAAAGCCCGCACCTTGATGCTGACAGTATTGATGCGTCCGTCGATGCCGCAGGCATTCTCGAAGGTTCTGGGCGCCCTTGGCGGCGGCCGCGATTTCCAGAAAGACATCGATACGCGAATTGTTGCCCTGGAAGAGGCCATGACGCTGCTCATGGCGATGTATTCCGACGCAGGTGCAGCGCGCCTGACAGTCTCGAGCGGGGACTGGCTTGCAGTGTTGGCCGCGGTTCACGGACAGAGCTACGGCAAGATCATCGCGGCCCCCGGGCAACTGTTGGCTGACACGATGAGCAATTTCGACGTCAGCTTTCAAGGCAAAACCATGCGGCTGGAAAGCGGCGACCGCGCACGATACGGCGCGATTTTCGGGATAAAATCCTATCCCAGTCGCACCTGGCCAACTATGCTTGACGCGTTGGAGCTGTCCTATGACATCACGATCACCAACTCTTTCACGCCGCGGCGCGCCAATGAGATGGTTGAGCGCATTCAACGCACCTTTCGCCAGCGGGGTGCCTCCGAGGATGCTGGTGTCAGCCTGACAGAGCAATTGATCGAAGCCGCCGACGCCGTGGCATCCGGCCGGTCGACCTTTGGGACACATCACGCCTCCGTGCAGGTTTTCTGTGACAGCGCCGAGGAACTGGAACAGGCAGCTTCCGAGATCTGGCGGGCGGGGCAAGAGACCGGTGCCGTTCTGGTCCGGGAATCCTGGGCCGCAAAGGCACTCTATTTCGCGCAAGCGCCCGGAAACTGGGCCTACCGGATCCGTGACGGGATCGTTTCGTCGCACAATTTCGCGGAACTGGCGGCCTTTCACAAGACACGGCCAGGGCGCGGACCTGAGGCCAGCCCATGGGGCAAGACGATCACGGCCTTCCCGACCGTGACCTCCAGCCTCTACCGGTTCAACTTTCACGAAGCGGGGCGCCGGACCGATGAACCAAGCGTCGGGCACACGCTTGTTCTGGGCCGCACCGGGTCCGGCAAGACACTCGGCACGGCTTTTCTCATGGCACAGGCCCGAAGAGTGGGTGCGCGGGTCATCGTTTTCGACAAGGATCAGGGGTTGGAGATGGCGATCCGCGCTTTGGGTGGCAGCTACAGCGAAATCAAGGTGGGCCAGCCCACCGGCTTTAACCCAATGACCACGGAGACCGATGCGCGGGGGGCCGCCTGGCTGACAGATTGGCTCGGCGACATTCTGGCCCGTCACCGTCCATTTGAGACGGTCCAGACCGCAGCACTGAACGAGGCGGTTCGTCAGATTGCCGCTGCGGAGCCGGGCCTCAGAACCTTCGACGGTTTGGCAAGTCTCGTGGCCTCCACTGATGATGATGGCGACCTGGTGTCCCGCGTGCGGGAATGGACAGAAGTCGGCCGGTACGGTTGGCTTTTCTCAAGGCCTAGTGCCCAGGCGATAGCCATTGGCGAGGATGTCCTTGGTCTCGACATGACTGAACTTCTGGACCAGGACGCAGAACGCTCCGCCCTGCTCGCCTATCTCTTCCGCCGTATCGAGCGCGTGATCGAGGATCGCAGACCAACAATCATTGTGATCGACGAGGCGTGGAAGATGTTGGCTGACGATATCTTCGTCAAGCGTCTCCATGACTGGCTGGTTACCATGCGCAAGCGCAACTGCGTGGTGATGATGTTGACCCAGACACCGGGTCATCTAGACCAAAGTTCGGTCGGCCAGATCATCGCGGAAAGTGTGGCAACCCAGATCCTGTTTCCCAATCCACGGGCAAATCCAGAGGATTACAGCATCCTGCGCCTGAACGCGCGCGAGGCGGATTTTCTTTCCAGCCCGACAGCCGGATTGCGGCTGGCATTGATCCGTTCCGGCACCGACAGCGTGTTCGTGAATACCGATCTCGCAGGCTTGGGCGGTCTGGTTACTGTTCTTGGTGGCGGCAAGACCGGCGAGGAAAAGGCGCCTGCTGATTGGCGCAAGAAAGAAGAATTCTGGAAGGACATGATGTGAAAGCACGATTTTTTCTGTTGGTCGCCACGACGGTCCTGAGCGCTTGCGAAGGTGCATCAACAGGCGTGCGATCGCCCTGTTTTGAGCGGCCCGCTATGGCGTTCTCGGCCCCTGCTCCCGACCTTGTTTCACGGAATGCGCATTGTGATTTCCAGAGCTTCTAGAATGGCGGTTCCGTTGGCCCTGGGTCTTGGCTCGCTTGCCTCCGCGCAGGGCGTGCCAGTGATCGATGGCTCCAACCTTGCCCGCGCTGTGTCTCGCGTGGAAGAGCTCGCACGCGACGCCTTGCGGCAGGGCCAGAAGCGCGATGCCCGCGAGGAACAAGCGGATATCTATCAAGAGCAGCTTGAAGCCTATGAGCGTTTCCTGGCGGAGACCACCGGTGTCACCGACCTGAGTGGGTTCGAGGCTGGTGGGCCTGGCTGGGCGAGCGCTGCAGAGACTTACCCAGCCCAGGAAGATCATCCTGATGCCGATCGCCTCTTCGGTGAGCCAAGCGACGTGGAGCGCATGATCATCACGGTGGCGCGGCGCTATGAGGGTCATCCCGGTGTTGCGGCCGCCGGTCTGACGCCACTGACGTGGCGTATCCTGTTTCAGTCACTGATCAAGCAGGAAAGTCGTTTCAACAATGCAGCCGTCTCCCACGTGGGTGCGCGCGGTTTTTGCCAGCTGATGCCGGGCACAGCATCGGATCTCGGTGTGAACCCGTATGATCCTTGGGAAAACCTGGACGGTGGCGCACGCTACATTCTCACGCAACTGAACCGCTTCGGTCGGATTGATCACGCTCTGGCGGCCTATAATGCAGGCCCCGGCCGTGTTCTCGAATATGGTGGTGTGCCTCCTTTCGAGGAAACCCAGACCTACGTCCGGCGCATCAACGGCTATTACAACGACTATCTTGGCACCATCACCGGCGTCGACATGACGGGGTCAATGGCGGGCTTCGATGGTGCCTCGGCCGCCTGGGGCAACTGGGCGGATGCCTCGGTCGGCTATGGCGCCTACATGGGTGCCCAGATCGATCAGGCGATGACGAGGATCGCGGCGCTTTTGCGTGAAGATCCGCCCGGTAACGCAAAAGAGGCGCTGGACCGCTCCACCTATATGCTTGCTGAACGGGCGCGGCTCATGGCGCTGACGCTGCGTCTGCGCGCGGCCCACGTGAAAGTCGAAGCGGCACAAGGTTTGACCGAGGCCGCCGATCACCTGGAGCAATCCACTTTCTGGAGGTATTCCGATGAGGGCTGACACCCGCATTGCCGCAATCATTGTCGCGGGCACTCTCATGGCGGCACACCCGCCCCCTGCCTTCGCTCAGGGTGTGCCTGTGATCGATGGATCGAACCTCGCGCAGAATATCGAGCAGCTGCAGGCCGCGCTGCGCGATGCGGAAAATCAGCTCCAGCAAATCGAGGAATTGCGCACCCAGATCGAGCGCCTCACTGATATTCAGGGCCTTCTTGATGACGTCCTGGGTTCAATTACCGGCCTGAATGAAATCGCAGCCCTCTACAACGATGTGGAGGACCTGCGTGCCCGCGCCCAGAAGATCACCGATCTATCGGGTTTCATGGACAACCTGTCACTCGGGGATTTTGACAGCCTGCTGGACAATCTGCTCGATGGCGACGTCACCATGGGTGAGCGCCGCGCCGCAGATGCCATGCGCGAGACCATGGCCAGTGCGGGGTTCACCTCGGAAAAACTCACCGAGCTGAACGACGCCGGGAACCCGCAAGGCGCTGCCATAGCCGATCTGGCGGCTGCCAATGCCATGGTTATCGGGCAAGCCCAAATTTCCTACGAGGAAGCCGCCCAGAGCATCGAGCGTATCGATGGGCTGGTGGAAGCGATTGGCGAACAGGAAACGCTCAAGGAATCGATCGATCTCAACACGCGTATGGCCGCAGAGACGAATTACATGCTGGGCCAGATGTGGCGCCTGAATGCCGCCCAAGGCTTGGCGCAAGGTCAAAACGGCATTGATTTCGCGGCCGAGCAGGCCCGCACACGCTCCTTCTTTGATTTTTCCGGCGCCGAGGACTGACCCTTGAATACATCACTCAAAGCACTTGCAGTTTTCATCGCCCTGGCAGGCAGTGCCTGGGCGGAAGACTTGCAAGACCTGCCCGACGATACGTTGCTCGGGGAGGTCGTCACTGCCACCGAAAATGGGGAGGAAGAGCGCCTCCTCGATCTCATGCGCGAGGTACAGGCAAGAGGGCTCTTGATGTTCCCGAAGCCGCAAACCTGCACCTTCAGCTATCCGGACACTGAGTTTTTCGGCAACGAGATTTTCCGTGGAGCGGTTCGATGGGGCTTCGGCACCGACCTGAGAGAGCTTGCAATGTCGCAGGGCTTCTGCGGCTGCATCTATGATCTCGGGTCGCTCGATGCGTTTACCCAGGAACGGATTGGCAAGACCCCTAACAACCTGACCGCAGGGGATTTTGGCGCGTTGCGTCGGTATCGCAGCGGCGAATGGGTCAAAATTGACCAACTTTATACGGCATTCCGTAAAGAAAGCTGTGGCGATTGATGGCCATTATTGCCGAGGTTCTTGCCATGGTTGATGCGACCGTGGCCGGTGTCGCTGCCGACACCTATGCCGATACGGTCGCCGCCGTGCGTCCTGTCGTGCGGACCGCCTCGGTGTTGGTCGCCACGCTCGTCGGCATCAACCTCGTCGTGCAAACGGTGGAGCTTTCGCGCGCGACAATTGTCGCTCTCGGGGTGCGGCTCGTGCTGGTCAACGTCTTTCTTTCATTCGCCAACCTCTCGGTCCCCTATAACGCTTTGACAAACGCCCCGGCGGAGCTCGGCGCGGGGATACTGAACTCACTGTCAGGCGGCACAGTTGGGAACCTTTATGATGGAATCGACGATCTCTACTCCCAAGCCCTGAATGTCGGACAGGCGATCAGCCAGAATGGCGGCTGGCTGGCCGGTGCCATGACCAGCGTGGTCATGTTTCTTGTGGCCGCCGCCATGGCGACGATCACCATCATCGTTCTGTCGGCTGCCAAGATCATGTTGGCGGTATTGATCGCTATCGCACCTGTGGCCGTGGCCTGCACCTTGTTCAAACAATCCGCGCCGCTGTTCGAGGCCTGGGTCAAACTCGCCATCGGCTTTTCCTTTGTGCCGCTTTTCGTGGCTGCCATGGCAGGATTTACCATTGCCACTGGCAACGCCGTCGCACCTGATAGCCTCGACAGCGTCGAAACACTCGGGGACGCAATTTCGTTCGTCGTGGTGATGATGATCGGCGCTGGCCTGATGTTGCTCGTGCCAACTTTCGCGCAAGGGCTTGCCGCCACGAACATCGGCCTCGCCTCGATCGGTGCAAATGCCGCGCGGATGCCCGGGAACGCGTGGCGCAATACCGGTGCCGCGATCCGGGGCGGAGATGACATGCGACGGGGCTTCAATGCAGGACTTCAGGGACAAGGCGTCTCCGACCGATCGTCCAGCGCGGCCCGTGCCGGGAGCTATGCGGGCGGTGCGGTCAAGCTCGCTGGAAAGATGAAGAAGGGATAGTCATGAGTGATTTCGATATCGATTTGGTGATGGGTCCGCGCCGGGCAGCGCGCGCCGCATGGATCGTTGCGGGCTGTTCCTGCGCCGTATCCGTGCTGTTGGCCCTGACCATTACGGTTATGTTGCCCCTGCGCGAAACCGAAGTGTTTACGGTCCTCGTCGACAGCACGTCGGGTGCAGCAGAACGCATCTACCAGGTTCAGCCAACCGGTATCACCGATGAGGAAGCGATCAAGGAGTCCCTGCTTGTCAGCTATATCAGCGACCGCGAAAGCTATTTCAGGAACGGCATTCAAGAACGGCTCGAAAGTGTCCAGCGGCGCTCCAGTGGGCCCGCCCGCGCCTCGCTGATAGAACTCTGGACCACGGGGTCCGAGAATTATCCACCGCGCAGCTACGGCGCGAATGCGCAGGTCGATGTCCGCGTGCGGGCGATCACCTTCCTGCAGGACGAAGTGGCTCAGATCCGGTTCGACAAACGCCTCACCCGACCCAACCAGACCCCCGTCACGCAAACATTCATCGCCACCGTAGGGTTTGAGTTTGCCCCCCGCCGCGAACGCTCCCTGACACGCGTTTGGGAAAATCCCCTTGGCTTCTCGGTGACCGCTTACCGGGTCGATGCCGAAACACTGACACGAGAATAGTTCATGAAAACCTTTATAATTGCCATCGCAACGGTCGGCGGGTTGCTCGGAACGCCCGCTTTGGCCGAGCGCGCACCGGTCACCATGGGTCAGGACGCCCGCGTTCGCCACGTGACCTTCAACCCTACGGATGTGATCCGGATCGACACCCACCTTCGGGTAAACACGTCAATCGAACTCGGTCCCGGCGAACGGATCAATCAAGTCCTGATCGGTGACTCCGCGTCCTATGAAGTGGAGGTTCTGTCAAACCGCAATACGATCTCGATCAAGCCTGTCGAGGCACGGGCCGCGACAAACCTGACGATCTTTACCAACCGCCGCGCTGTCGCCTTCTATCTGACAGAGGGACGCTCGCGGACACAGTCTTTCCGGGTCGTCGTAAACTTTCCCGACGAGCGACCCGCCGGGCGCCAGCTTGCGGCTGGAGGCCGAGATACCGGCTATCAGTTCGCGGGCAGCGGTGCGATCCGCCCGGTGCGGGTCTGGAATGATGGGCGCTCGACCTTCTTTGAATTCCGGCCCGGCGTGCGGCCTTCGATCTTCGGCTTGAACGCCCAAGGCTACGAGATCACCCAGAACAGCCAGACGCAAGGTGCGGTCGTGCGGGTCACCGGCGTGCGGGACGCCTACACGATCCGAATGGGCGACGATCATATCTGCATTACCCGTGAGACTGGTGGGTTCACGACCGAGGCTGCCGCCGTGGCCGCCCTGCGTGGACGGGAGTTCTGATCATGAGCGACGAGAAAACCGGGGAAAAGGAATACAGCTTCGCACCCAAGCGGCGCGCATCTCTCGGGCTCAGGCTTGGTTTGGGTGCATTGCTTCTGGCTGGGACCGCCATCATTGCCTACCCGCTTGTGCAAGGCAGCGGCATCACTTCTGCCGTTGAAACATCGAAAGCCGACGACTTTCAGGATCAGGTCGACGGTGACGGGTTCGGCCGCATGACAACCGACGCGGAACCGACCGAACAAAGATCAGAGCCTAGGTTCGATCCCGGACCAATCGAGGATGAACTCGCGGCGCAGCGCCAAGCCCTCGAGGAACAGAACGCCAAGCTTGCGAGCGACGTGGTCGCCCTACAAGCCCAGTTGGCAAGACTGGCCGTGGCCCCTGCCCCCGACAATTCCGCCGAGCTGGCCGAAGCGCTGCGCTCGGTCCAGGAACAGAACACGGCGCTCATCGCCCAGATGCAAAGCGAGATGGACACCCGGTTGGCAGAAGCCGATCTTGAAGCGCAAAAACGTCTCGCTGATGAGGTTGCCGCACGCGCGCGTGTTGCCGATGGCCGGATGGAGCAGTTGATGGAGCAAATGCTCGGACTGCAGCGCCAGAACGACGCCCTGCAACAGCAGATCGATGACGGTATGCGTGACGCTCTACGCGCGCAAACCGAGCGGGATCAGCTCGCTGCCGAGGAAGCCGCGCGACGGGCTGAACTGGACCGTCGGCGTGCCGAGGCGGCGGCGCTGCGCAACACACAAATCCGGTCCGAAGGGGTGATCTTTGATGCGGGCGGCCTGACGGGCAGTCCGGCATCTGACCCTGAGAGGGGACCTGCGGTCGGAGATGCGGCGGCGCGCGCCTTCGTGTTGGACGGTGCCCAGCCCGTTCAAGTCGCGACAGCGGAGGTAATCGCCAATCCTTCCAATACGGTTCTGCAGGGCACGCTCATTCAAGCGTCACTGGAAACCGCCATCGAATCCACATTGCCCGGACAGATTACCGCCATCGTGAACTACCCGGTCTGGAGTTTCGATCAGTCCCGCGTTCTCATTCCCGAAGGCTCCCGCCTCTTCGGGACCTACAATTCGAATGTCTCTTTGGGCCAGGCCCGCATTCTGGTTGGCTGGTCACGCATCGTCACACCCGAGGGGCAATCGGTTCAGCTCGCCGCATTTGGCGCGGACGATCAGGGCCGCTCGGGCGTCACTGGCTCCGTGAACTCCCGCTTTGGGCTGCGCTTTGGCACAGCCGCATTGCTCTCGATCATCGGCGCAGGACCGGCAATCGCCGCATCCGAGGCCAGCTCCGAGACCGGATCAGAAATTGCCGAGGATGTCGCGGGCAGTTTTTCGCAGGCCACCAATGCGGTGATCGGCGAATATACCACCCTGCCTCCGGTTATTTCGGTCCAGCCAGGTGCTGCGATAAGTGTGATCGTCGATCGTGATCTCGAGTTCTATTGATGAACCAGGCGGCAGAAAAGACCAGTTTTCTTTCGACCTATCTAAAACCCCTGGCTGCACCGCTCGCCGATCCCTGCGTGGTCGAAATAGCGGTCAATCCCGATGGAAAGGTCTGGGTGGAAACCCGGGGGGCTGAGCATATGGTCGGCCTCGAGGGCGTGTTCTATTCCCCTGCCCAAGCTCGGGACCTTGCAACATCCATTGCCAGCGCCACCCACGGACAGATCAGCGAGAAAAAGCCGCTCGTCTCCGGCAAGATTGAGATGAATGGCAAGCCGATCCGGGCACAGGTCGTCTATCCGCCCGTCGTGGATGGCGGGCCCTCGATCACTTTGCGCCGCTATAGTGAAGACCAACTCACCTTGGGCGACATCGGTCTGTTGCACGGTGGACTGGTGGATTTGGATGCCGAACGACAGGCAAAAGCCGAACGGGTGATCGCACTGACGCAGGCGGGGGATATTCGAGCCGCCATGAAACTCTGCATCGATGAGCGGTTGAACATCATGATCAGCGGCGGGACGTCCACGGGCAAAACGACTTTTGCCCGGGCGCTTCTCGCGCTGGTGACCAAGACGGAGCGTATCGTGACCATCGAGGACGCATTCGAGCTCTTTCCTCCGCAGCCCAATCGCGCGATGCTCAAGGCTAACCGTGTCCCCTCAAGTGAGCGCACCGCGGCCAAATTGCTGGAGACCTCTTTGCGCATGCGTCCTGACCGGATCATTCTTGGCGAGTTGCGCGGCGATGAGTGCAAGACCTTCCTCGACGCGATCAACACCGGCCATTCCGGCTCTTTCACCACAATTCACGCCGATACCGCGCAGAAGGCGCTCGACCGCCTTGCCCTCATGGTCATGTCGGTGGGCATCAATATGAGCTTTGAGGAGGTAAGGCGCTATGCCGCGTCCAGCATCGATGTCGTGGTGCAGCTTGGTCGGAAGGACGGAAGACGCGGGGTCGAACAGGTGTGGCTGCCGGGCAAGTCAGGTCAGGCGATCGGCTCGGACCTGAAACGCATGTAGCCCTTAGCGACATTTCGCTTGACTTTGTCGGAAATGTCGCCCATAGCTACACCATGAAGCAGATCAGCTATACGAAGGCCGCAATCAAAATGTTGCGCCGAATGCCCGAGAACACTGCCGCGCTGATCCGCTCCAAGATTGAGGCTTATGCGCAAGACCCTTCATCGCAGGCCAACAATGTGAAGTCCCTCAAGGGTCGGGAGGGTATTCGCCTAAGGGTAGGCGATTGGCGTGTTATTATGGATGAGCAAGGCAATGTCCTGGCTGTTCTGGATATCGGACCCCGTGGCGGAATCTATGACTGAAAGGACATGACATGAACGAGATGGTGACGATCCCCCGCGAAGAATACGACCGCCTGCAGGCTGCGGCTGAAGATCTGGCTGATCTGCAGAGCTATGACCGTACCAAGGCAGCGCTGGCAGCGGGAGAAGAAGAGCTTGTCCCATCGGACTTCGTGAATCGCCTGCTGAATGGCGAAAACGCCCTGCGTGTATACCGAGATCTGCGAGGTCTGACACAGGCAGCGCTGGCCGAGAAGGCGGGCGTGAACCGCGTCACCGTGGCCGAGATCGAAACCGGCCGCAAGCAAGGTTCGGTCACAACCCTGCGCGCATTGGCAAGCGCCCTCGACGTCACGCTCGACGACTTGGCGGACTGAAGCCGGCCCTTTCCAAACAGTTCAGTGATCAGCACCACGGACTGCGAGAAAAGCAGTCAGGCCTCATTCCCAGGATTCAAGGCGACGCCTGCTCCAACAAGGTTGAAGAGCGCGCCCGACCACCGAAACGTGTTTTCTTTGGCTTTGCCCTCGCGGCTTCTGCGTATCCCTGTAGCGCGCCTGTGTAGGTCTGCACCGCAGTCTCGAATTCCTTGTCGCCCATGGAGATCGCCGCGGGTGCTGCGGGTTCTGGTTGCTCGAGGGTGATTTTCTTCGGCCTGTTCGAGACTGGCGCTGCAGCAGGAGGATAGGGCAAGGAATGCCCCTGCCGTGCTTTGTCGATCTCCTCAAAATGCCGGTCCGCATAGTAGCGGATGTGATCCGCCTTGATTGGATATTGCCCCTCGGGCAGGACAAGGACCTTGTCGAGCGGGAAACGCAGCAATTCAGCGGGGGATACCAGCGCCCGTTCTTCCGAGCGACGGCTGATATTTGCGCTCTCCGAGAGCTTGCGCACGGTTGCCTGTGATCTGGTCTTGCCCACGATCGTGCGTTTGCCGAGGGCTGCGGACAGCACGTCTGCGGTGCGATCATCCTGCGGGGTCATGTAGATCTGCACACCAGCACCGGCCTGCAGCGCGCGGCGGTCGGTTTCGCCGTAGATGCCCTCAAGACCGGGGATCGACTGCGAGATGATAAACAGCCGCCCGCCATAGGAGCGGATCGTCTTTATGCTCTGCAAGACCAAGGGTTGTTTGCCCAGCTGGTCGAATTCATCCATCAGGAACATGACGGGATGTGCCTCGTCCGGTCCGGGATGCGCGCGCTGCAGACATGCGATGGCATCGGCGAACAGGAGCCGGATCAGGGGGGCCAGTGTTTTCAGGTGCTCCGGCTGCACGACAATATAGAGCGACTGTGGCTCTCGTCGGAACGTCCCGAAGTCGAAATCGCTTGCCTGTGTCGCTCGGTCCACCGCCGGATCGAGCCAGAGTTCCAATCCAGCCCCGCGGATCACACTGACATAGGAATCGAGAATCTTGTCCACTTCGTCGGCCATGCTCAGGAAAATCTCTGCCACCACCGGGTTTGCGGTCTGCATCGCGGCCCGTTTGTAGAATTCCTTTTTGTTGCCGCCGCCAGTCATGATCCGCAGCGCCTCACCGATCGTTGGCTTGCCGGTCTCGATGGCATAGAGGCAAGACGCCACGAACAGGCTGCGTCCGGCCTGGAAAAAGCTCTGCGCGTTCACGCTTTCGACGATGAGGAACAAGTCCGCCATGGTGTTGACGGCGGTGTATTGCTGCTCGGGGCTGGGCAGATCGGCAATGCGCTGGAGAGGATTGAACCGGTGCGTGCGGGTCAGGACGGGCCCGTTCTTGCCCTCGGGCTGAACGTAGTCATAGGGCGAAAAGTACCAGACCTGATTGTTCAGCGCCTTTTGGCGGTGGATGGATGTCTTCTCGAAATTCTCGCCCTTGACGTCGAGGATCACGGCACTGCCCTGGAAGTGCAAAAGGTTCGGTAAAACGAAGCCTACCCCTTTGCCCCGGCCCGTTGGCGCGATCATCATTGCGTGTGGGAAGCGATCTGGCGTGGCAGACACGAAAGGCGCGCGGGACGCAGGTGACCCGAGCTTGCCGAACATAAAACCGTTCTGGGAAAGAGACGCCGACATACGGTTGCGGCGGAGCTCGGGACGCGACTGGAAATGCGCATCATCATAATCGGTGAGCGACCCGCGATGAACGGATGTCGCTCCTGTCGCCGCCAGAAGCAGCGCAGGAAGTGCCGTGATGAGCCACGCAGTATGTTCCACCGCAGGGTTTGCCTTGATCCGTGGATCAGACAGATTGAGCAGCCAAAGTTCGAAAATATCGAACCCACCCAGGTCTTCGCCAAATCGCACCATCAGATAGAGCGTGGCGATCGCGGCACCGATCCAGGTGCCAACACCGAGACCGAGCAGGATGGCGATTGGATACCGCCAACGGCTTTCCATTGCATGCAGCATGTTTTGAATCCTCTAGAGGCCGTAATCGCCACTGGTATCGTCCCGGTCGCGCCCCCGCTCCTCGGCGCGCTCGAAAGCCTCGATCCGGGTCCGGTAGATGGCGGCGGGTTCGCTGTCGCGGCCGGCAATGTCATCACCCGCATCCACTGCGGCGATGGCTTTTAGCTCCGAGAACACGGCTTGTCGCAGACCAGGGTCTTCGATGCGGTCTATGAGCGGATCGATCCGGCCCGCTGCCAGCTGATCCATATCCCCGTCGCGCAGGTCTTGCCGCACGTCGGAGATCAGCTTGTCCAGCGTGGTGATGTCGGCAAGGCGGCTGCCCTGCCCCGCGTCGAGAATGTCCTGACGCGCCAGATCCGCCAAAAGATCACGATCCATGTGCAGCCCCGCAAAAACATCGCGCGCGCGCGCCTGCAGGTCGCGTTCGAGCCCAAGCCAGTCCGACCGCTCCTGTGCGTCCACTGGGCGTGAGGCTTCGAGTTGCGCCTCGCTGCGATGGGGTGCGGTGAAACGGGCAGCGACTTCTTCGACGCTGCTGCCCGCCTCCTCGAGCCGTGACTCCATCGGTGCCAGAACCCGCGCCAATTCAGCTCTGAAACGACCCAATGCAGCATCGGCCTCAGCGACGAGCGGATTGCCCTCCTCTGCTGCCCGTGCGGCCAGCTCGGCAATCCCCTGAACTCTGTAGGGATCGCGCTCGGGCGACACCGATGAAGAATGATCCGCAAGAAAGTCGGGGCCCAGAAGCCTGCCCATTTCGCGGGCCTTCCCCGCAAAGAGCTGTTCCAGTTCGACCTTTTCGGCACCGGGAGCCATGTCCTGAATGGCGCTCCACGCGGTGTCGGCTTCCGCTTGCAATGTCTCGCGGGCGGCGATCAGACGACCGATCACATCCGCTCCGGCAGCGGGGATATCAACCCCTTCGGCAAACCCTTCTTTCACCGGCATTCCTTTCATCAAGTTGGTGGCGGCAAGCTCTGCGCCCTCCGCGATGCGCCCCATCCATCCATCCGGAGGGGTGTCGGCCTCCAGGCCCATCCCCGCAAGTTGCGCCAGCTGCCGATACCCCTCGGCGTGTCTGCGTATCTCGGCCTCTCGCAGAGCGCGGCTTTCAGGATCCAGCGGGGCAACCACTGGCTCCCGTCCCTCCTTGCGGGCCGCCTGCAAATCAGTGTCCCGCGGGGCGTTTTCCATGATGCCTCGCGACAGACGGGAAGAGGCGTTCAGTACCAGCCCGTGCTCGCCCGCGATCTGCGCATGCAGCTCGCGCATCATGTCATAGCTGATCTCGGAATGGCGGCTGATCGAGAGGAACTTGCCGTCCTCCATCCCGACCTTGTCGACAAGAACATGGGCATGCACATGGTCTGTGTTGCAATGGAGGGCCGCCACATACCGATATCGATCACGGTAATCCCCGCCGAACACCTCCTGCGCCCATTCGCGCGAGATGGCTTCCGCCAATTCCGCCTCGGTTCCCTTGGGAAAGGACAGGATGATGTGATCGGTGTGACCCCGTTTCGGCGCCCCGCACCAGGAAGCACTCCAATCGGCAATGATATTTTCCATGCCGCGCTCGCCAAAGGCACGATCGATGCCGATCTGGTTCGACCAGGCTGCGACCCGCGCCTCGTCGCGCAGAATATATTTCATCTGTCGGCGTAACTCTTTGGGCGAATGACACCCGCCCGTGCCGACCCGCTTCACCACGCTTTGCGGCACCCGCAGCGCGTTCCAGGACATTACCGCAACCGTCCCGCCGGACGCGCCACGCCGACGGCCCGGCGATACGCGCGCCTCGCCCGCCATGGCTGCAGATCGCCGCCCCACATGAGGCAGTATCTCGCCCAATACCGCCTGCTGGAGGGTGCGTGTTTCAGCCATCGCGCTGCCCCTCCCCAACGTCCCGAAAATCGGACACCCGGACGAAGGACCCGCGCAGCGAGGCCGCGCGCAAAGCCTGCACGGCCCGGGCAACCTCTTCGGCCCGATCCGCAAGCCGACCGACCATTGCCGCGTCGCGCGCGTTCCACCGCAGCTTGCCCGCATGGGCAAGCTTCAGCATCTGGACAAGATTGCGCGCCAAGGCATTGAGCTGATTGGCCGACGCCTTGAGCGCCGTGACCTCGTCCCGGCGAAACGCGACAATGCCGGATGAGAGACGGATCATGTGCCGGAGCAAACCCGACGTGGTCATGCCAGTCTCAGCCACAAGCGCCTCGAATGCTTCGGCCTCACGGGCGGACACCCGAACCTGCAGCACGCGGCCCTTTGTGGTTCGATCCGTCACCACACCGCGCGCCCGCACGCGGGCGACAGTGGGTCGGGAGCAGCCAACACGCACGGCGATCTCCCCATCGCCAAGCCCTTGAGCGGCAAGCCGGAGAACCTCCTGTCGGGCTATGGTGGAGAGGCGTTTCGACATGGGCGGCAAGATTTATCATTAGATAGTTTTTGTAAACACGAAAACTCTAATGAGTCGCCGCACAAGTTTTGTCATACACAATACCGTTCCTGTCAACGTCCCTTCGGTCCGTTGTCGCACCTTCGGTGATCAGCAGGCAGGGCCTTGGCCATGCCTGCTGTAAACCCCACGCGACAACGAACAGACCGAAGGGACACCGCCTCCCCCGCGCCGCGATCCGGGACCCCAGCCCGGATCCTGAACAGGCGCGGGAATGACGTCGGCGCAGCCGACACGATATCCCTTCATTGGCGTTGAATGCTCAAAGGGGTTCTCCCGGAAGGAGAAGAAGACCTTGTGGGATTGGAACGCCTGCGCAGCACCGTGCGTATTACCTCGGCGCTGATACGGATAGTCGATGGTCAGGTGACCCGACACCTCGAAGGCTGATGGCAGCATTGGGAAATTGCCACAACGACGCGATGGCGAAAAGGATGGACGCTGCAATCACGGTCGGCGTGAGTGACCTGCTGACCAATTGACCGAACGCGTACGCAGATGATCGCCAAAACAGCACATCGCCACAGCAGCTGCACATCTGTCGGACCCAAAGGTTGAACGCCTGTATCGCGCAAGGTCTGGACGTCATCCCGAGGCATCGCCATAACGGCGCAAGATATACGTTATGGAGTCGAGAAATGCTTGTTGTGACGGCCATCTCCGCGAAGGGCGGTTCGGGAAAGACAACTCTCATACAGATGCTTGCGTCCGCCATGCTCGCACGCGGCCGCCGTGTGCATGTCATGGATGCGGATGCTGACAAGCAAATCCTCGAATGGGAATCAAAAAGCGCGCGCGCCGACTTCGGTGATCTGCCACGCCTTCCATGGCCCACAGGCTTGACCGTGGCCGATGCCCCCGAGACCGTTGAAGGCCTTTACCACGCGCTGGACAGCTTTGAGGCTGAAGGTGTTGATCTGGTTCTGATCGACACCCGCCCCGGCGAGCATCCCGACACCGAAACACTGGCGCTGGCCTGCGACATGATCCTGGTGCCGGCCGTGCCGGTACAATCGGATTTCGTGGCGGCCCTGAAAACCCTGACATGGGTTATGCGCATGATCGAGACCCTCGGACCGGATGACCCCGCCCCGCTGTTTTCCGCGGTATTGATGAACGCGGACAAACGCGCGATCGATTTCGTGACCGCAGGCGATGACCTTGAGCGTGATGCGGCAAGAAGCAGGGTTCACCGGCAGGACCTTGAGGTCTTCGAGGTGATTTCAACCCTGCCACTTCTGCCCACGCCGGTGCCCCATCTCGCCGCGATCCAGCGCATGCCGCTGACCGGGCCACTGGGATATGTGCGGGACATTTATGAACAAGATCTTCGTCATCGGTTGCAGGCGGGGCATCTTTCCTCCGCCCTCGCCTTATGCAGTGAGATCCTTGGCGACATCGAGGCCGTGGTGGATGCTGCCAATGGCTAGGAAGATTCCAAACCGGTCCGGGACCGCTGTCTCGAACGAAGACAGGCTGACGCGGTCGCGGCAGTTCGCCACGAGCGCCACGAAATATGCCGTGTTCGATCAGAGTACGGCGGAAGCGGTCGCGACAGAAGGCCCAGCGGTAAATTCAGTGGACAAGAAAGAACCCCGGAAAGGGGAGAAGGCAGCCTCGGCTGAAACGGCGCGCATCAACTCGGGGGTGTCTACTCAGCCGGTGGCGGATGATGCTTGCAGTACTCGCACCGAAGGGCAGTCTCGAACCTATTACGTGCGCATCGGGGCTGAGGATCAGGCACAGATTGATGCGCTGGCAGAACGATCTGGCCTTGATCCGGATTACATTCGGCGTGCCTTGATCAAAGTGGTTCGCGCCCGCATGCAAAACCTGCGCGACACCGCGACCTGGCATGAGGTTGCCTCCGCTGCACGACCACGCCTGTCCGAGTCCAAAGGCACTGGTGCCCCCTTTATGAAATCGATGATCAGGCTCGACGCCGCCCATGTGGCGGCGTTGCAGACAAGCATTGATGACCCGCTCAACGTCTATGGGGTGACGCAACTTTTATCCGCATGCGGCAAGGCGCTGCTGAACTCCGAGATCGAAGAGCTCGCTCAAAAGATCAGCGGCATCGAACCCCGGGCAGCGCGTCCTGATCCAGCGTAAAGGCATCGCGTGCGGTCACGACAGCAATCTGACCGCCCGCCTCGATCATATCGATGAGCTGTGCCCATTCGGCAGGATCAGCATCTCGTTGCGTTGCGATCCCGTCCTGCACAGAAAAGGCAGCCTGCTCTCCGTTCGCCGCGAGAAAGACAATGCGTTGTGGCGCTTTGTCATCGCTGTGACGCGACAAAAAGTACGCATGGCTCTCGTTTGGGTTGTAGACACGGTCAGGATCGCAAACTAAGAGCAAGGTCCCGTCGTTTGCAGTCGCAGCATAGGTCTCCAGACCTCGCGACAAGCCGATCTCCCACTCGGCAGCGACAGCCGATGAAGCCGCGCCCAGAAAGAGCGCAATATGTAGAGGCCTGTAAAGCAAGTTACTAAACTCCGTTTTGTGTTGGCCAAGCATATATAGGTACAGGCAGATACCTGCCACCTGATTACTGCGGCTCCGACCAAATGGAGGTCAGGAGAAGAGCATGAAGAAGTATGCGGGATACCCCGTCGAAGTCATTTGGACGACGGTAAACGGTGAAGACGTCGAGGTCGGCGTCGTATTCCAATGGAGCTGCGGCATGCGCCGTACCAGATGGTCCGATGACTTTGATCAGGCGGACGGCGCGAACCTGAGGTACGAGCCCTATGAGGACGCGGGATAGACCGCCTCCAGCCCTAAAATGCTCGCAAGCGACCGGAGCAGGACACGATTGTGATCCGGGCCAATGACACCGAGAGAGGGAACACGCGGGGCAGAGATCGTTGCAAAGGCGACGACGGTTTGTAACGCTGCCAAAGAAGACCGATAGGAGACCCATGAGATGAAAGAGATTTTCAACGTTGGCGAGACAATCTTGCTGGACGGCGCGCCGCTTGCACTGATGACCCCCGATGGCGTCAAGGCCTGGATCGAAGACGGCGTTCAGCACAGCTTTCGCTATGACCAAGTGCGCGATCCGCTCAGCGGCGAGATGAAATACCGCTGCCTCTACGAGAAGAACGGGTCGGATATACCGTTCGTGCTGGTAGGCAACCCTGACAGTCACGAAGGCGCGCACGTTATTCTGTTTGACCAGAAGCCAGACACTTAGCCCTTCGGAATCTTATGCCAGGTGGTGAACACTAGAGCCCCTCGGCTTCGCCCGGCGGCAGCGTCCACCTTGCAAGAGGGATGCAGACCCGTCAGGGCTGAAAGCGGATCGTGAAGGCGACCATGTGGCAAACGTTTTGGGATGGCTCAGGATGAGACAGACCAAGACGTATTGGCACAGGAAGACAGCAAGGTCGGAATTCAGGGCGGAGCCTCAGCAGCCCGGCCCCGCTTACGGGGCTTGCCCATGTTGAAACCTTCACCATTGTAGACAGTCATGCACATCGCAGCATGGACGCCTATTTCGCAGGTGCAGCATCGTGTTCGGCCCATAGCGGACTCCCGGCACCCCGAGCGCATGCTGCAGTTGCAGTCCGCTTACCGGGCATTCGCTGCAACCGCGAAATGAGGGGGCTGGCGAAGTTCACATCGCGGACAAAGCGCTATTTTGCTGCGGATGCGCCAATATCCTGTTCTTGCGGCTTTGTGATCCTCCAGTTTGAATTGCACACGACTTGCACGTTGTTGCTGGTTTAAGCCCTGATTTGGTGGGACTGTCTGTCCGATCCTCCATGGGCTCAGGATGAAAAAGTGCAGCCTCAGTGGCTGCATTGCTAAGCATCCCTGGACGTTTCCGAAATCGGAGCGGACTGGCATGTAGAAACCCTCAGCCTGTTGCAATTGCATTGTCGAATTTATGCAGAAACCAATCTCGTTCGAACATCCAACCTCTGGGCGCGCGGACCGTTTTGTGGATCACTGTTCCGAAAGCTGCGAAAGCACGGCATAGTCTTCGGCGAGGGTCGCTCTGCCTGCCATCTCATCGGCGGCAAAGGTCTTGATCCTGGCCAAGGGAGGAGCTTGACCTCATGGAGCATTCTGTAAGCCGACGCACACTTGTCGGATCGGGACTTGCGGCGTTGATAGCTGGCCGCTCACGGGCGCAGCCAGTGTTCCGCCTTGGACTGACGCCGGTCTTTCTTGACAACGATGCAGCCATCATAGACGGCCTGCGCCGCGCGTTGTCCCGCGGGATG
>JANSYF010000110.1 GCA_024742575.1 Paracoccaceae bacterium | reverse complement strand
TCCTCACAGTTTCGTCGGCGCGGAGGCCGGGTTAGCCCGCGCCCGGGCGGAATTGAACTTGCCCTTATGGGCGGCGGTTTGTGTCACGGTCGAACGCCGACGACCGAAGATGTCCGAAATTTACCGGACGGCTCCCAAACCTGCGCCGCTATAGCACATGGAATCGGGATGGCAAACGCTTTCAACGCAAACGCGTGCACAGAAAAACCTTTGCGATTTCAGGCATTTCTGCACCTGCACAATCCCGGTTTCCCCTGTGAAATCAGAGCATTGCCATGCCGCCATTCACGTGCAGCGTGGTTCCCGTGACATAGGCTGCCTCGGGGCTGGCGAGATAAAGAACCGCAGCGGCGATCTCTTCGGGGGTGCCCATGCGGCCCGAGGGAATCTGTGTCAGGATTGTCGATTTCTGTTCGTCTGTCAGCTTGTCGGTCATCGCGGTTTCGATAAAGCCCGGTGCAACAGCATTCACCGTGATCCCACGTGACGCGACCTCGTAGGCCAGCGATTTCGACATACCCACCATACCCGCTTTGGCAGCAGCATAGTTGCCCTGCCCCGGATTGCCGGTGGCGGCCACGACAGACGAGATATTCACGATGCGGCCCCAGCGCGCCTTCATCATGCCGCGCAGCACGCCTTTGCAAAGCTTGAACGTGGAAGTCAGGTTCACGTCGATGACCGACTGCCATTCCTCGTCGGACATACGCATGAACAGGTTGTCACGGGTGATCCCTGCGTTATTCACGAGGATATCGACACCGCCCATCGCGTCCGACGCCTGTTTTGGCAGGGCCGCCACGGCGTCGGAATCGCTGAGGTTGCAGGGCAAAACATGGGTGCGGTCGCCGAGTTCCGCCGCCAACGCCTCGAGAGGTTCGGTGCGTGTGCCGGAGAGGCCGACCGTGGCACCGGCTGCGTGCAGCGCGCGGGCAATCTCGCCGCCGATGCCCCCTGAGGCGCCTGTGATCAACGCGGTTTTGCCTGTCAAATCGAACATGTCATGGTCCTTTTCATCTCATGTTAACGTGGGGCGCGACGAATCTCCTGCGAAGATTCAGGCCGCAGACCCAATATTTTTCGGGCATATCAGCCCACTTGCGCCGCCGCCTGCACATCCGCTGCCGATCCCACCGCGCGAGTCGCAGCCGACCGTTCTATGCGCCGCACCATTCCAATAAGGGCTTTACCAGCGCCAACTTCCCAGAAGTCATCCACACCCTGCGCCACCATCCAAGTTACGGATTCGCGCCAGCGCACCGCGCCTGTAATCTGTTCGACCAGAAGGGCGCGGATGGTTTCGGGATCAGTGACTGCCTCGGCACGCACATTGGCCACAACCGGCACCACTGGCGTATTTATTGTCACGCTGCCTAGTGCATCTGCCATCGCGTCGGCTGCAGGCGCCATAAGCGGACAATGGAATGGGGCACTGACCGGCAACAGCACGGCGCGTTTCGCACCCGCCTCTTTCGCCAAGTTCACGGCACGTTCGACAGCCACCTTGTGGCCTGAAACCACAACCTGACCGGGGTCGTTGTCATTTGCGGCGGCACAGACCTCTCCCTGCGCCGCAGCATCCGCCACTTTGCGCACATCTTCGAGCCCCAACCCAAGGATGGCGGCCATCGCGCCCACGCCCACGGGAACGGCCTCTTGCATCGCGGTCCCGCGCGCGCGCAACAGCCGCGCGGCATCCGAAACGGTCAATGCTCCGGCCGCAGTCAACGCGGAATATTCGCCAAGCGAATGCCCAGCGACACATGCTCCTGCGTCTACACTCACGCCTTCCGCTTCCAACGCGCGCATGGCCGCAATCGAAGTGGCCATCAGTGCTGGCTGTGCATTTGCCGTCAGGGTCAGGGTTTCAATATCGCCTTCCCAGATCAGCGCAGACAGCTTTTCTCCAAGCGCCTCATCCACTTCTTCGAATACTGCCCGGGCGGTCGGATAGGCATCAGCCAGATCCTTGCCCATGCCAATGGTTTGCGCCCCTTGTCCGGGAAAAAGAAAAGCTCGGCTCACGGCACCCCTCCTGTTTTGGTCCAGATGCCAATACAGCCCGTATTGCGGCGACGCAACGTTCCTGCACGGCTGCTGTGCACCCACGAAGATTGCGAACACCGCTGATCAGCATAATTAGCGGTTGGACATTTTCATTGGAGACGACTTCATGTCTTTAGCCAACACATCCGCTCAATACGGCGCCGTTGCGAAGACCTTTCACTGGTTGACCGCGTTTGGCATTCTTGCCGTTATCCCTTTGGGCATCATCGCAAATGACATGCCTTACGACACAGCAGAGCAGTTGGCCGATAAAGCCTGGCTCTTTTCCTTGCATAAGACCATTGGTGTCACGCTGTTTTTCGTGGCTGTCCTTCGTATCCTTTGGGCGCTCAGCCAGCCGAAACCCGCGCCATTGCATACTGATCGCAAAATCGAGAGCCTGATGGCGGAAATCGTACATTGGCTTCTTTATGGTTCGCTTGTGTTGGTTCCCTTGTCAGGATGGATTCACCATGCCGCCACCGAGGGCTTTGCGCCGATCTGGTGGCCGTTTGGTCAAAACCTGCCACTAGTGCCGGAAAGTGTGACTCTGTCGGAAACCACAGCGGGCCTTCACATCGTGTTCGAACGGGTGCTGATTGTGTCGCTCGTTCTGCACATTGCGGGCGCAATTAAACATGCAGTGATCGACAAGGACCAAACCTTAGCACGTATGCTTCCCGGTCGCAGGGCGAGCACGGTTGCCTCTTTGCGCCCGCAACGGGGTTGGATGCCACCTGTGGTGGCGATCTTTGTCTGGGCGGCAGCCATTGGACTGGGCAGCATGGCCGGTGTTTACACCAAAGACGGCGCAGTCATATCCAGCGCACCCGCGCTTGAGCAGGTTGAAAGCGAATGGGCTGTGATTGATGGCACGCTTGGAATCACGGTGCAGCAGATGGGCGCAAACGTGCGGGGATCCTTTGCAGATTGGACCGCCGACATTAGCTTTGACGAAACGGTCAAAAATGGCGTTGCAGGTTCGGTCGACGTGAGAATCGCGATCACATCGCTAACCCTTGGGTCGGTCACGCAACAGGCGATGGGTCCCGACTATTTCGCCAGCGGGGATTTTCCGACCGCGCGTTTCACTGCCGAGATCGAAAATACGGCAGAGGGGTATGTGGCACTAGGAGTGCTAAATCTGCGTGGTGTGGACGTGCCGGTCACTCTGGCTTTTGATCTGACGTTGGACAATGATACCGCACGCATGCAGGGCAGCACACGTCTCGACCGTCGGAGCTTTGACATCGGCAGTGGCATGACGGACGAAGGCCAACTGGCCTTTGACGTCCTTGTGGGCATCGAATTGACAGCGCAACGCGATTTGGACCGCCCCAGCGGTTAGGCTGCATCCACCAACCAGACACAAAAAACCCCGGGTGGAACGCCACCCGGGGTTTTTCTTTGCTGTGTCGGTAAAGGTTACGAGTCGGTTTCTTCCGCCTTCATCGCTTCGATAGAAATCTGGATTTGCACTTCGTCGCTGACAAAAGGCGCAAATGCACCAACTTCAAAGTCGCTGCGCAGCAAGCTGGCGGTGGCGTCAAATCCAGCCCACGGCTTACCTTCCATCGGGTGATCACCTGTCTGGTTCAGAGTCGCGGCCAAAGTGACAGGCTTTGTCACGCCATTAAGTGTGAGATCGCCGATGATATTGGCGGTGCTGTCACCAGTCACTTCGATGGCGGTAGAGGTAAAGGTCACCATTTCGTCTTCAGCGGCACCGAAGAAATCAGCAGACATGAAGTGTTCGAAGCGGCCTTCCCAGCCAGTGAACATCGAACGAACGGGAAAGGATACCGACACAGACGAGTTGGCCGGGTCTTCCTGATCGAACTGGATATCACCCTCAAAGCCCGAGAACATACCCCAGGTCGTGGAATATCCGAGGTGGTTATAGGAAAAAAGGATTTGGCTGTGGCTGGCGTCCAGCGTGTAAGCTTCGGTTTCGGCAATTGCTGCAAACGGCAGTGAAACCAGAGCAGCGGCGAGAAGTGTCTTTTTCATGGGTCAGTCCTATGTACGGGTTACGATGACTGACAAATTGCTGCGATGCCGCGCAGGCTCAAGTCTTTGAAACTCAACAGGGTCTGTGTCGCAATGAACAGTCAGCGCCCAAAGAGGCACAAACCTGCAAATCCCATCACGATCACCGACAATCCAAGCCCCATCATACGGGCCTCGGGCAGTGCGCCCTGCAACGCGATCCAAATTCCCGGAACCGCGATCAGGCAGGCGAAGCCACAGATGCGGCGAATAACTTTGCCAAAAGTTGCGTGGCCGTGCACATAGTTTTCATCATAATGAACCATCTTGTTTCTCCTGCGGCCGGCATACACCCGACCGTCATACCGTTTACTATATGGAAACAGTTTGTTCAGAGAATCCGCCGAATTCTGGGCGAGTGCCCGACGGTGCCAAGGCATGTTCAGGGCAGGATTGTGGCGGCCTGCCAAAAGCCACACAGGGACGCTTGATCCCCCCTGCAATCCGTGTATACGGGGCGCTCCTTTCGCATGACTATTTTTACCGCGCAGTCTCTCGTGGGCAGGAGCGAAAGGGTTCAGTCCCTGTCCTTTGAAATGCGCCAGAACAGAAACGGAGTGCACATGCCGCTTTACGAGCATGTTTTTATCTCGCGTCAGGATTTGTCCAACGCGCAG
>JANSYF010000005.1 GCA_024742575.1 Paracoccaceae bacterium | reverse complement strand
CGACCCGCAATCGGGCGAGGAAATCCATGCCAGCCCGACAGAAGGCGTGCTGGCGATCAAGGACAGCTGGCCGGGGCAGATGCGCACCGTCTGGGGTGATCACGACCGGTTCGAGAAGACCTACTTCTCGGACTACAAGGGTTATTACTTCTCGGGCGACGGCTGCAAGCGCGACGCTGACGGGGATTACTGGATCACCGGCCGCGTGGACGACGTGATCAACGTGTCGGGCCACCGCATGGGCACGGCCGAAGTGGAATCGGCGCTGGTGGCCCATGCCAAAGTGGCCGAGGCTGCCGTGGTCGGCTATCCGCATGCCATCAAGGGTCAGGGCATCTATTGCTACGTCACCCTGATGAACGGCGTTGAGCCCAGCGACGAGCTAACCAAAGAACTGCGCACCTGGGTCCGCACCGAAATCGGCCCCATCGCAAGCCCCGACCTCATCCAATGGGCCCCCGGCCTGCCGAAAACACGCTCGGGCAAAATCATGCGCCGCATCCTGCGCAAGATCGCAGAAAACGACTACGGCGCATTGGGCGACACATCCACCCTCGCAGACCCATCCGTCGTCGATGACCTCATCGAAAACCGGATGAACCGGGAGTGATGGCAATGGACGGCAACACAACACCCACAACAGCGCCCGTCCTGATCCTGCTTGGCCCTCCGGGCGCTGGCAAAGGCACGCAGGCGCGTATGTTGGAAGAGCAGTTCGGCTTTGTTCAACTAAGCACGGGCGACCTTTTGCGCGCAGCTGTCGCGGCGGGCACCGAAGCGGGAAAGGCGGCCAAAGCGGTCATGGAAGCGGGCGATCTGGTGAGCGACGCGATCGTCATCGCGATCCTGCGTGATCGGCTGGCCGACGCCGACTGCGCAAAGGGTGTCATTCTGGATGGCTTTCCGCGCACCACGGTTCAGGCTGAGGCGCTTGATACACTTCTGTCTGAGACCGGTCAGAAGATCAACGCAGCCATCAGCCTTGAAGTTGATGATGCGGCAATGGTGGACCGGATTTCGGGCCGTTTCACCTGTGGCACATGCGGTGAAGGCTATCACGACAGCTTCAAAGCACCCCTGACAGATGGCCAGTGCGACAAGTGCAATGGCACCGATTTCAAGCGTCGCGCGGATGACAATGCTGAAACCGTCGGCGCGCGGTTAGCTGCCTATCATGAACAGACTGCCCCACTCATCGCTTTTTACGACGCACAGGGCGCGTTGGCCCGCGTCGATGCGATGGGTGCCATCGACGATATCGCCACGCAGCTAAGCACGCTTGCTGCGAACGCGACACGCTAAGCGGACGGCGCGCGCGCCGCTCCATCACAATAAACAGAATACGTTTCCCCGCGCAGGTGGGGCACGTCAACGGAGGAAGAGGAGGACCCGCTATGGCGGATCAAAAATCTCAATCAGCACAAGCTGGCCAGAAGTCCGATGCGGGCTATTGGGCAGCCAATGTGCGCATCATTTTGGTGAGCCTGGTGATCTGGGCAATCTGTTCGTTCGGGTTCGGCATTCTGCTTCGCCCGATGTTGTCAGGCATTTCCGTCGGGGGCACTGACCTTGGTTTCTGGTTCGCCCAGCAAGGATCGATCCTCGTCTTTCTCGGGCTGATCTTTTTCTACGCCTGGCGGATGAACAAGCTCGATAAAGAATACGGCGTCGAGGAGGAATAATAGCCATGGATCAGTTTACCATTAACCTGCTGTTTGTGGGCGCGTCCTTTGCGCTTTATATCGGCATCGCGATTTGGGCCCGCGCGGGCTCCACTTCGGAATTCTACGCAGCCGGTCGGGGCATTCACCCCGTCACCAACGGCATGGCAACCGCGGCGGACTGGATGTCGGCAGCCTCGTTCATCTCGATGGCGGGCCTGATTGCATTTACCGGCTATGACAATTCGACCTTCCTGATGGGTTGGACAGGTGGTTACGTGCTTCTGGCGCTGCTGCTGGCCCCCTACCTGCGTAAATTCGGCAAATACACGGTCTCTGAATTCATCGGCGATCGTTTCTACAGCCCGACTGCGCGTCTGGTTGCCGTGATCAGCCTTTTGGTGGCATCGCTTACCTACGTGATCGGTCAGATGACCGGTGTGGGCGTTGCCTTTGGCCGTTTCCTTGAGGTTAGCAACACAGCCGGTCTGTTGATCGGTGCGTGTGTGGTGTTTGCCTACGCGGTTTTCGGCGGCATGAAAGGCGTGACCTATACGCAGGTTGCACAGTATGTCGTGCTGATCATGGCCTATACCATTCCGGCTGTGTTCATCTCACTCCAGCTGACGGGCAACCCGATCCCAGGTCTGGGCCTCTTTGGTACCGAAGTGGAAAGCGGTCTGCCCCTGTTGCAGAAGCTGGATCAGATCGTGGCCGAGCTTGGGTTCAATGAATACACGGCGCACCACGGCGACACCTTCAACATGGTGCTGTTCACCCTGTCTTTGATGATTGGTACAGCTGGTCTGCCACACGTCATCATGCGCTTCTTCACCGTACCGCGCGTGGCTGACGCCCGTTGGTCCGCTGGTTGGGCGCTTGTCTTTATTGCGCTTCTGTACCTCACTGCCCCGGCGGTTGGTGCGATGGCACGCCTCAACATCACCGAACAGTTCTGGCCGAATGGCACGAGTGGTGAAGCGGTCAGCGTCGAAACCATCGAGTCCGATCCAGCCTATGACTGGATGGCGACATGGCAGCAAACCGGCCTTTTGGGCTGGGAAGACAAAAATGGCGACGGCCGCATCCAATACTACAACGATGCAAGCCCCGCGATGCAGGAACGTGCCGCAACCGAAGGCTGGGAAGGCAACGAGCTGACCAACTTCAACCGTGACATCCTTGTTCTAGCCAATCCCGAGATTGCCAACCTACCGGGTTGGGTGATCGGTCTGGTGGCAGCGGGCGGCCTTGCCGCGGCTTTGTCGACAGCGGCGGGACTGTTGTTGGCGATTTCGTCGGCGGTATCCCACGACCTGATCAAAGGTCAGCTAAACCCGAGCATTTCGGAAAAGGGCGAACTTCTGTCAGCCCGGATCGCGATGGCGGTGGCGATTGCTGTGGCGACATATCTGGGTCTCAATCCTCCGGGATTTGCGGCGCAAACGGTTGCCTTGGCCTTTGGTCTGGCAGCGGCGTCGATCTTCCCGGCACTGATGATGGGCATCTTCACGAAGGTGAACAACAAAGGTGCGGTTGCTGGTATGCTGGCAGGTCTGATCGTGACGCTGATCTACATCTTCCTGCACAAGGGTTGGTTCTTTATTCCGGACACCAACAGCTTTACCGATGCTGATCCGCTGCTTGGCACGATCAAATCGACAAGCTTTGGTGCAGTCGGTGCGATGATCAACTTTGCAGTTGCCTTCACCGTTTCCAAGATGACCGCACCGATCCCGCAAGAGATCGAAGAGCTGGTCGAAAGCGTGCGCGTTCCCCGTGGCGCAGGCGCGGCTCAGGACCACTAAGCCAACAGGAGGCGTCGCTTTGGCGGCGCCCCCCTGACACTGCGGTCCCGCGCCGGTATTCCGGGGCGGGACTTTTTACATAGGACAACAGGTCTTTTCATGACACTTGATCCCCACTCGATTTCCCGGTTTCTTTCGGCCATCCATCCTTATGACGCGATGGAACCCGCGGCGCTTCGGACTTTGATTGACGCGTTCGCGGTCAAAACCTTTGCGGACGGCGAAGAGATCTACGCGCTGAGTGCAAAATTGGAGGGACTGTACGTCGTCTATCAAGGCGATGTAGAGGTCCGGGACGAACACGATGTACCCGTCTCTTTGCTGGGTCCGCGCAATTCCTTTGGCGAACGTGGATTGCTGCGTGACGGGGCCAGCCTAACCTCGGCGCGGGCGATGACGAACACAACCCTGCTGGTTCTTCCGGCAATGCGGTTTCACGAAGCGATGAAAGACGACCCCGCGTTTCGGCGGTTTTTCGACCGAAGCCGGACCGAGAAACCGAAAACCGCAAATTTGGCGACCACACGTGTCGAGGCGTTGATGGCAGCCACACCTTTGACATGTCCACCCGACACGAATGTGCAGACCGCTGCACGACTGATGCGCGATGCCCGGGTGTCTTCGATCTGCGTTGCGCAGAACGAGTCCTTGCAGGGGATTGTTACGATCCGCGATCTGTCAGGCAAGGTGGTCGGCGATGGGTTACGGTTTGACACACCGGTCACCAAAGTGATGACCCCCGATCCGGTCACCCTGCCCCCGTCTGCCATCGGATCGGATGTGTTGCACATGATGATGGAGCGACGGATTGGCCATATTCCAGTGTGTCAAAGCGGCAAACTGGTGGGCATTGTCACCCAGACCGATCTGACCCGTTTTCAAGCTGTCAGTTCGGCTGAGCTGGTATCTGAGATTGCCCATTCGAATTCTGCAGTTGCGATGGCATCGGTCACAAAACGAATTCCCAGATTGCTGGCACAGCTCGTAGCGGGCGGTAACCGTCATGAGGTCATTACCCGACTGATCACCGATGTGGCTGACACGGCGACGCGCCGCCTTCTGGCGCTGGCTGAAGAGAAACTCGGTGCACCGCCAGTGCCATATCTCTGGCTCGCTTGCGGATCGCAAGGGCGACAGGAACAGACCGGCGTCAGCGATCAGGACAATTGCCTGTTTCTGGACGACAGTGTGACTGACGCCGACATGCCCTATTTCGAAGCCCTTGCACGGTTCGTCTGCGACGGGTTGGACACCTGCGGATACGTCTACTGCCCCGGTGACATGATGGCGACCAATCCGCGCTGGCGGCAGCCCGTGCGCGTCTGGCGCGAGTATTTCGCTGGCTGGATCAAGACCCCATCGCCCGAAGCGCAGATGCTGGCAAGCGTCATGTTCGACCTGCGCCCCATCGGCGGAGCAACGCGGCTGTTTGAAGACCTGCAGGCCGAAACCCTGCGTAAGGCATCGGCCAATTCGATCTTTGTGGCCCATATGGTGTCGAACTCGCTCAAACACACACCGCCGCTGGGCCTGTTGCGCGGCTTCGCGACGATCCGGTCGGGCGAGCACAAGAATATGATCGACCTCAAACACAACGGTGTGGTGCCCGTGGTCGATCTGGGGCGTATCTATGCCCTGCAAGGCAAACTGACGGCTGTGAACACCGCAGCCCGGCTTGAGGCGGCGATTGCTGCTGGCGTGCTAAGCGCATCCGGCGGGCAGGATCTACGCGATGCCTACGACCTGATCGCGGAAAAGCGGCTCGAACATCAGGCCGAGCAGGTTCGTACTGGCGTCATGCCAGACAATTTTCTAAGCCCGACGGATCTGTCGGACTTTGAGCGAAGTCATCTTCGAGATGCTTTCGTGGTGATAAAATCGCTGCAATCGGCAGTTGGACACGGGCGCGGCATGTTGAGCTGACGCGCATCGGTTGGGAGGACGATTGATGTTTCTGGAACTGATCGCCGTGATCGTGGCCGGTATTGCCGGAGCAGGTGTGATGATGCTGATCGCCCGCGCGGCTGGGGGGCGGGTGCCAAAATGGCTGGTGCCGGTAGCCGCCGGGGCCGCGATGCTGGGCACCACCATAAGCAGCGAATACAGCTGGTTCACACGCACGTCTAATGCTCTGCCTGATGGCTTGGAAGTGGTGCAGACCGTTGAAAGCACCGCTTTCTACCGACCCTGGACTTATCTTGCGCCCTACACCGACCGTTTTATCGCTTTGGACACAGGCAATGTCCGAGCAAATACCGAGAACGCGTCGCTGTTCATGGCCGACATCTATTTCTTCCGGCGGTGGGGCACGGTGCAGTCTGTGGAACTTATGGTGAATTGTGACACGGGTCAGCGCGCAGACCCGGCTTTTGGCGATGGCGGAGACCCGATGTGGCGCGACACGATGCCGGACGACCCCATCGTCAGCGGCGTCTGTGACAGGGGGTAACACCATGTTGTCGAACCTAAGCTTGCGGCTGCGCATCTTTCTTTTCTTCTGCCTGTTGGGGTTGGGTGGTCTGGCCTCGGTCGCGGTGGCCTTGTGGTTCGGCTATGGCCGCGCAATCGAGACGACGGCAGCAAACGGCTTTACCTTCGCGGCGATCCTTGCCGCGTTCCTGATCCTTGGCTTGACCGTGACGATTTGGCTGTTGTTCGACGAAAACGTCGCCAAGCCCATCGAACGGTTGGCAGCGCAAATGCGCACCCGCGCCCATGCCGGTGTGGATGGCGCATTAGACATGACCGCCGCGCGCTATCTTGGTGACCTCGCGCCAGCAGCATCGGCCGTGGCGCAACAACTCAACGACTCCGCGCTGACCACGGCGCAGGCCATTGCCTCTGAAACCGCCCGACTCAGCGCCGAAAAGGCCCGTCTGACCGCACTTCTGACCGAGATCCCCGTGGCAACGATCTTGGTGGGGCCAAGCGGTCAGATTGTGTTATATGACGGACAAGCCGCCGAGGTTTTGGCACAGTTGGGCGTACCGCGCCTAAACGCCCAGATTACGGAATATTTTGATCCAAGTGGCCTTGGGGCGGCAGTTGGAAAACTTGGCCGCACCGGTATGGATGTGCAGTTCACCGCACAGTCACAGGACAGCACCCAACGCTTTGAAACCAAATTGAAACCGATGGAGGGCGGTGGCTACCTGATGGTGATCGACAGTCAGACCCTTAACATCGCGCCGGATGCATCCCGCCCATTGGTCTACGATTTCGATCTGTTAGAGCAGCGCCGCGGTGCTGCCGAAATGGACATCTATGACCGTCCGCTTCGCAGCTTGTGCTTTTCTGTATTCGACACCGAAACCACGGGCTTGTTGCCGCATAAAGACGACGTAGTGCAATTGGGCGCGGTGCGTGTTCTGAACGGGCGGATCATTGACGGCGAGCAGATCAACCAATTGGTCGATCCAGGGCGTCCGATCCCGCCCGCCTCGACCAAGGTACACAAGGTCACCGACGCAATGGTGCGCGGGCAGCCAAATATCCTGACTGTCGCCAAGCGGTTCCACGACTTTTCCCGCGACGCTGTAGTCGTGGCACATAACGCACCCTTCGACATGGCGTTCCTTCACCGACAAGCAAAAGAAACCGGGGTCACATGGGATCATCCGATCCTCGACACAGTTCTGTTATCAGCTGTGCTATTCGGTGCCAGCGAGCGCCATACACTAGACGCACTGTGCGACCGTCTGAGCGTCACCATACCAATCGAATTGCGTCACACCGCGCTTGGCGATGCACGCGCGACAGCAGAGGTGTTGGTCAAGATGCTCCCGATGCTAGAAGCGCGCGGGTTGACCACCTTCGGTCAGGTGATCGAAGAGACACGCCGCCATGGCCGCCTTCTTGAAGATCTCAACTAAGCGGCACCTTTTTGCGCAGAGTGCTGCGGGTGATGGCGAACACCGTCACGAAAGTCAGGAACCAGAAGAACCACGTGATCGGCCCTCGGAACAGGATGATTGGATCACTGCCCGACATCAGCATCGACTGTCGAAAATTATCCTCAAGCAGCGGACCAAGGATAAACGCGATCAGGAACGGCGCCGCCGGGATGCGGTTGCGCATCATGACATAGCCGACCCAGCCCATGACGAACATCACACCCACGTCGAAAATGTTGTTGTTCACCGCAAACACGCCGTAGATGCACAGCACCAGAACCGCTGGCATCAGGATGCGCTTGGGCACGTCCGCGACAAAGCGGAACCCCCGGATCGCAACAGACCCGACAACCAATAGAAACACGGAACTGACGATCAGCCCGATGAACAGGCCATAGATGATGTCGACATTCAGAATGAACATCATCGGCCCCGGCTGAAGCCCATGCACCATGAATGCACCAATGATGATCGCGGTGATTACGTCGCCCGGCACGCCAAGCGCCAACAGTGGGATCAGGGTCGCACCTGCCACCCCATTGTTGCCCGCCTCTGACGCTGCAACGCCTTCGATTTCGCCCTTGCCGAAATTGTCCTTGTTCTTGGACGTGCGACGCGCTTCGGAATAACTGAGAAAGGCCGACGGCGCGGCCCCGATCCCGGGGATCGATCCAAGAAAGACACCGATCATGCTTCCCCGAATAATGCTTTTGAAACTGCCGACATAGTCCGCCCAACTGCATCGAGACTTGCCCAGCGCCCGTGTGCGGCCAAGATGCGCCACAGGGTTCCACGCCATCGAAATGATCTCTGGAATGGCAAATAGGCCAATCAGTACCGCGATGAAGTTCAGACCACCCATCATGTTCGGGTCACCAAAGGTAAAACGGTTGGTGCCATACACTAGGTCGAGTCCAACTGTGGCAAGCAGCAATCCCGCCAAAGCCGAAAGCGCCCCGCGCATCAAGCTTTCGCCTGACACGCCCGCAATGATGGTGAGCGAAAACAGGATCAGCGCGAAAAATTCAGGCGGGCCGAAGTTCAGCGCGAAAGAGGCCAACCACCCAGCAAACAGGATCAATGCGAGGTTCGACACCGCGTCCGCCGTACAAGAGGCATAAAGCGCCATACCCAGCGCCCTGCCCGCCTCGCCCCGTTCGGCCATCGGGTGACCGTCAAGAATGGTCGCTGAGGACGCGGGCGTGCCCGGCGTCTTGATCAGGATAGCTGGTATGGATCCACCAAAGATACCGCCCTTGTAGACGCCCAAAAGCAGCAGGATCGCATTGATCGGCGTCATCGAGAACGTGAAGGGCAGCGTTAGTGCCACCGCCATCGTGGCTGATAGCCCCGGAATGGCCCCGGCCACCACACCAACCACAAGGCCAACGAACAACATAAGGAACGCTTCGAAATTGCCGACCAAGGCTAGGCCGGCGGCAAGGCTGTCCAACAAACTCATGGCAACCTCACGAAATTACCCTGCGGGATCGCCACACCGGCGACATGCGCAAAAAATGCATAGAGCAGCAGCGGTACAATCACCGCACAAACAACTGCCGCAATGGGATGGCGCGTGCGGAACAGAAATGCACACGCAGCAAAAGCCAGCATCGCTGTCCAAACCATACCCAGGCGGGGCAATCCAAACATGACCAGAACCATGATACACGCCAGTGCCGCCAGGCGCATCCACGGGGCAGAACCTTCGGGATGGACGCTTTCTTCATCCTCGTAGAGCGCGTCGTTGGACGACGTGACCCCATTCGCCAACAACCCCAAACCGACGATGCCAGTCAAACCCGCAAGCACATAAGGCCAGAACAGCGGCGACAGAATAATGTTTCCCACATTCGACGGCGAGAACACAAAATTGGGTATGGCGACGAAGATCAGGAAGAGCGCGACAAGACAGGTGAAAATCCCAAGTCGCAGATGCAAGGATTTTTCGGACATGATGAGAGAAGCTCCGCAGGTGGAAACGCCGAGGCCAATTGGCCCCGGCGCGGGTTCGTCTTGGGTCAAGTGATCAGGATTATCCCTCGATCCGCATACCCAATTCATCCACCAAAGCCTTGAACGTGTTGTATTGCTCTAGAATGAATGCGTTCGCTTCAGCCGGATCCATCAGTTCGATCACAGACCCACGCTCTTCCATTGACGTACGGAAGGTTTCATCGGCTGTGGCCGCAGCCATCCATTCGCCCCACTTGGCCGCGACATCGTCCGGCAAGTCATCTGGACCTGCAATTCCGGTCCATCCCACAAGCTGGTTGAGGTTCGGTTTGCCAAGGTCGTTCGCCGTAGGTGCGTCGAACCCGACAACTGGTTCTGCGGTTGTGACCATCAGCGGCTTAAGCTGCTCGTTGGCCACAAAACTCGCCAGCGCCGACGAGTTTGTGCAGATGAAGGTTGCAGTACCATTCAGAACAGCCGTCGCTGCCGCGCCGCCACCCTGCTGCGGGATATGAGTGGCAGACCCAAGCGGGTCTTCGACGCCGAACTCTTTGAGCACCATCGCGCCTGCGAGGTGCAGCAATGAACCGACGCCAGAGGAACTGTAGCTGACACCACCCTTATTCACCTTGGCAACAAGATCATCCATTGAATTGATGCCGCTGTCCGGGCGAACCGCACACGCGACAGGGTTGATTTCGTACACTGTCACGAAACGGAAGTCGTCCAGCGTATAAGGCAACGTGGCTTTCATCGCCGGGTTCACCGAATGCGATCCAACGCGCGCAAACAGCATTGTGTAGCCGTCTGCCTTTGCGTTCTGTACCGCGACCGATCCGGTCGCACCGCCCGCGCCAGTGACGTTTGCCATGACAAGCGCTTTACCAACCGCTTCACCCAGCGGCTCCGCGATCGTCCGCGCAGAGATGTCTGTCGCACCACCAGCGCCATAAGGGATGATCATGTTGATCGGGCGTTCCGGGTATTCAGCCATTGCAGCGCCCGCCGTCAGGCCCACCCCAAGTGCTAACACAGAACCAAGTGTCCGTAGTTTCATAGTGTCCTCCCAAGTTGATAATTCGGCCCTGCTGTGGGCTCTTGACTTACGTTAACCTTAAGTAGAGCTTTGACGAAGAAATAAAAAATTACAAGTTCTGTAAGCAAAACGAACACTAACGCCCAAATGTCCATCAGATTGCTCAAAACACTGGTCGCGGTCGCCGACCATAAGACGTTCAGTGCGGCGGCGGATGCGGTGTTCATCACCCATGCGGCTGTCAGCCAACAAATGCGCACGTTGGAAATCGATCTTGGAATTCCACTGTTCGACCGCAGCCACCGCACGCCAGAACTCACCCCATTGGGACGTGCCGTGGTCGCGCGGGCCCGCAAGCTGGTCATGGAATACGACAATCTTGTTCCGTCTGTGCTGGGCGATGACGGGTTGACCGGTGAGGTGATTCTAGGCGCGGTTCCGACCACGCTCATTGGCCTTGCCCCGCTGTCGATGTCGATCCTGCGCGCGCAATTCCCTGACCTTAGGGTGCGCATTACACCTGCGCTGACCGCCGCCTTGTTATCGGGGCTGGATCGCGGACATTACGATGTCGCGATTGTCACCAAGCCAGTTCTGATGCCATTGGGCCTTGTCTTCCTGGAAATCGCTAAGGAACCGCTTCACCTGATCACGGGATCAGAAGTCACCGAAACCGACCCGGCCAAGATATTGGAAACACAACCCTTTATCCGCTTCAACCGCGATGCGGTCGTGGGTACGCTAATCGAAACATGGCTACAGGAAAACGGTATCCGCGTCAGCGAAGCGATGGAGTTAGAGAACCTTGAAGCGATTTCTAGCATGGTGCACGCGAACCTTGGCGTTTCGATCGTACCAAGCCCGTGCGTAAAAAGCGCCTATGCCATTCCGCTCAATCACTTACCGTTGGGTCCGAATGCCCCTTCGCGCATCCTTGGTCTGGCATACCGAAAAGAACACCCAAAACTGCGGGTGATCGAAGAGATTCATGCGGCTCTCTTGCGGGCGGTTGAGGTTCATGCCCCGAGCAAAGACGTGACGGACGCAAGATGACCGGCACAGCTATCCTGTTCATTACCCTTGGCGCGTTTGCAGGCGGTTTTGTCAATGGATTGGCGGGCACCGGGACGGCACTCTTTGCGCTTGGGTTTTTCCTTGTTGCGCTTGACCCAGTAAGTGCAGTGGCCATCGTCTCGCTCATGTCTGTGGTCACGGGCTTGCAAGGTCTGTGGGTGGTGCGCGAGGCACTGACCCGCAACGTACCAAGATTGATGCGCTTCATCATTCCAGGCCTGTTGGGTGTGCCCGTTGGCATCTCGATGCTTAGCTTCATTGATGCGGATACGCTGAAACTGATTATCGGCGTCCTTTTGTTGGTTTACGGCGGCTTCTTTAGTTTCCGCGCCAACTTGCCCAAGTTCGAACGTCGCACACCCGTGCTCGATTCACTGATCGGGCTTAGCGGCGGCGTGCTGGGCGGTATGGCGTCGCTTTCGGGCGCGCTGCCCGTCATTTGGTGTTCGATGCGACCCTGGCCCAAAGCCGAAACCCGCGCCGTGTTGCAACCCTTCAACGTGAGCGTGCTGTTCACCACAACGGTCATGTTGTGGTGGCGCGGCGCATATGACACGCCCACGGTGACCGCATTTCTGATTGCCCTGCCCACATCACTTTTGGCGGCACAAATCGGCATTGCGGTTTTCAGGCGCATTTCGGACAACATCTTTAGACGTCTGCTGATTGGTCTGTCCCTACTGCTGGGGCTGGGTATTCTGATCCGCGCGCTTACCTAACCATTTCACCTGACCCGGAGGACCAAACGTGCTGACACTCTACTTCGCCAAAGGATCATCCGCCCTTGCCCCGCATATCCTGCTGGAAGAGGTCGGTGCGGAATATGCCGTCCACGAGGTACCAATCGCCAAGGGCGCACACACGGAACCGGCGTTTCTAGAGATCAACCCAAAGGCTCGTGTTCCCACTCTGATGACACCGAACGGCGTTATCACCGAAAATCCCGCGATCCTGACCTATATTGCGGCAACCCATCCACAAGCGCATATGCTGCCCGATACGCCATTTGAACGCGCCGAGGCCGATGCTCTGTGCGCCTATCTTTGTGCCACGGCACATGTGGCCTTTGCCCATCTCCTGCGCGGCGCCCGTTGGGCCGATGACCCTGTGGCGCAAGACGCGATGAAAGCCAAGGTTGCCAGCAACTTGCACGACTGTGCCAAAGTGATCGAAACCCACCACCTCAAGGGGCCATGGGCGATGGGCGACCGCTACACGTTCTGCGATGCGTACCTGTTCCTGATGCCGCGCTGGATGGAAAAGGCGGGTGTGGACCTATCGGATTATCCCAAACTTGCCGCGCATCACGATGCGATGCTACACCGCCCAGCAACGCTGGCCGTGATGGCGGTGCACGGGATCTAGATCAGGTCACCTTGGGCGCAGGAAGGCCGTCGATCATCACGTTGACGCAGGCTGGCTTACCCGAAGCAATGGCCCGGTGCAAAGCGTCGGGTAGGTCGGCCAGTTCGGTCACATGGGCCCCGAACCCACCCAATGCCGTCACCACCTCGTCGTATCGCGCCCCGCTCAGATCACATCCGTGCAGGCGGTCACTACCAAACTCGCGCATCTGGATCTGGTGTTCGGCATTCCAGCGCAAATCGTTGCCAATCACCGCCACAAAGGGCAAGTCTTCCCGCACTGCGGTTTCGAACTCGGCCAGATGAAACCCAACTGTGCCATCCCCCATAAGCGCGACGACCGTCGCATTCGGGTCCGCCGCGCGAGCCGCCATCGCATAGCACAGACCGCCGCCAATGGCACCGGACACACCGTTGATGATCCGGCGGGGGGCCGCCACATTAGCCTGCGCCCATTGGCCGAACTCACCGCCATCACAAACCAGCACCGCGTTGGTCGAGTCTTGTAGCGTTGCGTGAACAGCAGTGCATAAGGTATTGGAGTTCAATGCATCCCCGGCAACTGCATCACTTCGCCGAAGACAAGCCGTGCGCACCCGCTCCAGCCAGCTATTGTCGCGCTTGGGTGCAGACCCAAAGGCCAATCCCCGCGCCACATCAACCGGATCAGCCTCAACGCTGCGGGTCAAACGTTCCACGCAATTGCGCCGCGCACGGGATAGTTCTTCGGGATCCGCATGAACCACCGCCCAGCCCGCTTTGGGGGCAGCCCCACCGAATTGCAGCGTAAAATCCAAGGGTTTTCCCAACAAAAGCACGCGGTCAGCGTCGGCAAACACCTGCGCCACAGCGCCCAGTGACGGATCATTCAACCCGCGCGGACTTTCCATCACCACCACCGGCGCGCCCGTCGCCTGCTCTAGCCGTGCCGCCAATCCCGGTTGCCGGGTTCTGTTCAGGGACGGACCAAGGACGACCATCGGCCGCTGCGAACCATCCAACCAGTCGCGCAAGGCGGCGTTCGTCGGTACGACCGGTTCTTTCGGCGTCACCGCGCGAGCCTCAGTCACCGCCAACACCACGTCAGCAGGCAAGGACACATGCACCGGACCGGGCCGCCCCTGCATCGCCAAACGTGCCGCTTTGTCGATCACTTCGGCCAAATCGGTCGCACGCGCCACCCGCACTGACCATTTGGTCAGCGACTGGGTCAACGCAACCTGATCCATCTCTTGAAACGCGCCCTGTCCGTCCTTGCCCGCCGGGCTGTCTCCGCTCAGCAAAAGCACAGGTGTGTCCGACGCCCGTGCCGTCAACAGCGGCCCCAAAGCATTGCCCAAACCAGCCCCAGCCGTCACCAGCGCAACGCCCAAACCGTGCGACAACTGCGCGTAACCTTCGGCCATATAAACCGCCGCCGCCTCGTGACGGGTGTGATATAGCCGGATGCCTGCATCAAGGCTTGCATCAAATAGCGGCATGATCTGGTTGCCAGACAGCGCGAAGATGTCTTTCACCCCATGCGCCGCAAGGGTCTGCATCACCACATCGGCTCCGCGCGTCATGTGCTGGCCTCGGCCACATGCACCCGCACGCGATGAAGGGAATTGTTGGCGAAACCTGCCATGTCGAACGGAGCCTCCAGCGGTTGCGTATTGCCTTCGGCGTCTGTGGCGCGACAGGCCAGATCGTAGATACCGGGTTTTGCATCCCAGTCGATGCGCCAGCCGGTCCAGGCATAGGTGTCTGGACGGCCCGTCAACTTGGCCTCGTGCCATGTGTCTCCCACCAGAACCTCGACCCGCGTGATGGGCACCCCACCCCCGGTCCATGCGCGCCCTTCCAGTGTCACGCGCCCTGCCTGCAACCAGCGTTGCCGCGTCACCCAATCGGGCACGCCCGGCGGTTTCATCAGCGATTTGACCCGGATCGTCGTGATCGGAGTGCCGAGATCACTGTCATCCTTGCGCAGTCGGTAAGTCTGCACCTGCTGAAACCCCTGATAGGGGTCGGTCAGCGCCTCAATGGTCGTCAGCCATTTGACCGACGCCATGCCGTACCAACCCGGCACGATGATGCGCAATGGTGCACCATGTTGCGGCAACAATGGCTGGCCATTCATGCCCCAAACCAACAGCACGTCCAATTCGGCGATCTGTTCAGGCGTCAAGCTGCGGCCAAAACAATGCCGCTGGCCTTTGTCAAAGCCGAAGTCCGCACCAAGAAACGCGAAATCCTGTACGTCGCTCTGGGGCTTTGCCCGTTCCAGAAGTGGCGCAAGCGGCGTTCCGGTCCATTCGGATGTTCCCACCGCCTCGTACATCCACGGCATCGAGAAACAGCGCGGGCTGACCCCGGCCCGCCCATTGCCTGCACATTCCAGAGTGACTGGCCGCGTGACCTGCGGCAGCGCGCGGATGTCGTCCATCGTCAGGGAATAAGGCGCATCGAACGCGCCCTCAAAGCGCAGCGCATGTTCGGCCTCTGACAACACCGGCACATCGAAATGGTTGAGTAGGTAATGCGTTCCCGTGGGTGTAATCTCCAAACCCAGAGTTTCCAGCAAAGCGCCCGAATTGCGGTTCGCCAGCGCGACTTCCTCGGGCGAGAACACGCCCTCGGTCACCTCCGGGCGCTTGGCCCCCGGCGCAAATGGGTTCTGGATCATATCACCTCGTCCGACCGGTCGTCGCTTTCGCCATAGCGCTTAAGAACGGCGGGTTTCGTGCCTTCATACACCCGCTCGATATTCTGCGCGATCTTGGCATTCTCCCGCTCGAACAGGCAATCGCCATTCATGTCCGAAGCCACGATAAACGGCCCCATCTTGCGGCAACGGATGACCCACATCGCCTGCGCAAGGCCCAGCTCCTCGTTCCAATGCACCGCTTCAACGTTTTCGACACCGCGCCCAAGCAGCGCCCCGGTGCCATAGCCCACGGTCGACAGGTAAACCGCTCCATTCGGCACGAAGTAGGATTTGTAATCTCTAGAGGTCATACCCCCCTTGCCGATGATCAGCTTGGCACCCGTCTTTTCCATCCATTCCGGCAGCCACTTGGCAAAGCGGAACGACGCGGTGGCGGTGACAGCCCCCATGTCGAAACTGCCATCGGCATTGATCCGCGCGGCAGGTGAACAATGGAAGTTCGCGGCACTTTCGGACGGCAACTCCATGGGAATGTTGGCCTTTTCCTCTAACGCTCGCATGTAGACGCCTTCACGCGCCGTGTACATCAGCCCGTCAAGGTAGACGATGTCGCCCAACCGAAGCTCCGCAATCGCCTCGGGCGTCGGTGTGGTCGACAGTCGGATTTCACGCGGTTTCATCAGCCATCCTTCCGTGAAAACGCCTTTGAATGCGCTTGAAAACGGCTTTTCGAAAAGCCTTCCCGCCTCATTCCGCCGCCTCGCGTACCGGTTCCCATTCGACCGTTTCACGGCGTTGATACGGCGTGAACCAATCCGGATCGGCGCGGTGTTCGACCCGCCCGTCAGGATAGATCCGCGCGACGGCACGGCGGGAGGACAGGCAGAAAGCGTGCACCGACATCGGCATCCCGCCAGTGTGACAGTACCCCACCTCGATATTGCAATCGATGACCATGTTCTTGCCAACAAACCCCATCGCGCCCATGCCGATGGAGTTGCCAAGCTCCTTGAACTCGTCCTCCATCTCGGCGATGCGCGGATCGGAATTGCGGCTTCCCACGGTGCGCAGGACCGACGCGCGCTTGCCCAAGGTCATGCAGATGTCCTTGCTGCCGCCCAGCCCGATACCGATGATCGCAGGCTGACAAGCCAGACCGCGCTTGCCGAACGCCATCAGACTGTCGAGGTAAAAGCGCTTGATCCCTTGAATGCCATCGGACGGGAACAGCATCCGGTAATCGGTGCCGAACAGCCCGCCTTTGTGTACCGTGATGAGGTCGATCCACTCGCCCTCAGGCTCAAACCCGTATTCGATCTCGGGCGCGCCAATGCCCACATTGTTGTTGTGATCCGTCCGCCAGAGCGGATGCACACGGTTGGGCCGCAGCGGCACGCCATTGGTGGCGGTTGCAGTGGCCCTCCGCAGCGCGGTTTCCAGCGCGCACATGCCGCCTTCTACCTTGGCGTCATTGCCCAGCTTGACGAACCAGCGCGGCACGCCGGTGTCACCACACATCGCGCGGCGGTCTGCCTTGGCGGCCTCGTAATTGTCGAGCATCGCCTTGAGCACAAAGGACGACAAGTCGCCGTCTTCGGTCCGCGCGGCCTCTTGCAAACCCGTCAGGTAGTCTTCAGGGATCTCAATGGCCGCCTTGTCCATCAGGGTTTCGGCGGTTTTCTGGATCAGATCTATCGGGATCATTGCGCTGCCACCAATGTCTCTGGCTCCCCCTCGGGAAGCACGGTTTCGCCCGGGCGCACGATGGTGAACTGCACATCCTCGCGTCCCACCTCGACCGCGCCATCCACCTGTCGGGCTACGGTGAAGTAGCTGTCCTCCATGGCACCCGGATCAGGGAAATCCTCGCGGTAATGCGCCCCGCGCGAGTTTTCCCGCGCCAGTGCCGCCTTGGTGATGACCTCGGAAATATCGCAGAGCGATCGCAGGTTCAGCCAATCGTGCCATGTGAGGTTGAACCCCAGATTGTCGGCGGCAACCCCCACATCGCCCAGCGCGTCCGAGATCTCTGCAATCCGCCCCAATCCACGCTTGAGCCCGGCCTCAGTGCGCATCACGCCCACCTCGTCCCACATCGCCTCTTGCAGCTGTTTGCGCAGGGGCAGCACCAGCTCCGGCTTGCGTGTGAGCGGATGGCTCGCCCGGGCCAATTCCGCTGCCATCACGTCTTCGTCCGGATCACGCAGCGCGCCCATGCTGCGAATGTCGGCTCCCATCACGTCACCGGCAATGCCACCATAAACGGTCGAGTTCGCTACACCATTGCCACCCAAACGGTTCGACCCATGCGCGCCGCCTGCGTCCTCTCCGGCGACATACAAGCCTTCCATCGCCGTGCGCGTGTCCACATCGACCACGACACCGCCCATGAAATAATGCGCTGTCGGCACCACCTCGACCTTGCCCGCCGCCAGATCGAACCCACTGTCCGCACAGCGTTTGACCATGCCTTTGAACTTTTCACGCACAAAATCTGGTCCGAGATGGGACATCGAGATGAACACCCCCTCTTGATCGGGATTGTTGTTCTTGCGCATCTCAGAATAGATGCCCCGGCTCACCACATCACGCGTCGCGCGTTCGCCTTTGCCGTCATAGTCGAACATGAATCGCTGGCCCGCGTGGTTCACCAACTGCCCGCCTGCCCCGCGCAGACCTTCCTCCAAGACCGTCCCCGTCATCCGCGTGTGATCGCCCGCAAGCAACCCTGTCGGATGGAACTGCACCATCTCCATATCGCGCAGCGGCAGGCCGACGCGCAGCGCCATGGCCAGCCCGTCCATCGTCTTGTCGCCAGACGGTGTATGGTACTTATACATCGTCGGGCCACCACCCGTCGCCATCAGCACCGTCTTAGCCCGCACAAACCGGAACCTTCCGGTGCGCATGTCGATCATCAGCACACCCGCGAGCGCCGATCCATCCTTGGTGGGGATCAAACCGATGGCGCGGTGTTCCTGCAACTTCTCCACCGGGCGGGACAGAACCTGTTCCATCAGGCGGTTGATGATTTCGATCCCCGTCAGGTCGCCCTTGTGCACCGTCCGGTCCGCCGTCTGCCCGGCGAACGCCTTCTGGTGCAACGACCCATCCGCGTTGCGATCAAAGAAGCACCCGATCTCGTTTTCCAACTCGCGGATGCGCACCACGGCCTGTTCGCACAACCGCCACGCCATGTCCTGATTGGGCAGCCATTTGCCGCCCTCGATCGTGTCCATGAAATGCCGCTCGACAGAGTCGCCACCGCCCAAAGCGACGTTGTAACCGCCCTGCACCATCCGCGTGCAGCCGCATTTGCCGATCAGCCCCTTGACCGCGATGGTCACCTTTGTGCCTTCGGGCGCGCTCTGCATCGCGTGCAGCGCCGCGAACATGCCCGCACCACCTGTGCCAAGGATCAGGATATCAGTGTCGTGCCGGTCGATGTCTTTTGTCGAGAACATATCAAATCGCCTGCAAGAGAAAGGTTGTTGAGACAAGGAACGACCCAGCCACCGCCGCTGCCGCCCATGTCTTTTGCGGCGCGCTCCATGGCAGCCATTCCAGCGCTAGCAGGCGCAGACCGCCGAACAAATGCACCGCCAGCAGGAACACCAGACCGAACTCTGCCAGTTTGACCAGTGGTATCTCGGTCAGCGTCAGGAACGCATCCAGCTTGGCCGCGTCGTTGAGCGCATAGGACAGCACCCAGAAATGCAGCGGCAAGAACAAGGCAAGGCCAAGGCCCGAGAGCCTGTGCAGCAGATAGGCCAGCCAAAGCGGATGGGCGCGCGCGACCTTCATGCTGTCACCGCCCAGACCGCTTGTGCGCCCAGTGCCAGCAGGCCCAGCCCGATCACCGCTGCGACCGCATCCCGCGCGCCGCCGCGCAGGCCCGCCCATTCGCCAAGGATCGTGCGCAGCCCGATCGCCGCATGGATCGAAACAGCAATGACGAACATGCCATAAAAAGCGAACCAAAAGGCCGATCCTTGCGTCCGGCCAAGGATTTCTGACGCCGATAACCCGCCTTGGATCGCGTAGATCATCACACCGATATGAACAATCACGAAGGGTGCCATAACCAAAGCGCTCAGGCGTTGCGCCATGTAGAGGTGGAATTCGCTCATCCCTTGCGCCCCCCGAAAAACCGCTTGGCCGTCGCGCGTTTCAATCCTGCGATGGCCGACAGCGGGTCCAATTCATTCGGGCAATAGGTCGTGCAAGACCCCATCGAATGGCAGGAATGACAGCCACCCTTGCCCGACACCGCATCAAGGATCGCATCGCGGTCGGCGTCTTTGGCATCGTTATACAAAGTCCACGCCCGTTGTAGCGCGGCAGGGCCTAGGTAATCGGGATTACCCGCTACCGTATCGCAGGCCGAATAACAGACCGAACAGTTGATACATTCGATCCCGGCATTCGCCTCCTGCCGCTCCATTGCGACCGGATCAATCGCCTCAATGGCGTCATCCCGCGTGCGCGTCGGGTGATGCATCCCTTCGGCGGCGACCCATTTGTCAAAGAACGGGTCCATATCGGCTGCCAGGTCCTTGATCACTGGCAGATTGCGCAGCGGGCCGACTTCGATGGCGTTGCCATCCAGAACCTTGCTCACATGGGTGCGGCAGGTCCAGCGCGGCACGCCGTTGACCATCATTGCACAGCTTCCGCACATGCCGACACGGCAGGCGAAACGGTAGGTCAGGGTCGGATCGGCGTTCTGCTGAATCCACGACACCACATCCAGAACGGTCTGGTTGTCATAAGCCGGAACCTCAAATGTTTGGGGCCGCATAGGCGCATCCGGGCCACCGCGTTGCACCGTCACAGTCAAGTGGTCTCGCTCTGGCACCTGAGAGCCCGCCTTTCGTCATTCCCAATGATTGGCCACTAGAATAACGGTCAGCTCAAGTAACGAAAAGGCAAATAATTTAACCGTATCTGTAAGCGATGCTATCAGTTTGTGCTTGAGGCGATCTTTTACCAATCGGTAAAAGATCGACGTCTTTTAGATGAAACCAACCGATTTACTGAACGGCATCTCGCGCAGTCGCGTGCCTGTCACCGCCCAGATCGCCCCCGCCAAAGCAGGCGCAGCGGGCGGCACAGGTGGTTCCCCGATCCCCTGCACCCGGTCGCCATTTTCCAGTCCACGCACAAAGATGTTCGGACACTGATGCAACCGCATGCCCGGGTTCAGGTCGAAATTCGACTGTTCGGCGACGCCACCTGCATAAGTGATCTCGGAATTCATTGCGTGACCCAGCGCATAGATCACGCCCCCTTGCACGAGGTTCTCAAAATTCACCGGATCGACCACCCGACCCACCTCGGCAGCGACCCAGACGTTTTCGATGCGCAGGCCAGTGTCGGTGTCCGTGACCTCGATCACCTGTGCGCAATGCACGCCGAAAGACTTGGTCAAAGCGACACCACGCCCGGTTTTTGAGCCGTTTGCAACACCACCAACACCAGCCCACCCTGACATCTCGGCCACCGCTTCAAGCACCTGCCGCGCCAGTGGATCGCTGCACAGGCGCAAACGCTCTTCCAGTGGGTCGGCCCCCGCCGCCTCGATCAACTCGTCTAGGGAGGCGTTGTAGAAGAACCCGTTGGAGGATGCGCCAACCGACCGCCACGAACTGATCGGGGCCAGTTGCTGTGCGCGATAGCCCGTCACGCGCTGGTGCGGCATGGCAAAGGGCTGGTCCCACGCGCCCGCCACGATCTGGCTATCCGGTCCCGGGGCGGACTGGTTCTGACGGCTAAGTTGCGAAGCCACCACGGATGGCATGGCGATGCCAAGATCCAGCGCCTCGACCTGCCCGTTCGTCACTTTCCCCCGCATCCGCGCCATCGCGATCTGGCGGGGGAAGTCGTGGATCATATCCTCTTCGCGCGAAAGGGTCAGCTTGACCGGAGTGCCTTTCATCTGCATCGCGATCTCGGTCGCCTGTTTGACCACCTCGTCTTCCAAACGGTGACCAAAGCTGCCGCCCATCATCTGCACATGAACTGTGACGTTCTCCGCCGGAATACCGGTGATGCGGCTGACATTGGCCTGAATGAAGCGCGGGATCTGCGTGCCGGTCCAAACCTCGGCCCGGTCATCATCGACGCGGACGATGGCGTTGATCGGCTCAAGCGGCGCATGCGCCAGATAGGGCGCGCGGTACTCGGCGGTAAGGACCTCGCCATCGCTGAGGGCGTTTTCGACGTCACCGTCATTGCGTTTCTGGCTGTCCTGCGCGTCGGGGGTGAACGCAGCCTCAAGTGCGGCCCAATGGTCTGCCTGTTCGAGCGGGAAGCTTGGCTCTTGCCACGTCACGTTGATCGCCTGTGCCGCCCGGAAGGCGCGCCACGTGTTGTCGGCGACGATGCCCAGACCCCCAGTGATCGGGACCACAGCCTTGACGCCGCGCATCGCCAGCGCTTCGGAGGCGTCGTAATCCGACATCCCACCGCCCTGCGCGGGGTTCATCAGGACGGTGGCGTGGACCATGCCATCGACCGATGCGTCGATGCCGTAATCCTGTGTACCCGTGCTTTTCGCCAGCATGTCGATCCGCTGCATCGGCTTGCCGAGATAACGCCATTGCGAAGGATCGCGGAGGGGAACGTCCTGCACGACCTCGACCCCTGCCAGATCGGCGGCAAGATCGGTGTAGGGGATTTTTTGACCATCTGGTAAAATTACGTTCCCGGACGCGGTGGTCAGGTCCGCGACCGCAACGCCTTCCCGTTCGGCCACCAACGCCTTGATGGTCTCTCGCGCCGACGCGCCTGCAAGGCGCAGCTTTTCAAACTGGTCCGGCACGGTGGTCGAGCCGCCAGTGATCTGAAGGCCGATAACCTTCATCACAGAGTTCACGGCCCCCTCGGCAATGTCCTGCATCATGCCTGCTGCCGGGACCATGAACTCTGCCGCCTCGGACGCCAGAGCAGTGTTCCAATAGGCGGGGCTTGGCGGGCCGGGATCAGTCTTGATCTGGTCGAGATCGACATCCAATTCCTCCGCAATCAGCGCGGCCTGAACGTGATAAACCCCCTGCCCCGAATCCGCGCGAGGAGTGATGAGGGTGATGCCGTCTTTGGTAATCTTGACGTAGGGCGTCAGCACCGCATCACCCGCCTCTGCTGTCAGCGGGTTCTCGTGCGGTTTGCGCACTGTGTAAGCCCCAAAGGCCACACCACCGACAACGGCGGCAGAGCCAATCAGAAATGTGCGGCGGGCAATTGTTTTGAGACTTCCCATGTTCAGCCCTCCTGCATCAGGTTTGCAGCACGTTTCACAGCGGCGCGGATGCGGGGATAGGTGCCGCAGCGGCAAAGGTTGCCGGACATGGCGTCGTCGATCTCTTGATCCGACGGCTGGGGCGTCTCAGTCAGCAGCGAGGCGGCCTGCATCATCTGACCCGACTGGCAATAGCCGCATTGTGCCACTTGTTCGGTCAGCCATGCCTCTTGCACGGCATGTCGCAGATCAGGTGTTCCCAATCCTTCGATGGTGGTGATTTCGGCGCCTTCGGCGTCAATGGCCCAAGCCTGACAGGACCGCACGGCCACACCATCAAGATGTACGGTGCAAGCGCCACATTGCGCGATCCCGCAGCCGAATTTGGTGCCAGTCAATCCCAGCTCGTCCCGTAGCACCCAGAGCAGCGGCATGTCATCTTCGACATCGACCTCGTGCAGGGTTCCGTTGATCCTGAGTTGCATCGCGGCGCGCTCCCTCTGTCACTGGCTTTGCCTTGAACATAGGGGCGAGTGTGCCGTGTGGGAGGGGTGACTTAGGGGAAATCGCGCGGTGTTGCGCGTTTTGGGATCGGAGCGGCGGAGCCGCTCCGACAGGTGGGGGGACGCTGTCCCCCCACACCCCGCTGAGGTATTTAGCGCCCCAAGAAGTCCAAGGACGTTCAGAGGTCAGGCGGCTTTGCGTGACCGGTTGCGGCGGCGGCGGTTGCCATTTGGTTTGGCCGTTGCGCCGGCCGGGCGACCTTGGCCGCCTTTGCCGCCACGACCCTGACCACGTGTTTGCGGTTTGCGGGCCACCGGATCTTTCGGGGCCGTTCCACTGGCAACAGGCACTTCGATCTTCATCAGCTTTTCGATCTGGCGCAGCAGATCCGCTTCGTCAGGTGCGCAGAAGGCAATCGCTTCGCCTTCGCGGCCCGCGCGGGCGGTCCGGCCGATGCGGTGGACGTAGTTGTCTGGCACGTCAGGCAGATCGTAGTTGATCACATAGGCCACGCCGGGAATGTCGATGCCGCGGGCGGCTACGTCTGTTGCCACAAGCACCTTGATGTCACCGTCGCGGAACGCCTTGATGGCGCGGTCGCGTTGACCTTGGCTTTTGTTCCCGTGAATCGACGCGGCGTTGTAGCCGTCGGCCACGAGGCCTTTCATCAGCTTTTCGGCACCATGTTTGGTGCGTGAGAAAACCAGCGTGAGCGCATCCATGTCACGCGACAGGATTTCGCGCAGTTTGCCGGGCTTTTCGCCTTTGCCGGACAGGTGATGAACCGATTGCGTCACCTTGTCGGCGGCTTTGCCCGGAGGGGCAACCTGTACACGCTGCGGGTTGGTGAGGTAGGCCTTGCTCAGGTCTTCCATTTGTTTCGGCATTGTGGCCGAGAACAGCATGGTCTGGCGCGGTGTACCCAATTTGGGCGCGATGCGGCGCAGGGCGTGGATAAAGCCCATGTCCAGCATCTGGTCGGCCTCATCGAGCACAAGGTGCTTGACCGTGCGCAGATCGACAGCCTTGCGATCCATCAGGTCGATCAGACGACCCGGTGTGGCGACCAGTATATCGGTGCCTTTGAGCAGGTGGTGGATTTGCTTGTTAATGGATTGGCCACCGACAACAACATTCACCTTGAGGTGGGTTTTCTTGGTCAGGGTGCGCAGCGCTTCGGCGATCTGGTTCACCAGTTCGCGGGTCGGTGCGAGAATCAGCGATTTCGCCGTCTTCGCTGCGGGGCGTTCGGGCATGTCCATCAGGTGGCTGACCAGCGGGATGCCGAAGGCCATCGTCTTGCCAGTACCGGTCTGGGCAAGGCCCAGAACGTCATTGCCCGCCATGGCCAGCGGAATCGCTTTGTCCTGGATCGGGGTTGGGGTGGTAAGGCCAGCGTCTTTGAGAGCGGCGAGGAGAACGGGCTTGAGGCCCAGAGTGTCAAAATCAGACAAAAGGTATCCTTTGCGTCCGCACGCGACATCGCGCACGGATGAGGTTCTGCCGCATCATCGCGGCAAACGAGGGTGTCGCAGAACCTTAAGACCATACGGGAGCGCCCCGCACCGTCTGGTGCTGCGTCAGGGACCCTGCGTGATGGGGAACTGAATTCTTGTATCGCCGGTGCGCCCAAGATGACGGGCGCGGCAAGCTCACGCGGCTGCGCGGCGATGGGCTGAACATGGGGCCTAAGCCCCACGAAGTCAACCGATAAAGCGGTGCAGCACATAGGCTGCGGCGATAATGTGGATCAAAGTGATCACAACCGACAGGCCGTGCAGCATCCCGAAGCGGCGTTTGTTGCCCGTATCTGTGGCGGCGTTGATCGCGGGCATCAGAATTTGGCGGGTGGGAATAGTGGTTAGCGCGATGGCGGCCATGATCGCAGCACGCAGCGGATCGGACAGTGCGAGCAGCGCAGCCGACAACCCTGCCCCCGCAATCACAAAAAGGTAGAAATGCGGAAAGGCGCGGCGGATTGTTGGGCCTGCGGTTTCGGACGGCAAAGCAGTGAACAAGAACGCAGCGAAGCCGAAGGAATAGAGCACCATCCCGCCGAAAAGGAGTGCGGTCGAGAGCAAGGCAAGGGTTGTCATGTCAGCCTCTCGTCTGGTCGGTTTTTCGGGCGGTGCCCATGTAGATGATCATCGTGCCGGGCACGCGGCCAAAGGTGAAATCGCCCCGGCCATTGATCCCGCGCGGGCCGAGGCCGACCATTTGCCCTACGACAAACCCGGCCAGTTCCAGTTCCGACCGCAGCTCTGTCGGTTTGATGAACATCTCTGGGTCATGCGTGCCTTTGGGCAGCAGTTTGAGCACGTCCTCGGCCACGGTGATGGTGGCCAGCCGGGCGATGGGATTGCGGTTGATCGTGTCGAACAGGAAATACCCCCCGGGGCTCAGGACGCGGAACACTTCGGAGATGACCCTGGTTAGGCTTTGCACATGTTCCAGCACGTCGACGCATACCACCGCATCAAAGCTTGCATCGGCATAGGGCAACGCTTCGCCCACGCCAACGTCATAGCGGATCGCCTTGCCTTCGGACTGCGCATGGGCGCGGGCGGCTGCGACAGCCTCTTTGGCGGGGTCGATCCCGGTGACGCGTGCACCGCGGTTGTCGAGTGCCTCGGCCATAAAGCCCCCGGCGCACCCGAGGTCGAGCACGTCCTTGCCCTGCCAGTCGAACTGCTTGTCGAACCAGCTAAGCCGACCCGGCACCATATTCTTGAGCGTGCGGACCCAGCGGATGTCGTCGGACCACCATTGCGCGGCGACGTCATCGTAGATCTCAAGGTTGTTGCGCTGGGCTTGCGCCATCTTTCGGCTCCTTGGCAGTCAGTTTTGGCAGGACATAGGGCACGCGGTCGCGATAGCGATTAAAGGCTGTGCCATAGCGTTGTTCGAAGCGCTTTTCCTTGAGACGCGGGGCGAGCAGGCAATAAGCGGTGTAGCTGATTGCCAACGCAAGTTGGTCGGGTGTCCAGACCGGCACCGCCCAGAGGGTGAGGGCAAAGGCCACGTAGATCGGCTGGCGGATCAGGCGAAAGAGGCCTTGGGTCGGCATGTCGGGAAAGACCGGTTTGATCTTGCCCAAGAGCGACATCCAGCCTAACGCGCCGGATTGCACTTCGGCACCGGCATCAAAGCTGGCCTTGAGCAACAGGAGCCATGTGACGGCGTAGAGGGTACACAGGGCGATAAGCGCTGCTCCGTCAGCGCGATACCAGATAATACTGCTTGGGGTCCAAAGCAGGAAAAGCGCAGCGAGTTGCAGCGAGGCGATGATCGCGTAGGTGGTCGTTGCGAGTGTTCCGCCATGCGGGCCAGGGATCAGGCGCGCCACAATTTTCGTGCCACGTTTCGAGAGCAGGAACGAGTGCAGTATCGGGAATTGCACAATAAGCGCAGCGTTGGCGATAATACCCCATGGCCATGGGACAGTGCCGAAGCTTTCGCTCATGCCAAAAAACATGGCGGCCATCATCGACAAAACGGCGATGGCAAAGATCAGGTGGCAGAACACGCCCATGATCAGCGCAAGCGCGATGCGGCCCTTGCCCGGAGGTGGGGTCAGCGCGGCCTTGATCAGCATGATCAGCCGTTGGAGGCGGGGATCATTCAAGGTCATGCGGCGCGCAGGATGTCATTTGCGATGGCGGTACCGCTTTGCCATGCGTGTTCAATGTTAGGGCCGAAACACCAATCGCCACCAGCGTAGAGTGTACCGTCCGCGGATGTGACAAAGGCTTGGCCCAGCGGTTTGGTGACCAGCGCATAGCGCCAGCGGTGGGCCGTGGCATAGGCGACATCGGGTGCCCCAAGACCATGGCGCGTCAGGAATAGGTCGAGCATCAGGGTGGCGATCTCGTCCTTCGCAAGCTCCAGATGGGTCGCGCTCCAGTCTGCGCTGGCCTGCGCGACCCAGCAGTTCTGTGTTTGGCGACCGGGTTTGGCGCTGTCATGGGCGATCCACGCCAAGGCTTCGTTCGGGGCGCTTTGTGTGTCGGGCGCATCAAGCGGGCGCTTAAGCGCGACCATGAGCGTGAGGCTGGGGGCGTAGGACACGTGATCGATCGGATCGCTTAGCGCGTGGCCCACCAGTTTGATCGCCTGCGGAACCGGGGCCGTGCAGACGACGCGGTCGAACGTGCCAAGCAAGTGATCTGCAGAGAGTTCCCATCCTTCGCTTGTTCGTGCCACAGTACTGATCTCGGTTCCCTGATGCAGGTCTAGGCCTTGGGCAAGAAATTTGGCTAGCGCGGTCATGCCCGGTGTCCCGACTGGTTGCAGGCCGCCGTCGCCTGTTGTCCAATCGGCAACATGACCCGCCGCTTTGGCTGCGTCGAGCACCGCGCGAAAGCTTTCATTCTGACACGGGATCATCTGTGCACCGTGGTCGAACTGAAATCCGCTCTCGGCACGTCGGGTGGCCATGCGGCCACCGATGCCACGCCCTTTGTCGAACACTGTCGGTGTCAGCCCTGCCTTGGCCAGGCGCGCGGCGCAAGCGAGACCAGATACACCTGAGCCAATTATCGCAATCTTCATTTTGCCCCTGCCCTGTTCACTGGCTTTTGCTGTTCTGGACAGGTAGCTAAAACGAACAGCGCGCCCGTCGAGGGGCGCGCTGTCGCAGAGGTTGGAAAGGATGGATCAGATTGCGAAAGGATCGTCCACGATGCCCACAAGCTGGATCAGGAAGTCGCCCCCATCCGCCGCAAGGGCTGCGTTATAGATCGTGTTGGTTGCTTCGAACGCGTCGTTGATCGAACTTTGATCACCACGGATAAAGAGCTCCATCACAGAGTCTGCTTCGTTCAAGTCGGAAAGTCCCCGGATCACGGCGAAGTAGGTACCGATATCGGTCTTATCCGCGAGGTAACCGAGATCACCCAACCGCAGAGCGATGTCTTCTTGGCTTGATCCCTCTGGCGCATCGGCCTTTGCACCACGCAACACTTCAAGGATGAACTGGTCGCGGGTGACGCCACCACCGTCAAGCGCGCTGGCCCAGAACTCGAGACCCAACTGGTCTGGCGTCCGGCCCAAAACGTTGTTGTAAACCTGCGTTGCGAATTCGAGATTGGTCAACGTATCAGGATAAGTTGCGCGGGTTTCGGCCTGATCAAGGAACAGCGTTGCAATCGCTTCGAGGGAGAACCCGTTGGCAAAAGCGGACCCCCAGAAATTGAGACCCTCGGCATCGGGTGCGCGGTTGAAGTACGCGATATACAGCTCCACGAAGGTGGCGATCTCTTCGGGGCTTAGTGACGCGATGCCCACTTGGTTGGCAAGATTAAAGTCAGCAGCGTCGCCAAAGGACAAGAATTCGATTTCGCTCAGAGCATCGCTGCCTTCCGCGCCGGAGCGATCGATAACTGTCACACCATCGGCTTCGATCTGGACAGTATAACGCGATTGCGGGCCAGAATAGACCGCTGTGTCGCCCGCCCCTTCGCCACCGAACAAAGTGTCATCATCCGCACCGCCGGTGAAGCGGTCATCGCCGCCAAAGCCAAACAGGATGTCCTGACCCAGTCCGCCATCGAAGATGTTGGCCAGATCATTGAGGTAGAACCAATCACCTTCTGCGGAGCCGTTCACATTGCCGTCCAGATTGACCACGAAGGTCGGATCGGAATTGCGCGACCCAAAGATCAACTGGTTCAGAGCGCCCGCCACTCCGGGCAAGACGCCGGTGATTGCGCCAACAACCGCTTGGAACTGCGCCAACGCGAGCGACTCAAACGCGCCTAGATCGACATCATCCGCAGTTGTCAGCGTCGTACCGAAGCCTTGCAGCGCCTCGAACGCGCTGGCCGACGCGGTTTGTGCAGCAGCCTCGGCCTGTGCCAATTGCGCCGCGTTGATGCCACCAACAAATAGATCATCGATCAGTGTGCTTTGCGCGTTGAAATACGTCAGGAACGCCTGACTTGCCGCTTCGCCCACCAAGGCCCAAAGGTCTGCCAGTGCGGCACCCGAAAACGCGGCACCCGGTACGAACCAGCTTCCGGTTACTGGATCGACGGTGAATGTCGGTGACGTGAAAAGACCGTCGAAGCCGGTCCAATCGAAGGCAGCCAGATTGGCTTCTGCTTCCTCGAACGCCTGGCGGAATTCGTCCTCTAGCGTTCCTCCGTTACCGTCTAGTCCCTGCACATTGATGAGGAGCGTTTCACTTGGAACACCGGACAGCATTGCTCGGGCTTGGTCGAAGGCGGCAGTCAGAAAGCTGTAATCACCCGCTGCCCAAGCCTGAAGAAACGACAAGGCTTCCGGTTCAATGCCGGGCTGTGATGAGATAACGCTGAGCTGTGCCGCGATGATCGGTTGATAATCGCGGAGGGTTGTTTCGGCCAGATCAAGCAGGTCAAGGTATTCGCCGACTGTCAGCTGAAACAAGTCTTCTTCGGATGTTGGCGCGGAAATGCCCCCAAACCCGGCGATGGGTCCAAGCGAAGCCAGTGTGGCCGCAAGGCTTTGTTCAAATTCGTCTTCCATAAACTCAGTAATGTCCCCAGTGAGTTAAGATGCACAAACCATCCGACTTTCCGGCGCCGTGTCAATTGAGTCGATTGCCATAGTCATGAATACCTTACCCTTGCGTCACTTTGCACAAGGTTGCATCGGCCAATTCGCCCTCTCATGCACCAAAAATGAGCGCAGATTGGGGTCTGATTTGCGAGGCAAACCATCACTCACCATCAATCCGCCCCAAAAAGATCACGGATGAGCACGCGGTGGCAGATATCCGCAATCTCATCGGTGAAACGGTTGGCGACAATAAGGTCTGCCTTGGATTTGAAAGCCTGCAAGTCCTGCACCATGCGAATCCGATAAAATTTCGACGCATATGGGGTGGGTTCATGGACCCCTTTAGGCCTTGAGCCGTTTCTTGATCCGCTCAATTGAGCCTTGGCCACTCCATCATGATCGGGTTTGCGAGGGCGTCTTTACGGGTCTGGTTTGCATTGACCAGCACGACATAACCAAGGCAAGCAATGTCTATCGTTGCAATCATTTGACCGTCGATTTCATACACCCTCGGATTTGAGCGGGACTGGAGTACGCGGCAACGTGAACGCCACACAGGACCCTGTACGCGGCCGATAGGTGCGGTCTTTGCAGGCCGCATCGAAAGACACGCCGTTCAGTCGCCCCCAAAGCAAGCGGTTGATCCAGAAATGACCAACAACTGCGCCAACCGCCTCGCGACGGTTCGTCAGAAACCGCGCCACTTCCCCAGCTCTGTCCCACACATCGTACAATGACTCGCCGCCCGGAACGGGGGTTTGCGCGTGGTTCTTGCGAAGGTTCAACCCAAGGCTGGACTTATCACGTCCCTCGTAGTCACCGAAGTCGAACTCCATCAGTGTCGGTGTTTCGATCGGTGTTAGGCAAAGTTGGCGCGCCAATGGCCTCGCGGTCTCAAGTGCGCGTGAAAGCGGGCTGGTCAGAATGATAGATATGGCTTCGGATGACAAATCGTTTGCAACCTCAATGGCTTGCGCACGCCCATGCGCCGTCAGGGGCACATCGCTTCGGCCTGCATAGGTTTGACCACTGGTGATCGTTTCCCCGTGCCGGATCAGGAAAAGCTTCATGCTGTCCTCGTGATACGTTCATAGATGCTGCAAATCAGAAAGGCCGTCCGGGTCCAGTCAAACCGTGCCGACTGACGCTGCCCGAGCTGGGCCATATCTGCTTTGCGCGTCGTATGCCCAAGCAACGTGGTCATTGCCCTCGAAAGCGCCTTGGGTTCCTCGGCTGGAACCAGCAAACCTGCATCCCCTAAAACGTCAGGTATACCACCAACCATGCTGCCGATGACGGGAACCCCGGCAGCCATGGCTTCGGCAAGCATCAACCCAAAGCCTTCCCAGCGAGAAGGAGCCGCCAACAGGTCAAGCGCTGCCAGCATGTCGGCCATATCGTCTCGATGACCCGCAAAGTGGATACGATCGGTAAGGCCAGCCTCGGTAATGCGCGTCGTCATGCGAGACAGGAGATCATTATCTTCCGCGTCACCGATTACTACGAAACGCGCATTGGGTCTTTCCCGCGCTGTCATCGTTGCCGCCGCAACAAAGGTGTCGATCCCCTTTTGACGACAGACCCGTCCGACCAGCCCGACAAGACAGGCGTCCATCGGCACCCCCAAAGCGGCGCGTCCCCTCGCCCGGTTGCCACCTGTCACCCGCGCGCGGTCAATCCCGTTTTCAGCCACGTCGCAAACCTTACCGACACACTCTGCCACACGGCCTGCAACAGCCGCTGACACTGCGATCCCTGCATCCGTCACCGCTGCCAACTGGCGTTCAACGCATAGGGTTTCTGCATCCCATTTGTCGCTGTAGTCGTTGTGATAATGGGCAACAATCTTTAGCCCGGCAGGACGCAAAACAGCACCTGCCATCCGGCCATAGACATTGGGGCGATAGGAATGGGTATGCAGAATGTCGATCTTGTGATGATCGAGGAATGTAATCAGTTCTGTCATCGCTGCGGCCTTGCTGCCGCTATTTGCCGTGCGGCGCGGGATGTTGAGGTCGGCCATCAGATCGGGGCCGTCCGATGCTTTCATGTGAAACACGTGCGGCGCGATGCGGTTGGCATCTGCATGGCGCACGAGTGCATCAACCACACGAGGCACCCCACCCCGACCGGGCGAATTGAGAACATGGGCAACACGAAGCATCAGCGTAGACGCTCTAGAATGGAATTGATGGCCTGCGACATACCCGGTGCCGGTCGCTGTGCATAATATTTGGCCAGTCGAACCGTAACGACGCCAAGGCACCAGTCGAAATCTGGCCCAGCCTCAGCCCGCACCATCGCGCACGCGACCGCAACTTTTTCGCGCGAGAGCTGCCCCTCGAATTCGGCCTGCCACAGGCGCCCGTATAACTGCGCCAGATCATAGTCAGGCAATCCCATCGACACACTTTCCGTATCGATCAGCGTTACCTTTTTCCCATCTAGGAACAGATGCTCAAGCTTCATGTCCCCGTGAATTGGTTGCAGATCACTTTTGGGTGGGGCCACTTTGAGCTCTGCGACGATATCAGCCACGGCGCCTGCACAATCCGGGGCCGTCACAGCGACGAAGTCCGCGCTTTCGCCCGCCCGCTGCAACAGCATATTTGGCCCCATCTGGCGCTCTGGTAAAATAGGTGCTTGCCAGAATGATCGAAGGGCCGTCATCGCCAGTGTGAACGCAGAAAGGTCCGAAGCCAGCGCCAGTATCTCGTCCAATGGAAGGCCTGGCGCGGTATCATAGGCAATCGCGCTGATCTGGCAGTCCAAGCCAAGCGCCTTGGCCACGGACACATCCGAACAGGCAAGCGCGCTTTGCATTGTTCTGTTTGATGCGCATAGCCGCAACGGGTCATCGTCATTGATAAGCTTTACAAATGCCGCTGGTTTGCCCTGCAACGGGCAGCGAAACGTACAAGACAGGCCCGGACGATAGCGCAAAAGCTGCGGCGCCCCATCAGCCCGATAGCCAGTCAACCTTGGGACCACCATTTCGAAACGGTCAAGAAAGGTTCTGATCTGGGGCATCCGATGATCGTTTGGAAAGGGTTCGAAAAGGGCTTGTGCGTTGGCGTCGAACCGCGCGGTTTTCTTGTTGCGCCGGGCAAGACGCTTTCCCTTGTCACCTTTGAAGAACCACAACGTGCCTTCGTTGCGTGCGGTGCCAGTTTGGGTTGCAATATGCAGAATTGCCCGATTGCCAGCGCGGTAACGCAGGCGCAACACATCGACATCATCAGCACCCGTGATCGCCCGAAGCCGATCTTGGGTCAGATCCGCCAGACCGGGAAGATGAGCGTCATCAATTTTTAGCATTGCTGGCTTCAAAGATCAGACGGTCAAGCGCCATTGTGGGGGTCGAGGTGAACGCGTAAATCATCGCGAGGCGCAAAAGCGCTGCCCGGCGCCAAAGGGTGATCCCCGACTCGGCCAAGTGTGATCTCAGGGGCGCTTCATCCACCCCAGCAAAGAACAGATGTGCCAAGAGGTTGCCCGCATCCAACGCGGGGTCAGACAGGCAAAGGGTATCAAAATCCAACAGCCCGGCCACACCATCCGATATGAGGATCTGCTTTTCATGCAGATCCCGGTGGCAAGGTAGAAAAGGCCGATTGACGTTTTTCAGTTCCGCGTTGACCTGCGCTACCATCGGCGCGATCTTTGACCCAAGCTTGGGTCGCCAGCGATGGCAGCGCTGCAACCACTCCGACAATATCCGTGCCTCATCGACACCCCTATGGACGGGCAATTCGGGAGGCTCCAAGGCCTGGAGCGCTGAAATTGCGCGCGCGGCTGCAGCGCTGTCGGATGATCCGAAATCCGGAGGGCACCCCGGAAGCATGCCGAAAAAGGACGCGCCGATCTCAGGCATAGCCCCCAACGGCGCGGGTATGGACAGACCGGATTGGCCTGCAAGACACCGCCAGAGTTTTTGATGCAGGACAAGACGATCCTGACCCTCGTTGCTTTTGATTGCCCGCAGACGCACATAGAACACTGTGTCGGGCGACATCATGCGCAGCACCGCGCGTTTGCCCAGTCGGTGCGCGACCAAGTCGACGGCGACAGCCCCCGGGTCGCGTGCGAATAAGACCTGATACGTGCGACGCGCAAAGGCTGGATCATGCAAAAGGCGCAACCCGGGAAGGCGTTCATCCAACCCCGGCCTACGCAAGATCAGGTCAGACCCTTTGACGACTTGGATCGCATAATCATCCAGACCCAGCTTTTGGCCGTTGCGGCTTTTGGATAGGCTGGTGCGGGCGTGATCCGCATGTTCACCCGGGTCGTTTGGACACTGCTCTGCCAAAATAGAGCGGTATTTGCCGTCAGGCATTATCGCGCGCAACACCAGTTGAACGGGACGTTTGCCGGGGAAATGCGTTCGTTCCAGTTCTAGCCGTCTTGGGGAAGTGCCCAGCATTTCGCTGACCGCAGCCAGAGTTTGCGGGCTTTGCCATGCATCCAGAAAAGATGGGGCTTTTTGACTTAGGACATTCATGCGGACAAGCTTCGCCTATCCAACGGGACCGCATGAAGATTTGTGTTCTCAACACGGTAGATATGATCAGCAAGAGAAAGCGTCAGATCATCATGGGCAACCAGAAGCGTGGTGCGCCCGGCTGCGGCCCGCCGCAGGCTGGCCAAAAGGCTTGTAGCTGTGGCCGGGTCAAGTCCGCTGAGTGGCTCATCAAGGATCAGGATTGGCGCATCCCGAAGAATGGCACGGGCTATGGCGATCCGTTGGCGTTGTCCGCCAGACAGGCTTTCGCCCCGCTCGCCCAGAATGGTATCATACCCTTCTGGTAGCGCACGGATAAAGCCATCAGCCTCTGCCGCTTTGGCTGCGGCGACGATTTCTTCTTCCGTGGCATCGAGCCGCCCATAGGCGATGTTGTCTCGAACGCTCGTCCCGAACAGAACACTATCCTGCAACACCACAGCGATATTGCTGCGCAAAGAATCCAGTGTGAGATTGCGGACATCCCACCCGTCGATATGAACGCGGCCCTCCAGTGGATCGTAAAACCGCATCAAGAGCCGTCCAATGGTCGATTTTCCCGCGCCACTTGGACCGACCAAAGCGGTTACCTCGCCGGGATGCAGTTCAAGGTCGACCTGATCGAGCACTTTCGAGCCATCCGCGTAGGAGAAACTGACCCCTTCAAACAGAACCCACCCATAAGCCCGTTGGTTCAGCGCCTTTGACCCGGGATGTTCCGCCACTTCGGGTTCAAGATCAAAGATCTCCAACAGGCGTTCGCCACTAGCCGTTGCCTTTGCCACGCGGGCCGTCATCGACGCCATCTTGCGGATAGGTTTGTAAAGCGATGACAGGTAGGCGGTGAATACCAAAAGATCGCCCGGGCTGATAACGCCGGCGCGCACCTGCGTGACGCCAAACCAGACGACCACAGCCGTGCCCAACGCCAGCAACACCTGTGTGACCCGGTCCATGTTCGCGGCAAGGCGCGTCGTGACGACACCCGCCTCGGCCGACGAGTTGTTCTGCTTGGCAAAGCGGCTCTCTTCATAGGCTTCGCGGGCAAAACCCTTGACCACGTTGATTGACGAAATGCCCTCTGTCATCACAACGGCGATTTTGCCTTCCTTGCGCCGCTGCTTGCGCGCAGCCCCCTTGATGCGTTTGCCGAAATAGCGGGTAACCAACCAAAGGGCGGGCAGGATCGTCAGCGCAGTGAGGGTCAGCCGCCAATCCATCCAGAGCATGACCCCGATGGTCAGCGCGATCACGAGGATGCGCGCGGCAAAGAACACCACCGCGTCGATCAACAGATCGCGCATCATGCGCACATCGCCCGTCAGACGTGCGATGATGTCGCCCGAAGACGCGGTGTCGTGAAAAGAGTGGGACAGACGATGCACGTGCCGGTACAGATCCAGCCGAATTTGCGCCACGACCTTTTGCCCGACAGCAGCGATCAGATAGGCCTGCGCAAATCCCATGGCACCGCCCAACAGGGCGATGCCAAGGATGGCCGCTGCCATGGCCCCCAGCAAAGCATCGCCATTGCCGAAGGCCGACATCAGCCAAGCAGTCACCGCATCGGGGTTTTCTTGTGGGATCAAAATGCCATCGAAGACGATTTTGATAGGCCACGGGCGCATAATCTCGGCCAGCGCCACGCCGATCATGGCCAGAAAACCCAGCGTCAGCTTGCGTCGATGATCCTTCAGGTGTGGCCCCATGCGGCGGAAAAGCCTGCGAAGTGCGCCCACTTCGATCTTGCGGTCCCCGCTCATGCCATTGCCCTTTCGCGAGTGGCGATGCCTACGACACGTGCCGCGTTATCCGTCCAATCATGGCGCGTGCCTTCTGCGGTGGCTGAGGCGGACATGCGGGCCAGGCGCGCTGGATCATCGCTCAAGGTTTGCAAAGCATCTGCCAATGCCATCGCATCACCCGGAGGCAACAGGATTGCAGCCTCTGAGCCTGTCAACAACTCTGCCGTCTGGCCGATGTTACTGGCCAGAACCGGGCGCCCCATGGCGAGGTATTCATAGAGCTTAAGAGGTGAGAAATAATGGTCTTCCGACGCGGGATAAGGCGCCGTGGCCACATCCATCCGCGCGATCAAGCCCGGCAAGTCCGCGTGATTGACCCAGCCCGCCATCGTCACCGATTCCTCAAGACCAGCACCCGCAACGAAACCGTCGATCCATCCGCGCTTGGGGCCATCGCCGCAAATCAGCAGATGCGCGCGGGGCACATTATCCTGAAAGGCGCGGAAGGCCGACATCAGCGTATCCACCCCGTGCCACATCTTCAGCGATCCAGTGAAGCCGACAACAAAGGCATCATCGGGAATTGTTGCAACCTGCGCGGCGACAGTTGTGGCGCGAAAATGCGCCGTATCGACAGCGTTACCAATGACATTCACTCGGGCCGGATCAGCACCGATATTCTTGAGGTATGCCGCCATCTGCCGCGATACCGCAGCAAGGGCCGTCGACGCGCGCAGAACCTCGGCCTCAATTGCGCGGGCCTCGTCATCGCAAACGAGCGACCGGAAGGCCGCCTGTTCCAACACCAAAGGCGCGTTGACTTCGGTCACCACGGGCACGCCCAGTTTACGTGCGGCCCGGCAGCCTGCAGCGGACCAGAGGGAGTAGCGTTCATAAATCAGGTCGAACGGCCATTCGCGATAAAGCGCACAAAGCCGCGCCTCGATCGCATCGGCTTGCGCCATGGCGGCCCGTTCTTTCTCGGCGCGGGTGGTGCCCGAAACCGCTGCCTTTACTTCTTCGACACGCAGCGACGCGTCCACAACGTCGCCACGCTTGGCCGCGACAGCGCGTACGTCATGCCCCAGCTTTCCAAAAGCGCGCATCATTTCCTGAATGTGGATCGACGCCCCCTTTTCGCCAAAGACCGGGATGCCGCGATCGGCAGTGACATAGGCAATGCGCATCATGCCGCCTCATGCGTTGCGCGGGCCGGGTCGCGAATGAGCTTGCGCAAGCGCCCTGCATTGATCTTCAGGTCGAACAATTCCTCGGCCCGGCGTCGGCCCGCTTTTCCCATCAGATGCGCCCGTTCGTTCACGGCCAAGACATCCTCCAGCGCGTCGCCCAACGACGTCGCATCGCCCGGCGCACATAAGCGCCCGGTCAGACCATCCATAACGATCTCTGGTCCGCCCGAAACGGTTGTCGTGACAACCGGCAAGCCCCGTGCCATGGCCTCAAGCAGGACAGTCGGCAGCCCGTCGCGGTCGCCACTTTCCGTGATGACACAAGGCAGGACCGCCGCCTGTGCGGTGCCAATCTTGTCAATCAGCGCCTCTTGCGGAAGCGGGCCATCCATTGACACGATGTCTTGCAGCCCCAACGCCGCTCGCTGGGCGCGCAACGTCTCTTCTAGCGGACCGGACCCGACAAGTGACAAGAAAAACGGGACGTTGCGTGCTCGCAGTAAGGCACAGGCATCCAGCAAGACATCAAAGCCCTTCTTGGCCACCATCCGACCCACAGCGATCAGATGGCCGGGCTGCTGACCCGCTGGCGCGACCGGTTTGAACGCGGCAAGGTCAATCCCGTTATAAAGCCGGATGATCCGCGCTTCGGGGCAGAGATCCGAAAGGTGGCGGGCGTTGTAATCGGACACCGTGGCCACGAAAGCCGCTTGGCGCAGCTTGGCGCGGCGCATCTCGGCATCGGCCTCGGGCGTAACGTAGGTGTGGTAGATATCTTTTGCGTGGGCAGTGAAGGAAAAGGTGCCGCCAATCGCCCGTGCGGCAAGACAGGCCACCGTCGTGGTGTCCGAACCGAAATGTGCGTGGAAATGGGTAATTCCCTGCGCCTGCGCGTCGGCGGCAATGGCATCGACCTTACGCAGCAAAGCACCGATTTCCTGCGGGTTCTTGCCCGAGAAAAGTGCCTCGTCCCCGGATGGAGGCAGGCCATCTTGCCCTTTGCCATGGGCTTTGAGGATCATCACCTCAGCCTTTAGCTTTGCAAGTCGCGCATGGCGCGGCTCGTCGGGCGGAGCGAGAAGCGAATAGACTCGGGTCGCAGCCCCGGCTTCTTCATGGGCAAGAAGTTCATTCAAAATGAAGGTCTCGCTGAAACGTGGAAACCGTTTGAGGATATAGGCAATTGGTGCGTCAGGCATGTGCGCGCTCCATGTTCGGCTGGGTTTCCGTGGCACACATCGACGCAATCATCTGGGCCGCATTGCGCACACCTTGCGTATTCAGACGCGCCCCGTGCGGTGCCACAGGAGTGGTCATGAGCAGTCGGGCAATGTTTTCCGGACTCAAGTCTTCGCGGCTCAGGTAATGGGCAAGCCCTGCACGCTCCAATGCCTCGGCCCGCAATCGCTGCTCTGCCGATGGGCCCAACCTCGGTACCGTCACGATCGGGCACCCAAGAGCCAACGCTTCGTTTATCGAGTTGTATCCGGTCATCGTTATGAGCAAGTCCGCCTTGGACATGAGAGACGGCAAATCGTCCACGCTTTTGAGGACCTCAACACCGGATTTCGCGCCCAGCCGCATGGCTTCGGTCTGCAATTCAAGGTCCATCAACGGGCCGGTGACCACTGTCATCTGTATGCGTTTGCTGTCGGGCAGTTTGCCCATTGCAGCAATCGCCGCGGAAATCATCGGAAAGGCATCCCTTCCCCCACCACCAGAGACCAGTACGCGCCCCGGTTTTCCTGGCGGGATCAGACGGCGCCTTGGGCGAACGGCCGTAACGATCCCGCAAGAAGTAACATTTCCCGGTTTCAGCGCCGCGAGGCCATACGCCTCAATGCTGGGAAAGAAGCCTTTATCGCCATAAACGAGTACGTGGTCATAAGTGTCTGCGATCAGCCGTACTATGCCGCGTTCGGACCACAATGCTCGGGTGCGATCCGGCGCATCCAAAATGTCACGCAACCCCAGTATCGTCCGTGTCTTCGGATTTGCACGCAGGGTTTCAAGCACTGGCACCAATTCGTCCATCGCACCCGAAGGTTCATGGTCCACGAGGAAGACATCCGGCTGGATTGCGGCGACGACCCCTTCAATGATGCGCATACGCATGTCACGGGTTGTTTGTGCATCGATCCGTAGCGATCCGGCCTGAAAGGCACCGCGCCCCAGCTTGGAAAGAGACGGCAACTTGACATAATCGATGCCCGGATGCGGCTCGAACACCATTCCTGCGGGACAACCGACCAACATCAAAACAGATACGTGCGGGACCCGCGCGACCAGTTCTCGCGCGATGGCAGAGTTTCTGCGCATATGGCCCAAACCAATGGTGTCATGCGAATACATAACAACGGAGGGCCCACGTCGATGCGTTGCGTCTTCGGCTTCGGTTCCGGTGCCTGTCCGCAAGAGGGCCGATACCAGATCCACAAGTCTCGACAGGGCGAAGGGTTTAGACAAGAAGGCCGCTACGGACAAACCTTCGGCGCGGGCACGGTTACGTACGCTGTCCTGTCCGGTCATTACAATGACAGGTGTCTCCAACAAGACTGACGCGGCTTCGCCCAACAATTCCAAACCATCCCCGTCACCCAGCGAAATATCGGCAATCACAAGGTCATACTCCCCTGCCATGAGGGCCGATCGAGCATCGCTCGCCGAGCCTGCATGACGGACAACTGCGCCCACGCGCTTCAAAGCCCGCGAGATGTTGCGCGCAAGAAGCGCTTCGTCTTCGATCAGCAGTATTTGCATCGGAACGACCTCATTCGTGTGATCCCATTATGGCCACTGCCATCCCCGGCGCGCAGACCCGCAGCGGGGGACTTTGGGGCATCAAACACGCAAGAAACGGGGCAAATCCCCCAAAACTGCACTCATACCGCTGCGACCTGCGGCTTGGCGATGCTGGCCAGGCAGGCCTGAAAATCATCACGCAGATCAGGCCGCTCAAGTGCAAAGGCAACCGTGGCGCGCAGATAGCCGGCTTTTGATCCGCAGTCATAGCGCTGGCCTTTGAAGCGGTATCCATGGACGCCACTGCGACCGATCTCAGCAGCGATTGCGTCAGTGAGTTGGATCTCTCCGCCCGCACCGATGGTTTGCTTGGACAACTGATCCAAAACCGCCGGGTCAAGAATATAGCGTCCCACCACGGCAAGGTTTGACGGTGCGCTATCGGGGCTAGGTTTTTCGATCATACCTTTGACTGCACTAAGGCGACCCTGCCCCGGCATGGCATCTAGAATGCCGTAAGAGCCAACCATTTCCGGGGCCACTTCCATCGCCGCAACAAGGTTGCCGCCACATTCGCCGTGCGCCTCGACCATCTGCTGCAAACAAGGCGTCGGGCCGGCGATCACGTCATCAGGAAGGATCACCGCGAAGGGGTTATTCCCGATCAAGTGTCGGGCACACCACACAGCATGACCAAGACCCCGCGGTTCGTCTTGGCGGGCATAGGCCACTGCGCCTGAGGGCATCCGTATGCGTTCCAGCTCTGCCAACAAGTTCGTCTTGTTTCCATTCTGCAATGTCGCGCTTAGATGCGGGGCATGGTCTAGGTAATCCTCTAGGGCCGACTTGCCGCGCGCGGTCACAAAGATGAACTCTTTGATGCCTGCAGCCCGTGCTTCCTCGATCGCGTACTGGATCAGGGGACGATCCACCAAGGGCAGCAACTCTTTTGGGACGGACTTAGTCGCCGGAAGGAATCGCGTACCCAAACCCGCCACGGGAAAGACGGCCTTTGTCACCTTGGATTGTTTGGTCATCTTTCCCGCCTCGCTTTTCGATTTCAAAGCCAACCTGACAGAAAAGGACACGCGCAATGAGAGACGCAATCTGGGGATTTGGGGGAAAGCGACGTAAACTTTTGGGGTATATGCCCCAAAATCAAGCGTCTAACCCTCAGTTGATTGTGAGAATTCTGGCTAAGTGGAATCGTGAAATTGCGAAATGGTGAACCAATGAGGGCCGAAAACGTGCATACACTGCTGTCACTGCGTGACTCGCCACATTACGTGAAGGTGCTTGCGATCTTCGTGGTCACAAGCTTTTTCGCAATCTTCACCACAACCGTCGTTCTTAGCCAGTATTTGGCCAATTACATGACCACGAACATGATGATGCGGGACGCGGTCGTGTCGATGGAGTTTCTAAATTCTATCGTGCGCGTCGAAGAACAGGACCCACGATCGTTCACCATGACGCCTGCATCAGAATTTACCGATGACCCCGAGACCGAAGAGTTCTTTATACACGTCTCGCGCCTACCGGATGTTTTTCGCGCCAATGTCTACGCGGCCACTGGTGAAATCCTCTGGTCGAGTGACAAGGAGCTGATTGGCCAAACCTTCCAAGGCAACGAAGAGTTGGAGACAGCCCTGCGTGGCGAGCTGCATCCGGAGATTGTTGTCGTCGACCGCGGCGAAAAAGAAGAGCATATCGGCATGCCGGAACATGTCGATGAATTCATCGAGTTTTACATCCCGATCTGGGCCGAATCCGGCGATGCGATCATCGGCGCAGTGGAGGTTTACAAAGCTCCCGCAAGCCTATTGGCCACGATTCACCATGTCGTCACACTCGCTTGGGTGGGCGCGATCGTTTCTGGCGCTGTTCTTTTCGCGGCCCTGCTGTCGGTGGTCTATTACGCAGCACGGATCCTTAAGCGGCAGGAACAACGATTGATCGAAACCGAGAGGCTGGCTGTTGTCGGCGAAATGGCCTCGGCTGTGGCGCATGGGCTGCGCAACCCGCTGGCCGCGATCCGCTCTTGTGCCGAACTGGCCGCCGACGATGACATTCCGGCAGAGACGCGCGAAATCGTACTTGAGATCACCGACCAGGTTGACCGGCTGGAGGCTTGGATCCGGTCGTTTCTGACACGCACCCGAGACAAGCCCGAGCTGGCCGCCGATACGGCTCATGTGGACATGATCATCCAGAATTGTATTCGGGGGTTTTCCGCTCAGTTGGCAAAACGCGGCATCCGTGTTGAGGTGTCGCAAAGTTCGGGAAGCCCCGTTGCGGCCGCGTCGTCCTCTGAAGTCGAGCAGGTTCTCAACACGATCCTGTCCAACGCTATCGAGGCCATGAAATCCGGTGGCCTTCTGACAATCAGGTGGCATCCCGTACCAGGCGGGCGGATTGCAATCGAAGTCGAGGATACCGGCCCAGGTTTGTCTTCGGAACAACTGGAAAGGCTATTCGTACCGTTCCAGACCAGCAAGTCGTCGGGCCTAGGTGTGGGCCTTGCGCTGGGACGTCGCATTGCCGAACGCTTAGGCGGCACTCTTGACCTGAAGAACCGCCCCGAATGCGGGGTTGCCGTGACCCTAACTCTGCCCGCGAAAGCCTGAACACATGAGCGATATACTTGTCATCGAAGATGAAGTGGTTCTTGCGCGCTCAATTGTGAGCTTTCTCGAACGCCGCGGCTTTTCCTCTCGGTTCGCCGTTGATGCGGCTTCAGCCAAAGCACAATTCAACGAAGCTGCCCCGCGTCTGGCAATCCTTGACTACAAGTTGAACAAAGATGACGGGATCGACCTGTTGCGCTGGATCGGTCAAAAATACGCTGCAACGCAGGTTGTCATGATGACCGGACACGGCGATGTCGATGTTGCCGTTCGAGCCATGAAGGCCGGTGCCCGCGATTTTCTGGTCAAGCCGACCCCCTTGGCATCCATCGCGGCGATTGCCAACGACTTGATGCTCGACGAGATGCAGGGCGGGCTAGACCGGACTGGCGTTGACCGGATCATCGGGCGCTCTTCGGCGGCGAATAGCCTGCGCGCCACGATCCGAACGCTCGGCAAACCGGCAACGGGCCGCCCCGGGATCCTGATCATGGGTCCCGAAGGCAGCGGCAAGTCCCTGACCGCACTTGCCTTGCATGAAATGGCGAACACGAACAGGGCGCTTAGCACGCTTGATTGCACACTGTCCGACGTTGAAGATCTCGAAGCACATTACGCAGAAGCCAAGGGCGGAACACTACTTTTGCGACATGTCTCTGACCTGAGCGAACAAGCCCAAGCCAGCTTGTTGCGAATGCTACAAAAGGATGCAACACCACCCGCGCTTATCGCCACTTCGATCAAGCACCTTCTGCCTGGCCAGGGTTTCTTGCCCGATCTGCTTTATCAAATTCAAGTCGGATGGATCGACATGCCTCCGTTGACAGACCGTGCGGCGGACGTTCTACCCCTTGCCGATTATTTCGCCCGCTTGAAGGCCCGTGAGGCCGGGCAATCCCGTCCGCGTTTCACCGCTGCCGCGCGCGCGAAACTGCTTGAACATGATTGGCCGGGAAACATCGCCGAATTGCGCAATTGCATCGCCCGCGCCATGCTTTTGCAAAAGGACGGTCGGATCGACGCAAACGATGTCCGCGCCATCGCCGCCACACAGACCCGCGATATCCCGACACTTCTGGAGCTTGAGAAGGGGGCGATCTCTAAAGCCCTCGCGCGCACGGGCGGAAATGTATCGCGGTCGGCCGAGTTGCTTGGAGTCACGCGAGACACATTGCGCTATCGTATGGAAAAGCTGGAACTTTCCCGCAAATAAGTCAGGATGGCCTCCTCGAAATCTGGTCGCCCGGCTTCGCGGAGTTTCAGATGTCTGCGCAGCAGCCCAAATCGCAAGTAACGTGTAAAAATATGACCATCAACAATCTGGCCGACACCGTCCCACGCGTCGCACACCCTGCGAGCCCAATCCGCAATACTGGACCTCGTGTCAGTGGTTGCAAGATGCGCTACGAAATTGGCTAAATCTGCCTCTGGGGGACCAACCGCCAGGTCGTCCAGATCAACCACCCAGACCGCACTGTCGGGCGTGACGATGAATTGTCCCACATGCAGGTCGCCATGCAGCACGGCATTTCCATGTGGGGCGGGGCCATCGGCGATCTCACGCAAAATGGGAACTTCCGTCAGCGCAAGTCGCGGGCGGATGCGCAACAGCGGATCGTAGGACGCGAGGCCTGGCACACTGGCTCGATGAAGCGCGGCAACCGATTGCAAAAGCGGGCGCAAATCGTAACCGATCAGGTCATGCCCGGTACTTCCGTCAATATTGTCAAAGTCCAACTCCGCAACTGTCGGGCCGGGTGTGGCGGCGGGTGTTCTCACCGATTGCGCACGCAGAATACGGGTCCGCCGCAACGCCTCTGCCGCTTGGGCGGCATCTGTATAGCGTTTCAGGAAACCGGGCACATCATATCCAGCAGAATTTCTGCAGCCCTCCCTGCCCCATCAGGCCCCAGATCCACGGGCGGACGCCTGCGCGGCCTGTTCAGCTGATCAGCCAGCCAATCAGCCGTCGCATCGATACGATCCGGCAGCAAACCGAACCCAAGCCGAGGCCCCCAAAGCCGTACCCGTGCCGCCTGATCATCAAGGCTGCGCGGGATTGGCACTATCAGCGCCGGTGTGTCCGTGCTCGCCAATTCCAGAACCGAGTTATAACCCGCCGTCGAAATCACCAGATCAGCACGGCGAAACACCGCATTCAGACTCGCCCCAGGATCGAAGACGCCGTCGACACACTCAAGCGCCTCTCCGCCCGCCCGTGGCCCCAGCGCCTGCCGGATACGAAACCCTGTGCGGCAACGCGCCTTTGTCTTTGACAGAAGTTCGGACAAAAGCGGGTAAAGCTCCGCCCGCGTCTCCACTGTGCCGCCCCCGCCCGTAGCAAGCACAATACCTGTGCTCGACTCCTCAATCCTTCGCGCGCCTGTGGGACGTAGGATCCATCCCGCAGGTTCAACCCGTTGGGCGAAATCCGGCCCAAGAGGTGGCATCCAATGCGCAGCGGTGTTTGGTATGATCACACAGTCCCACGCACGGCCGTCATCGCGCCGAAATCGCTCCAACCGGTCTGGCGGCGTTTCGCGCAAGATCAGCGCAGACAGCCCGCGATAAATGCCAATACCCGGCAGGGTCATTGTGTCGGCAACCGCCAAAGTGACTCCTGTTTTCGCCAGAACTGCGCTCATGTCTTGCTTCTCACACACGATAATCTGTGAAAAGCACCTGAGCTCAGTCCGGCTCAGAGCTGCCGGTTCGGCATTGCTGAGCAGGCTCAGCCTTGCATTTGGGTGGCGACGGGCCACCTGACCCGCGATATTGGCAATGCGTCGCAAGTGCCCCAAACCGGAACGCGACGTTCCAAGAAAGGCAATATGATTGGACTCTGACAAAGGCCGCTCCGGATTCTTACCGTTTCAAACCGCCACGCATCGCCAAAGTTCGCAAGTCACCTGAAACAGGAATTTTGCGTGATTTGCCCCAGTTAGACCGATACGAACCGGTAGCCTTATACCGTTGAGAGCCTCACCTTGGTTATGTATCTCGTGATACCCTCAATCGGGACGAGGAATCATTATCAAGAGGTGCACAAATTCAATCAACTCAAACACATACTGAGCGAGAAAGAAGCACGTTCAGTGAATTCGTCAGCGCAGACGCTGCAATATCCTATCGATCAACCAGCGTCCCCGAAGAACCGCTTAACAGCAAAATTCAAGGTTGAGACAGCTCAAGCCCTTATAAAAATATTTTTAAATCAACGTTTTAATTGGATTTTGGCGGAGGCTCAGGGATTCGAACCCTGGGGACGCTCTCACGCCCAACGGTTTTCAAGACCGCCGCATTCGACCACTCTGCCAAACCTCCGGTGGCTGGTGACATAGCGGTACAAATGCGATTCTAAAAGCCGCGGTTTCGGGAAAATCTACACATCGATGCCGTCAGACTTTTCTTGACGCACCGAAGACTGTAAGCTTTGCGCAAAACAACGAGTGGCGCGGGGCTACCAGCCCGGACATGCGCCCAAATGGGCACAGCAGAAGGCGAGCAGGCAATGGACTTCACGATCACGAACTCTTCGCTATGGCGCAGTGTACGGACCCCCGCGATGTGCGGAGTGGCGCTGCTTGCGCTGGCCGGGTGCGAGGGCGCGAACCTTCCCGCGTTTCTGCAGGGCGGGGCGAACGCAGCCTCGCAGGACGGATCATCGGCCGCAGGAACCCGCGCTACACGGCTTGTTGAGCGTGATGTCGAAGCACCCGAAGTCTTTCAAGTCAGCGAGGACGGACTTTGGGACGGTCGCCCGTCTCTGGGGGGTGTCTGGGCGGCGCACCCCGATGTGTCGGAACCCGAACGTGTGATTATCCGCAACGAAGCGAACGGCAATTTCGTGATCGGTGCGCTGTTCCGCAAAGAGCGCGAAACACCCGGTCCACGTTTGCAAATTTCGTCTGATGCCGCCGCCGCACTTGGTGTCCTCGCCGGTGCACCGACCCAATTGAATGTCGTTGCCCTGCGCCGCGAAGAGGTGCCCGATGATGCAACATCCGCCCCGCCGCAGGACGCGCCTGTCGGCGATGGTACCTTTGCCGCGCCGACCGATGTCGCGGAATCGACGCTGGACCCGATTGCCGAATCCGCAGCCGCAGCACTTGATGCTGCACCCGCCCCCGCCCCAGCGGCGGCACCTGCGCCTGCTGCGACATCTTTGCTGGACAAACCGTTCATTCAGATCGGTATTTTCAGTATTGAACAGAACGCCAACAACACCGCCACCGCGATGCGTCAGGCAGGTATGATGCCGACGGTTCTTGAGCAATCTTCAAGCGGCAAGACCTTTTGGCGGGTACTTGTCGGACCGGCACAGACCCGCGCAGAGCGCAGCACATTGCTTGCCAAGATCAAGGATACCGGATTTACCGACGCCTATGCCGTCACCAACTAACCCGACCCCGCAGGTATGACAGGAGAGCTGCCATGATCCGCAAATACCGCGCTAGTGTTTCCGCAGGACTTATCGCGCTGCTGTTGTCGACGACTTCGGTCGCGGCATTCGACACCCGCGCGACAGCTGCCTTTGTGCTGGATGAAAAAACCGGGACCGTGCTTCTTGCCAAGAATGCGGACGAAGCTCTGCCGCCCGCGTCCATGTCCAAGCTGATGACACTTTACATTGCGTTCGAAGCCGTACGCGACGGCCGTCTACGGCTGGACGAGGAATTGCCGGTCTCGGCGCATGCCAATTCGTTTGGCGGCTCGACGCTATTTTTGCGACAGGGTGAGCGCGTTTCGGTCGAGGACCTGATCCGAGGAATCATCGTTCTGTCCGGCAATGACGCGTGTGTGGTGTTGGCCGAAGCCTTGTCACCGGATGGGACAGAGCCTGGATTTGCCCGCATGATGACGCAACGTGCGCAGCAGCTTGGCATGACCAATTCCGTTTTCAAGAACTCAAGCGGCTGGCCCGCCTCGGGGCATGTGATGTCCATGCGCGACCTGACCCTTTTGGCCCGCCATCTTATTGAGGACTTCCCCGAGTTCTACCCAATGTTCGCGGAAAAAGAGTTTCTGTTCGACGAAGCGGAATCCTCCAACCGGTTCAACCGCAATCCACTTCTTGCACTCGGTATCGGCGCCGATGGGTTGAAGACCGGCCATACTCAGGAAGCAGGCTACGGCTTGGTTGGATCGGCCAAGCAGGGCGACCGCCGAGTGATCTTTACCATCACGGGGCTCGACAGCGCGCAAGCCCGTGCGCAGGAATCGGAATCCATTGTTAACTGGGCCTTCCGACAGTTTGCGGAAAAGACCGTAACCCGTGCCGGTGCCGTCGTCGCTGAAGCCGACGTCTGGATGGGTGCCAGCGATAAAGTTGGCCTGATTGCAAAGGAAGATGTGACGCTGCTCTTGCCGAATACTCCGGGTCAAGGCGTCACCGCCGAAGTGGTCTATACCGGTCCGATCGAAGCACCGATCGCCGAAGGACGGCAACTGGCCGAGCTGATCATCAGCCCCGAGGGCCTACCCGAACACCGCATTCCCCTTTTCGCGGCAAATGCGGTTCCCGCCAGTGGGTTTGTCGCCCGAATGATGAGCGTGTCGCAGGTGCTGCTGGGCCGCATCCAAGCCCCTGCTGAGGACACGATGTGATCCGATCCGGGCTGTTCGTCAGTTTCGAAGGAATAGATGGGTCAGGAAAATCCACACAGGCGCGGACGCTGGCGGACAGGCTGCGCGCGCAGGACGTCGATGTGATCCACACCCGCGAACCCGGAGGCAGTCCGGGGGCCGAGGAAATACGCGCCTTGGTGTTACAGGGCGATCCTGACCGCTGGTCGGCAGAGACCGAGATCCTGCTTTTCACCGCTGCCCGCCGCGACCATCTGGAACGGACGATCCGGCCCGCGCTTGAGGCGGGCAAGGTGGTGATCTGCGACCGCTTTGCCGACAGCACCCGCATGTATCAGGGCCTGTCACGTGGGAACTTGCGGGCCAAGGTCGACGCGCTGCACGATCTGATGATCGGGGTCGAGCCGGACCTGACGCTGCTGATCGACATGGACCCGGAAACCGGCCTCAGCCGCGCCAAAGCACGCAATACGGTTGAAGAACGGTTCGAGGATTTCGGCGCGTCGCTGCAAGAAGCGATGCGCGCCGGATTTCTGGCGCTGGCCGAAGAATACGCTGACCGGTTCCGCGTGATTGACGGCGCGCGGGATGCCGAGACCGTTGCAGAGGATGTCTGGGCTGCGGTAAGCCCGCATCTGACATGAGTGACGCAACACAGCCAGAACCAGACCGTATCGACGGTGCGCCGCACCCGCGCGAGACATCGCTGCTGTATGGTCAGGACGCGGCGCAAGCCGACTTTCTGCTGGCGTTCAGTTCCGACCGGCTGCATCATGGCTGGCTGATCACCGGACCGCGCGGGGTGGGCAAAGCCACACTTGCATGGCAGATCGCGCGGTTCCTGCTAGCCACCCCCATTACGCAGGACGATGGCTTGTTCGGCGCACCGCCACCTCCGACTGATTTGCATATCGACCCAGAGCATCCCGTATCACGCCGCATGATGGCGGGGGCGGAACCGGGGCTGTTCGCGCTGCGCCGTCCCTACGACGAGAAAGCGAAACGCCTGAAGGCACAAATAACCGTTGACGAGGTGCGACGTCTAAAGGGGTTCTTTGCGTTGTCCTCTGCCGATGGGGGCCGCCGCGTGGTGATTGTCGATGCCGCCGACGACATGAACGTAAGTGCCGCCAATGCGATCCTCAAACTGCTGGAAGAACCACCCGACCGCACAACGCTGCTTTTGATCAGCCATCAGCCCTCGCGGCTTTTGCCCACCATCCGGTCCCGCTGCCGCGAATTGCGGCTGGCCCCGCTCAATGCAGCCGATATGGCACAAGCGCTTGCGGCAACCGAGATCGACCAGTCCGTGTCCGACCCTGCCGCTTTGGCTGCCCTGTCAGGCGGGTCCGTTGGCGAAGCAGTCCGCCTGATGCAGCAGGACGGGCTTAAGCTTTACGCTGATCTGGTGAAACTTCTCTCCACCCTGCCCGATCTCAGCCGCCCGCATGCCATCGCGTTGGCCGAAAGCGCGGCTGGACGTGGCAAGGAGGAAAGACTTGATCTACTGCTCGGCCTTTTTGACCGCGCCCTGACTCGCCTTGCCCGCACGGGCGCCACTGGGCAACCGCCGGATCCCGAAGCGGCAGCGCAAGAGGCGCAGACCTTCCAACGTCTGTGCCCCTCACCCACAGCGGCCCGGCAATGGGCGCAACTGGCACAAGACCAAGGCGAACGCCTGCGCCACGGGCGCGCCGTGAATGTTGAAGCGGGATCGCTTGTGCTGTCCAGCTTTCTTGCCCTTCAGGATGGCTGCCCCAGGTCGTAAGCCACATCTTGACGCCCCTGCCCGCATCCCTGATACCAGCCTCATGTTGACACCACAGATCACCGACAGCCATTGCCATCTGGACTTCCCGGATTTCAACGACGAACGCCCCGAAGTCATTGCCCGCGCGCTTGATGCAGGCGTGCGCCGCATGGTCACGATCTGCACCCGTCTTCGGCTTGAACCGCAGGTGCGCGCGATTGCCGAAGCGTTTGCCCCAGTGTTCTACGCCGCTGGCACCCACCCGATGAGCGCCGCTGATGAGCCGCTGACAACGGTCGATGAACTGGTCAAGCTTGCGCAGCATCCGAAATTCGTCGGCATTGGCGAGACCGGACTGGACTATCACTACACCGCCGAAAGCGCCGAGATTCAGAAGACCTCTCTGAAAGTGCATATCGAGGCGGCGCAGGAGACCGGCCTGCCTCTGATCATTCATGCCCGTGCGGCGGATGACGACATGGCCCAAATCCTAACGGATGGCTTCAATACCAAGCCCTATACCTGCGTGATGCATTGCTTTTCGTCGTCCGCAGAACTGGCGCGCGCGGCACTGGACCTTGGCTTCTACCTGTCGATGTCCGGCATCGCCGCCTTCCCCAAGAGCCAGGAATTGCGTGACATCTTCGCTGCTGCTCCGGTGGACAGGGTGCTCGTGGAAACCGACAGCCCCTACCTTGCGCCGCCGCCCCATCGCGGCAAACGCAACGAACCGGCCTACACAGCACATACCGCCCGCGTTGGGGCTGACATCTACGGCATGGACTACGCCGATTTCGCCGCCCAGACCGAGGCCAATTTCGAACGCCTGTTCTGGAAAGCCGCGCAATACGAGGCAGCCGCGTAATGGGTGAAATGCGTTTCACCATTCTGGGCTGCGGATCATCCGGCGGGGTGCCCCGTCTTGGTGGTCTTTGGGGCGCATGCGATCCCGAGAACCCCAAGAACACCCGACGCCGCTGTTCGATGCTCGTCGAACGGGTCACGGATGACGGCATTACCCGTGTGCTGATCGACACCAGCCCCGACATGCGCGCCCAACTCCTGAGCGCAGGCGTCGGAGAGCTGGACGCGGTGGTCTACACCCACAGCCATGCCGACCATGTGCACGGGGTCGATGACCTGCGAATGATCGTATTCAACATGCGCAAACGGCTGCAAGTCTGGGCCGATGGCGACACGCAGAACGATCTTTTCTCGCGCTTTGGCTATGCCTTTGTGCAGCCTGCCGACAGCCCCTACCCGCCGATCCTTGACATGAACACCATCAACGGTCCGGTGCACATTGAAGGCGCGGGTGGCGAAATCACCCTGACTCCGTTCAAGGTCAACCACGGCAGCATCGACGCGCTGGGATTCCGCATTGGCGATCTGGCTTACCTGCCGGACGTCGCCAAGATCTCCGAGGACGTCTGGACAGACCACTTGCAAAACCTAGACGTTTGGATCCTCGACGCGCTACGCCGCGCCCCGCACCCAACCCATGCGCACCTCGCGCAATCGCTGGAATGGATGGAACGCGCGAAACCGCGCCAAGGCGTGTTGACCAACATGCATATCGATCTCGACTACGCCACGGTCGAGGCCGAAACCCCCGACCACATCACACCGGCCTATGATGGCATGGTGATCACGCAGCCACTGGGGTGACGCTGACCGTACGATACGGCGGGCGAACCGAACGGATGCGCGGCTGATGCAGGCGCTTCTCGACATCATTCTGCCGGTCTTTCTGGTGATCGGGTTCGGCTATCTCGTGGCTTGGCGGGGATTGCTGTCTGCAGCTTCTATCGACGGGCTGATGTCCTTTACCCAGAACGTCGCGATCCCCTGTCTTCTGTTTCGGGCGATCTGGACTCTTGACCTTGATGACAGCTTTTCGCTGCCGCTGCTCATCAGCTTTTACTCCGGATCGTTAAGCTGTTTTATCGTCGGCCTTTTTGGTGCCCGCTACCTGTTCAAGCGGGATTGGGAAGATTCCGTTGCTATCGGATTTACTTGCCTCTTTGCCAACTCGGTGCTGTTGGGTCTCGCGATCACAGAACGCGCCTACGGTCCGGACTCGCTTTCAGCCAATTACGCCATCATCGCGCTGCATTCGCCGTTTTGCTACGGGCTAGGCATCACAGTGATGGAGTTCGTACGCGCCCGCGCCGCAGGAAAACCGAACCGCGACCTGCCGGTGATCGTAGCCAAGGCCATGTTCCGCAACGCATTGGTGATCGGCATCGCCATCGGTGCGGTATTTAACCTGTTCAACGTGAATCTGCCCGCACCGTTTACAGACGCGCTGGACATGATGGTACGCACCGCCCTGCCTGCGGCGTTGTTCGCTATGGGTGGCGTCCTCTACCGCTATCGCCCCGAAGGGGATATTCGGATCATCCTTTTTGTCTGCGCGATCAGCCTTGTCCTGCATCCGTCGATCACTTGGACCCTCGGAACTGCATTCGACCTTGACGACAGCGCGTTTCGCAGCGCGGTTCTAACCGCAGCGATGGCACCGGGTGTCAATTGTTATGTCTTTGCCAACATCTATGGCCGCGCCCGCCGGGTTGCAGCATCTTCAGTATTGATGGCCAGCGCATTGTCTGTTGTCACTGCATGGATTTGGCTCGGCGCTTTGCCCTAAGCCGTCAGCGCGGAACTTTTCGCGCCTGACAATCGTTGATTTGGTGAACCGCTGCCAAACGGATACCAGATCATGACCCGACTGATTGCTGCACTGATGATGACCCTGACGCCCCTGAGCCTTGCTGCGGAACCGCTGCCCGAGGTGATCAGCACCTACGTCACGAATTTCAACGCAGTGACACTTGGCGTCGATGTCAGAGATAAGATCCGGGGCATCCACGGCCGCTCTGACCTGTCGCACGGTATGAAAGTTTTGCTGGTACATGAAGAACTGCAAAACGCTGGTGCTTTGGAGCATGCGGACACACATGATTTCGCGCCACAACCTTTCCAGCTTTCTCAAGCGGATTGACGCGGGAAAGCTGTAATAAACGCGCCCATTGGGGCGCGTTTTCCTTTTGCACGTGGAGTTTGACAAGACGACGGGGTCTGCGTATCAAGATTGTATCCAAACGGATACAATATGAGCACCACCAAGAAATCCAGCGGTGAAGCCGCCTATGACAGCCTCATAGAGGCGCTGCGCAGTGGCGACTTCGCCCCCGGTGATCGTCTACGTGAAGAAGACGTGGCCCAACGGCTCAACCTGTCCCGCACCCCCGTGCGCGAAGCGCTGCGGAGGCTTGAAAACAACGGCATTGTCGAACACCGCCCCCGAATTGGCGCGGTGATCCGAAAACTATCCCAAACCGAGGTGGTCGAACTTTACGAGATGCGGATCGTGCTGGAACGCACCGCCGCCCGTATGGCGGCACAGCATGGATCCGAGGCCGAGTTTGACGCGTTGGATGACATGAACGCCCGTATCCTTGATGCGCAGAACACACCCACCTTGGGGGCTGCAATCAATCAGGATTTCCACGAGGCGCTTTACCGTGCCGCCCGTAATCGTTTTCTGCTGACTTCGGCCGAGGCGATCAACAACGCGCTGATCCTACTGGGGCCGACAACATATCTCGACCCTGACCGCATCCTCATCGTCGTATCCCAGCATGGCGAGGTGACCACCGCCCTGCGCCAGCGCGACGGCGACAAAGCAGCGGATGCCGCCGAGTCGCATCTGCAAACCTCGCTTAGATACCGACTCAAAGGCATGTCAGCGTGATTGTGGTTCTGCGCACCTTTGCCATCGCCGGACTTGGGGTTGCGCTGTTCAAGCTGCTGCAACTGCCGCTGCCATGGCTGATGGGACCGATCTTTGCCTGCCTTGCCACCGCGCTTGCCGGGGTCAAGATGCGCGGGATCAAGCTGCTTAATGATTCAATGCGGACGGTTCTGGGCGTTGCTGTCGGAGCAACGCTCACCCCCTCCGTTCTGGGGACCTTCCCTGCGATGTGGCCGACGCTTCTGTTAGTCCCGATCATGGTTGCGGTGATAGGCGCGGTCGGAGTGCCCTATTTTCAGCGCTTGTGTGGGTATGATTTCGCCACGGCCTATTACGCCACCATGCCCGGCGGATTGCAGGATATGATTGTCTTTGGAGAAGAGGCCGGAGCCAACGTGCGCACGCTTAGCCTGATCCACGCGACACGGGTGATGGTGATCGTGGTTGCCCTTCCCTTTCTGTTGATTGGCATCTGGGACGCGGATTTGTCTAACCCACCCGGCGCACCTGCTGTCAGCATCCCCCCCGTTGAGCTGTTACTTATGGCGGTCTGTGCCATCGCTGGCTGGCGTCTGGCAAAACGCGTGGGCCTGTTCGGGGCGTCGATCCTTGGCCCCCTGATCGTCACAGCCGCGCTGACGCTGGCAGGCGGGCTGCACAACCGCCCCCCCGCCGAGGCGATCTGGGCCGCGCAATTCTTTATCGGCATGACGATCGGCACCAAATACGCCGGGATCACGATGGCCGAGATTCGCAAGGATCTGGCAGCCGGATTGGGCTTTTGCGGAATTCTGATCGTGCTCACACTGATTTTCGTAGAGGCAATCTACGGACTGGGCTTTGCCCCCGGTATGGAGACCTTGCTCGCCTTTGCCCCCGGCGGTCAGGCAGAACTGACGGTGCTTGCACTGATCGTTGGTGCCGACGTTGCTTTTGTTGTGGCGCACCATGTGTTGCGGATTTTCGTGGTCATCATGGGTGCGCCATTGGCCGCGCGTGTCTTCAACACCCGAATTGCAAAGTAGCAAACTCTGGTTTGCAAACCTTCAGCGAATTGATGATGTTCAGAAAATGGTGCGGTCGGAGAGACTCGAACTCTCACGGGTATTACCCCACAGCGACCTCAACGCTGCGCGTCTACCATTCCGCCACGACCGCACTGTCTTGACATGGTAGGCGGCTCATTAGCGAAGGTCGCAATCGGGGGCAAGGACAAATTTCGCACTATTGCGAGGTTCGCTGCCAGACCCCGACCCGCGGCCCCAACGCACGCACCACAACGATGGTCAGGACAACCGCGATTACGGCCCAGCCCATCTCGGGTAGATCGCCAAATATCATCCGGTTGATCGACCGTCCGGGCAAGAACGTAAACGCACCTGCGATGATCAAGCCATTGGAATAGAGACTGCGAAAGACCGCCTGATGCGCCTCGAAATCACGGTTTACCGCATGCCGCACCCCCATCCAGAGCGATACAAGCGTCAGCACTGCGAACCCGTGCAACGGGCCAAAGTAGAACGGGCTCCAGAACGCTTCGATCCAGAACGACGACAGCGCCAGTGACGCCATGGCCACGACCCAGACATAGCCCAGGATTTTGTGCACCCTGTCCCGTCGGTGCCTGTAAAGAACAACGGGACCAAGTGTCAGGCCAAGGATGGCAGAGACCATGTGCACTTGCAGATGTTGCGATGCGGTCAGGAATGGGTCTAGCGTCATGTCGTCCTCTTGTCGTTTTGGATGTGATGCGGCACCTAACACCGCATGCAAACCGACCGAGCCAGAGGAGATGCGCCAGTGACAGGGATGCGTTCGTGAAATCCACGGCTTTGCAACTCGCGCTTCGTGAATGGCGGCGGCATTTGCTGAACCCGTTGACCATTACAGCCCTTGCCGGCGTTACGGCGGTTCTTGCATTGGTGGGACCGTTTGGGACGATTCAGTCGCTGTCCCTGCCGGAACGCGCCGCCTATTGGGGGGTCTTGGTGGTTTCGGGTTATGTCGGCGGCTACCTGATCAGCTACGCGATCCTTGCGCGCACCACTGCACCAAAGCATCGCATCCCACTTGTTTTGCTTGCTGGAATCCTGACAGGCATTGCGATGACAGCAATTGTCACAGCATTGAATATCCCGGTCTTTGGTGTCTTACCCAGTTTTACGAACTATCCGACATTTGTTGCTACAACCGTCGCGATTTCGGTCATCGTTATGGCGGTGATCGACATGTTCAACCGCAACCTTCGCCAACATCCCGCTCCGGTTGAGACGACAGTCCAGACACCGCCCCTTCTTGACCGCCTGCCTTTTGACAAACGCGGGCCACTGGTGGCGCTGTCGGTGGAGGACCATTATGTCAGGGTGCAAACTACCCTTGGAGACGAAATGCTTTTGATGCGCCTTGCTGACGCCATACGCGAAGTGGGACATACAACCGGCGCCCAGGTGCACCGGTCGCACTGGGCCGCTTTCGATCAGGTTGCCAAAGCCAGCCGCCTAGGAGACCGTGCGGTATTGCATATGAAAACCGGCATCGACGTTCCCGTCAGCCGCGCGAACCTTCCCAAACTGAAAGAGGCTGGGCTTTTGCCCTGACGAATTATGGTTGAATGGCGCATCACTGACGGGTTGACAGGTTACGACGAAGCCGTGGATTTTATGGAGACGCGGGCGGCCGCGATTGCCGAGGGGTCTGCGGAGGAGTTGGTTTGGCTCGTCGAGCATCCGCCTCTCTACACCGCCGGGACCAGTGCAAAGGTCGAAGACCTGAAAGACCCCGACCGGTTCCCGGTTTTCCCCAGCAAACGCGGCGGTCAGTATACGTATCACGGACCCGGTCAGCGGGTGGTGTATGTCATGCTTGACGTCGGAAAGCGCGGGCGGGATGTCCGTTGTTTCGTACAAGACCTCGAACGCTGGGTGATTGCGACCTTGGGCGAATTTGGGTTGACCGGCCACATCCGTGATGGCCGTGTCGGGGTATGGATCGAACGGCCGGACAAGAAACTTTTACCAGATGGTAAAATCGCCGAAGACAAGATCGCGGCCATCGGCATCCGTCTGCGCAAATGGGTGAGCTTTCATGGTATCTCGATCAATGTGGAACCGGACCTGAGCCACTTTGATGGCATTGTGCCCTGCGGGATCACGCAATACGGGGTGACATCGCTGGTGGATCTGGGGTTGCCCGTGACGATGGACGATGTCGATGTTGCGCTGCGGCAAAGCTTTGACGGTGTTTTTGGCGATGCAGCAGAACTGACACGAACCTGTCACGGAACTGATACCCGAATCCGGTGAATTGCCTGCAACCGGTGCGGCGCAAGGCGCCGTTTACCGGCTTCAGTCAATCATCATCGGACATGGATCATGACACCCAAAGATATTCACGACCTTTCTGCAGACGAATGGGACGAACTGAACGACCCGCGCCCCGAAGGCAATGATTTCGACAAAGTGGTCGACCGCGCGATTTCTCGCCGTGGCTTCCTTGGCGGTGTGCTTGCATTCGGCTCGGGTGCCGCTGTCATGGGCGCAGGGATGCTCAAGGGCACAACCGCAATGGCGCAGCCTGCATCGCGCTTTCCGTTCACGCCAATCGCGGCACAGACTGACGGCACCATTCATGTTCCCGAGGGCTACAGCTGGAAAACGCTGGTGCGTTGGGGTGATCCGCTCTTTTCGGATGCGGACGGCGCGTATGATTCCGCCGCCGGCGTTTCCGTCGAATTCGCAGACCGCGTGATGGGCGAAAACACGGATGGCATGGAACTGTTCAACGTTGACGGGCGCGAAATCCTTGTTGTGAACAGCGAATACACCAACAACAAGACCAACCTGCCGCACCGCGAAGACGGTCTGCCGGGCAGCCTTGATGACGTGCGCATCCTTCAGCATCTGCAGGGTGTGACTGTAATGGAACTGGCGCAGGGCGATGACGGTTGGAATGTCGTTGTCGACAGCCCCTATAACCGCCGCATCCACCACAATACACCGATGACCTTTTCTGGTCCGGCGGCCGGTCATGATCTGCTCAAGACCGAAGCCGATCCGACCGGCATGGCATCGCTGGGCACGTTCAACAACTGCGGGTCTGGCCGGACACCGTGGGGCACGTACCTGACGTGCGAAGAAAATTTCAACGGCTATTTCGGTGCTGCTTCCGAAGTTGCGGCCGATTCCATGGTGATGGATGGGTTCCGCCGCTACGGCGTGCGCACAGAGGTTGATGCGGGTCGTTATAACTACCACGGCTTTGACGCGCGTTTTGACATCGCAACTAACCCGAACGAGCCGCATCGCGCGGGTTACATCGTAGAAATCGACCCGGCCAACCCGGATATGACCCCGATCAAGCACACCGCTCTGGGCCGCTTCAAACATGAAAACGCCGCCTATGGCATCGCCGCCGATGGCCGCGTTGTGGTCTACATGGGCGACGATGAACGCGGTGAGTTCATGTATCGTTGGGTCAGCAATGACGTGTATGTGCCGGGCGGCGACACCTCGACCCTGCTGGTCGACGGCACGCTGTCGGTTGCGGTGTTCGAAGACGACATGTCCGGTCGCTGGGTTCCGCTGACCCCCGCAACAACAGGTATGGATGCGGCGCATATCGCTGTCTTCACCCGCATGGCAGCGTCCAAGGTCGGTGCCACCACGATGGACCGTCCCGAATGGATCGCTGTGCATCCGAACGCGTCCGAAGCTTATTGCTGCCTGACCAACAACTCGCGACGCGGTGTGTTGAACGATAATGGCACGGTGCGGACCAATGCGGGCGGTGACCCGATGACCACAAATGCTGTCAACCCGCGTGAGACCAACCGCTACGGTCAGATCGTGCGCTGGCGTCCGGAAGGCGGCGATCATGGTGCAGACGGCTTTTCGTGGGATCTGTATGTGATGGCTGGAAACCCGACCGTTCACACGGAAGGACCGAACGCTGGTTCTGCGAACATCAACGCAGGCAACCTGTTCAATTCGCCGGATGGGATGCAGATCGACTCCACCGGTTTGATTTGGATCCAAACCGATGGCGATGATGACAACGAAGGCGACTTTGCCGGAATGGGCAACAACCAGATGCTGGCTGGTGATCCGGTCACTGGTCGCATCGAACGGTTCTTGACCGGCCCGAATGGCTGTGAGGTCACTGGACTGACATGGTCAACCGACCGCCGCACTATGTTCGTCGGTATCCAGCACCCGGGCAGCAACTGGCCGGATGGCGAAGGCAATCTGCCCCGCTCTGCAGTTGTCACGGTGACTCGCGATGACGGTGGGTTGGTCGGCTGATCCGTATCCTTAATCAAACACAATCCCGGACGTAAGTTTGCGTCCGGGGTTTTTCTTTTTAAGGAACAACGTATTGAAATCAGCGCCTTGGCTCTAGTTGGCAGACATTTCGTGCGCTCAGAACTCCGACCAAAGTGCGACAATAAAGTTTGATCTGCGTCAAATACGTCCGTTGCCGCCGCTGGCCTCACATTCTAAAACGACAATGGAACAAACGGCGCTCGGAGAATCCCTGCGCCTTTTTATTGGGAACCAGCAGGAGGCAGATATGGCAGACGCCGCCATTCACGGCCACGAACACGAAGACCAGCGCGGCTTTTTCACCCGCTGGTTCATGTCCACGAACCACAAAGATATCGGGATTCTCTACCTGATCGTTGCGGGCCTCGCGGGCTTCATCTCGGTGGCCTTTACCGTTTACATGCGCATGGAGCTTATGAACCCCGGTGTTCAATACATGTGTATGGAAGGCGCCCGCCTGACCGCAGCAGCGGTTGGCGAATGTACCCCGAACGGCCATCTTTGGAACGTTTTGATCACCGGACACGGCATCTTGATGATGTTCTTCGTGGTTATCCCGGCGCTTTTCGGCGGTTTTGGCAACTACTTCATGCCGTTGCAGATTGGTGCGCCGGACATGGCGTTTCCGCGTCTGAACAACTTGTCCTTCTGGCTTTTCGTGGCCGGTACGACCTTGGCGATCTGTTCGGTCTTTGCACCGGGCGGTAACGGCCAGCTTGGCTCTGGTGTGGGCTGGGTTCTGTACCCACCGCTATCGACAAATGAGGGTGGCATGTCGATGGACCTCGCGATCTTTGCGGTCCACGTCTCGGGTGCCTCGTCGATCCTTGGTGCGATCAACGTGATCACCACGTTCCTGAACATGCGCGCTCCGGGCATGTCGCTCTTTAAGGTACCGCTGTTTGCTTGGTCGATCTTTGTCACCGCTTGGCTGATCCTTCTGGCGCTGCCGGTTTTGGCGGGCGCGATCACCATGTTGCTCACAGACCGTAACTTCGGCACGACCTTCTTTGACCCCGCAGGCGGTGGTGATCCGGTTCTTTACCAGCACATCCTGTGGTTCTTTGGCCACCCGGAAGTGTATATCGTTATCCTGCCGGCGTTCGGCATCATCAGCCACGTCATCGCCACGTTCAGCCGCAAGCCCGTCTTTGGCTACCTGCCGATGGTCTGGGCGATCATCGCGATCGGCGCCCTGGGCTTTGTCGTATGGGCGCACCACATGTACACCGTGGGTATGTCGCTGACTCAGCAGTCCTACTTCATGCTAGCCACGATGGTCATCGCGGTTCCGACCGGGGTCAAGATCTTCTCGTGGATCGCCACGATGTGGGGCGGCTCGATCGAGTTCAAGACACCGATGCTTTGGGCGTTTGGCTTCTTGTTCCTGTTCACCGTTGGTGGTGTGACCGGGATCGTTCTGAGCCAAGCCGCTGTGGACCGTGCGTATCACGACACCTACTACGTTGTTGCACACTTCCACTACGTGATGAGCCTTGGTGCAGTGTTCGGTATCTTTGCGGGGATCTACTTCTACTTCCCCAAGATGACGGGCAAGATGTACCCGGAATGGGCTGGCAAGCTGCACTTCTGGACGTTCTTCATCGGCACGAACATCACGTTCTTCCCACAGCACTTCTTGGGCCGTCAGGGTATGCCGCGTCGTTACATCGACTACCCCGAAGCGTTCGCATACTGGAACTACATCTCGAGCTGGGGCGCTTTCTTGTCCTTCGCATCGTTCCTGTTCTTCATCGGTGTGATCGCATGGAGCCTTGCAAAAGGCCGTACCGAGACTGCGAAGAACCCGTGGAATGAATACGCAGACACGCTGGAATGGACCCTGCCCTCCCCGCCGCCCGAGCACACGTTCGAGCAGCTGCCGAAGCGGGAAGACTGGGAAAAGACACACGCGCACTAATCTGTGTTTGAGTGGAAACGAAAGGCCCCGGTGGAAATGCCGGGGCCTTTTGCTATTAAACCTACCGTTGTTTGCGGGTAGGTTTTACGGTAGCGTTCGGAACACAGGAGCCTGTCTATGCCACGCAAATCCACCAGTCTCAGCCTAGACGCCGACCTCATCGCCCGTGCCAAGGATGCAGGCGTGAACCTGTCCCGCGCAGCCGAAGCGGGGATCGAAGGCGAAGTTCGGAAAGCCGAAGCCGCGCGTTGGGCGGATGAGAACCGGCACGCAATTGAGGCTTACAATCGGCGGGTCGAGCAGGACGGACTGCCACTCGACGCCTATCGGAAGTGGTAGGTATGGCGCGTCAATTTGATGTGTATCGAACCTCAAACGACATCCATGTCCTTGTCCTGCAAAGCGACACGTTCGAAAGCCTCGCCACCCGCGTTGTCGCGCGATTGGTGCCCGAGAACTGGCCGGAACCGCCGTTGAAACACCTGTCCCCCAAACTCTTTCTTGGTGATGTTACGCTTAGACTGCAAAGCACGGAAATCGCCACTTTGACGAAGAAAGAGCTTGGCACATATATCGGCTCAGCCGCGCATCAGCGCGACGAAATCATCCGCGCTTGCGATCTTCTTATGACCGGGTATTGAAACGCCATGCCGTATACATGGACCGACGACTCTCACGAGACCACTGAGCTTCGCCTCTGGCCGCACCAATCGCTGCCTGCCCATGGGTTTGCCGCCACCATCCTTGGCATCTTCGCCCTGTCGACGATCCCGCTTTATGGGCTGATCGGGACGGTGCTGCTGTGGGGTATCCTGCCCTTCATGCTCATGGCGCTGGGGGCGATGTGGTACGCGCTGCGACGGAACGAACGGGATTTGCAGATCATGGAAGTGCTGACCCTGACGCCTGAGGATCTGCACCTGACGCGGCAGACACCCAAAAGTGCGCCGCAGGAATGGCACTGCAACCCGTACTGGACGCAAGTGAACATGCACCAGAAAGGTGGGCCGGTGCCGCATTACGTCACGCTGTCGGGTGCCGGAAGAGAGGTTGAGATCGGCGCGTTTCTGAGCGAAGACGAACGCAAAGAGCTATACGCAGAGCTGAGTGAGAAGGTTCGGCGCATCGCCACCCCCTGACACGAGGCTTCATGGCACAGGTTCCCGCCGTCCCGAAACTTACCCGTGCGCGGCATTTACTGCGCAGCACCCTGTTCGGACGGATCAATCCCACGGCGGACATGGTCGCCTCTGAACGCGCGGCGCTTGCGGTTCGTGCGAAGGGCCTGCACCAAGAGAAGGCCCAACAGGTGACGTTCCTATTGCCAATGGTCGGCCCCGATCAAGTTGGTGATTGGGATGCGGTGGCGGCGCGGCTCAGGACAACTCTGGATGGGTTTGTTGCGCAAGACAGCGCTAACTGGCGCGCTGCGGTCTGTTGCCAATCCCGGCCCGACCTGCCGGATGACCCGCGCATCACCTACCTGCCCTTCACCGACCCAACACCCGGTAACGACAAGTGGCGCAAGCTGCGCGTTCTGGGTGAAGCGCTTTCCGATTTGGCGGATGCGCCGGGGTATGTGATGTCTTTTGATGCGGATGATCTGCTGCGACAAGGCACCGTGCGCGAGATGCTTAAGCAGCAAGAGCACGGCGGATACCTTGTGCAATCGGGGTACGTGATGGACGTGTCCACCGGCGATATAGGCCTTGCTGACATGCGCAGTTTGTCAGCACCGATGCGCAAGCCGTTCTGGAAGCTCTGTGGCAGCTGCGCGGCGCTTTATCATGATCCATCCGTGCCAGAGACGACCACATTTCTGACCGAGATGACCCAGCACGAACATCGGATGTTTCCGTATCTCGCAGCACTTGCAGGGCAATCGCTGCACCCACTGTCGCGCCCTTCAGTGCTTTACATGCTGAACCATGGCGAGAATTTTGGCGCGCGTCGGGGCCGCGTGGGATACAAGACGCGGTTTGTGCAATCCTACCGAATTGACGACACCGACACGCTTGAAACGATCAGGGATGATTTCAGGCTGTGACATGGCAAGGCACTGCGTCAACGCAGTTCCGCGTTTCCGTTGACGGAAACGCACCTGTTCAAAGAGCCGAGAGGCGATCTTTCACCATGCCGCCGACCGCGCCGAAATCCATCTGGCCCGTGTATTTCGACTTGAGCGCGCCCATGACACGCCCCATGTCGCGGATCGACGAAGCGCCGGTCTCAGACACCGCGGCATCCACAGCGTTTTTCACTTCATCATCTGAAAGCTTGCGCGGTAGGAATTCTTCGATCACGCCAATCTCGGACAATTCGCGTTCCGCGAGATCAAGTCGCCCACCCTCTTCGTAGGTCTTGGCGGTGTCCCTGCGCTGTTTGACCATTTTACCAAGGATGCCAAGGACTTCGTCGTCCCCCACCCCATCTTCGTTGCCATCCCCGCGCGCTGCGATGTCGCGATCCTTGATCGCGGCATTGATCAGACGAAGGGTCGAAAGCCGTGCACTGTCCTTGTCGCGCATCGCCTGCTTGACAGACGTATTGAGCCGGGTGCGAAGGTCCATGAGTTCCTATCCCAAGGTTAAACGAGCGCGCACATTAAGCGAGGACCCCTTTAGACGCAAGCGCTGACGCCGCACGCTAAGTCATTGAAAAGTATATATATCACATTTTTCCTGCTCCCTTGACCACAGAGCGGTGCAGCCTTAGGTTCCGCGAGATTTTACCCTTGCGGAGTCGCGCCATGTCCCAGCCTATGAATGACACACCGACCGCCTGCCTTGCCCTTGCGGATGGCACTGTTTTCTACGGTCAGGGCTTTGGCGCAATCGGCACATCGGTAGCGGAACTGTGCTTCAACACCGCGATGACCGGCTATCAGGAAATCATGACCGACCCATCTTACGCGGGCCAGATCGTGACCTTCACCTTCCCGCATATCGGCAATGTGGGTGTGAACCCGGATGACGATGAAACCGGCGATCCAGTGGCGGAAGGTATGGTCGTCAAGTGGATGCCGACGCAAAGCTCGAACTGGCGCGCTGTGCAGGAACTGAGTGAGTGGCTTGCGGCCCGGGGGCGGATTGCCATCGGCGGCATCGACACCCGCCGCCTGACTCGCGCAATCCGGCAACTTGGTGCGCCGCATGTGGCATTGGAGCACAATCCTGAAGGTAAGTTCGACATCGCGGCCTTGGTTGAAAAGGCACGCGCGTTCCCCGGTCTTGAAGGGCTGGACTTGGCCAAAGACGTCACTTGCGCACAATCATACCGCTGGGACGAAATGCGGTGGGCTTGGCCCGAAGGCTACACCCGCCAGACCGACCCCAAGCACAAGGTGGTCGCCATTGATTATGGCGCAAAGCGCAACATCCTGCGTTGTCTTGCAAGCGCGGGCTGCGACGTAACCGTGCTTCCGGCAACAGCAACTGCGCAAGATGTGCTGGCGCACAAGCCCGATGGTGTGTTCCTGTCGAACGGTCCGGGTGATCCGGCTGCGACCGGCGTCTATGCCGTGCCGATGATCCAAAAAATACTAAACGAGACCGATTTGCCGATGTTCGGCATTTGCCTTGGCCACCAGATGCTTGCACTCGCGCTTGGCGCGAAGACGGTCAAGATGAACCACGGCCACCACGGCGCAAACCACCCGGTGAAAGACACAGAGACTGGCAAAGTCGAGATCACGTCTATGAACCATGGCTTCGCAGTGGACAGCCAAACCCTGCCTACGGGTGTTCTGGAAACGCATGTGTCGCTTTTTGACGGTTCGAACTGCGGCATCCGCATGGCCGACCGGCCAGTGTTCTCGGTTCAGCAACACCCCGAGGCAAGCCCCGGCCCACAGGACAGCTTCTACCTGTTCGAACGCTTCGCCGCCTCGATAGCTGCTCGGAAGACTGTCAGCGCCTAAGCGGGCATTAACCACCGCTTAACCGTTTGCAGATTATCTGACTCCCGGATCAGTCCGGGGGGCATATGTTCGGAAGATCAGTATCACGGTTTGAGACACCATTTGTGCTGACACCAGCGCATCGCTCGTCTGGCAATGCGACGATTGCAGCGCGCGATGTGGACACAATTCAGGTGTTGCATCAGGCCCGTCAGATTTCTGGGCAGCATCGTCGACTTAACCCCGGCACCTATCCACCCGATCCAGAACTGGACGGGCTGCTTCCTCCGGAATTCTGTCTTGAGTACCGGGTTCTGCCTTGGGGCCGGGTTGGCGACGCGATCCTTGTCGGCACCCTGCCTGATCGAGATCGCACGCAATTGCGTGACATCATGGAGCAACTTATCGGGCCGGTTCTGTTTGCCGATGTCGCCGAAGAGGATTTGCTGCGGATCGTCGAAGACCGCCATTGCGACTACCTTGCCGATCGCGCGGAAAGGCTGGTTCCGGATGACTACAGTTGCCGGGACATCAACAAGCTCAGCCTGTCACGCGGTCTACTAGCGTCATTGTTTTTCGGCATAAGTCTGGCCTTGATCTATCTGTTCCCAAACGTCTTTTTCGCGGGGATCACCGCCGTCGCCGTGATCAACCTGATCGCAACGCTGGTGTTCAAAATCGCAGTATTCTTGGCCGGGTACAAAAAGCCTCCTGATCGCCCAATCGATGTGCCCCTTGCCGAGAAACCAGTGGTGAGCCTGATTGTTCCCCTGTTCCGCGAAGCGGCTATTGCCAACGCGCTGGTTCTGCGGCTGTCGCGTCTGACCTACCCGAAATCGCTTCTGGACGTGGTCTTGGTTCTGGAAGCCAAAGACAACAAGACCCGCCAAATGATAAACGAAGTATCGCTACCCCCATGGATGCGCGTCGTGAGCGTGCCGGATGGGCAGCTCACCACCAAACCCCGCGCGCTGAACTATGCATTGGCTCACACGCGCGGCGATATAATCGGCGTGCTGGATGCCGAGGATGCTCCGGCCATCGACCAGATCGAGCGGGTGGTCGAGGCTTTCCATCAAGCGCCGTCCGAGGTGGCCTGCGTTCAGGGCATTTTGGATTTCTACAACACAAAATCCAACGCACTTGCGCGGTGTTTTACCATTGAATACGCCATTTGGTTCCGCATCGTTCTGGCGGGCGCGGCGCGGCTGGGCCTGCCGATACCGCTTGGTGGCACGACGGTTTTCCTGAAACGGGCCGCGCTAAAACATGTTGGTGGATGGGACGCACACAACGTGACCGAAGATGCGGACCTTGGTATCCGCCTTTATCGTTTCGGTTATCGCACCATCCTCATCCCCACGGTTACGCGGGAAGAGGCGAACAATCGTATCGTTCCTTGGGTTCGGCAACGGTCCCGCTGGCTCAAGGGATACATCATCACGTATCTTGTCCACATGCGCCGCCCTTTCCTGCTTTTGCGAGAGATCGGCGCGCGCAAATTTCTGGGGTTTCAGGTGTTTTTCTTAACCACCATCCTGCAATTCACCTTGGCCCCCGCGCTTTGGTCATTCTGGCTGGTTTTTGTAGGGGTCACGACCCCCTTGTTCGAGGTGATCCCGGCAGATTGGGTAAAGGGCCTTCTGGCCCTTTTTATTTTAGCGGAACTGGTGTCCTTGCTTACCGGGTTCGTAGCGGTCGCCCGCACCCAGCATGAAGGCCTTATGCAATGGGTGCCAATGATGTTCTTCTATTTTCCGCTCGGCGTTTTTGCAGTCTACAAAGCGTGGTCCGAACTGGTCTTCAAACCCTTCTACTGGGACAAGACTGAGCATGGCCGATCAGAACCGGACGTGCCCGGCGGTGACATCCACGAAACGATCCGCTGATTAGACCTGATCTTTGGCCATCGAGTCGAGCTTCAATCGTGTGACAAAGGCAACCGAAATATGATCGCGCAACGCTTTGTACGCCGCATCTTCGTTGCGCTGGGTGATGGCATCAACAATCGCCTGATGTTCGGCCAAGGCGATCTCTCCCCGTCCCTGCGCCGCCAAAGATGTGGTTGCCATCAACGCCATCGAGCGATGCACAAGATCAAGCTGCTGCACAAGAAAGCGGTTGTGCGAGGCTAGGTGGATCTGCTTGTGAAACCGACGGTTCGCCCGCGCGAGGGCGGATGGGTCATTTAACAAAGCACGGTCGTCATCCACCATGTCCTGAAGCACTTGCACCTCTTCTTCGGTGGCATGCCGGGCAGCAAGGCGCGCGGCCAACCCCTCAAGTTCGGTGCGGACCACGTAAAGCTCGGCCATTTGGTTATGGTCAAGCGAGGCCACGATCAGCGATCGCCCGTCCCGCGTCAGCAGTGATTGCGTTTCAAGCCGCTGCAACGCCTCGCGTATTGGTGTCCGTGACATGCCAAACCGTTCAGCCAAATCACTTTCCACCAACCGGTCTCCCGGCCGGTAAACACCCACATCAATCGCCTCGAGGATCGACGAATACGCGTCCTTCTGAGGAGGCTTCACATCTTTCATACTGCGTGATCCCTATCCAAGTTCCAGCACGATAGCGCTGGTTCATCAAAAGACGCAAGTTCAGCCATTGCCGCGCCCAGTTGGGACACCTAGTTTGCGGGGTATGGTAAAATCCGCTTTCACACATGTCCGCCATTGGGTGTTCGATCTCGACAACACCTTGTATTCACCTGCCGTGCGCCTGTTCGATCAGATCGAAGTGCGGATGACGAAGTTTGTCATGGAGTCGCTGGGCGTCGAAAAGGAGCGGGCGAATACACTGCGCGTCCAATACTGGAAAACCTACGGGACCACCCTGGCCGGGTTGATGCGCGAACATGATGTTGACCCAACCCCGTACCTACACGAAGTGCATGACATCGACTTCACCGTCCTGTCTGAAGACCCATATCTGGCATCGCTAATCCGCGATCTGCCGGGGCGAAAGATCGTCTACACAAACGGGTCGGAACCGTATGCCCGCAACGTGCTGAAAGCGCGCGGTCTTGATGGGATTTTCGACGCGGTCTATGGCGTTGAGCACGCCGATTATCACCCCAAACCAGAGCGCAGCGCGTTCGAAAAAGTGTTTGGCCGCGATGGCACTGACACACGAAGCGCTGCGATGTTTGAGGATGATCCACGCAACTTGGCCGCTCCGCACGCGATGGGCATGCGCACGGTCCATGTGGCCCCGGACGCGGTAGCGGCCGACCATATCCACCACCACGCATCTGACCTTACCGAATTTCTTGCCCGGCTGACCTGACCCGTTCCTGCTGCATTGCGGCAATTTGGCAGTTTTCAAGCGATTTCGGCTGCCTATCTCTCTGACAAACACAAAAGAGGGATCTCACATGTCCGTTTCCGAACCAACACTCGCGCAGAGCCGCAGCCCATTCTATTCCATTCCGGTGTTCGGCTGGATCGCCCGCGATCTTAAGGAAGGTGGACCGGACACGATTTACTACCTCCTTGTCGCGCTGCTGACCCTTCTGGTGCTTGCGGTTAAGACATGGGGTGTTGTTGCATTGACCATGACCGCACTAGCGATGGTGCCTGTGGTGATGGCTCTGTTGATCCTGATCACCGTTGGAAAATAGCGCCCTGACGCATCGCACATCGGACACGCCCTGCGTATAAGAGAACCGACACCCAAACCGAAAGGCCACGCCATGACTTACGACATCGTTGTATCAGGTGGCGGAATCGCCGGATTGGCAGCCGCGGCAGCCTTTGGTTCGGATGGCTATTCGGTTCTTTGCCTTGATCCTGCACCACCGGTCACTGACCGCGATGCGGAAGGGGCCGACCTGCGGACGACCGCGTTTCTGCAGCCCGCTCAGGCGTTTTTGGATGAAATCGGGCTTTGGGCGCGACTGGCGGACCATGCGATGCCCTTGCAGGTGATGCGGATCGTCGATGCCGGTGGCGAAGAGCCTACAGCGCGCGTGACCAAAGAATTCAACGCGTCCGACATTTCGGACCTGCCGTTTGGGTGGAACTTGCCGAATTGGCTGCTGCGTCGGGAATTCGTGGCGCATTTGGACGGGCTTGAAACGGTCACATTTCGCGCCGGGGTCGGCACCACGTCGCTGTTCACGCGCGAGGCTGAAGCTCGTGTCGGGCTGAGCGATGGTACCAAGGTGCGCTGCAAGCTGGTGATTGCGGCGGACGGGCGCAACTCGCCCATGCGTAACGCGGTGGGAATCGACGTCCAGACCACGCGCTTTGGCCAAAAGGCGCTTGCCTTTGCCGTCACTCATCCAATCCCGCATGGCAATGTGTCGACCGAAATTCACCGCACCGGAGGCCCCTTTACCTTTGTTCCCCTGCCCGATCGCGACGGACGACCGTCTTCTGCGATCGTCTGGATGGAGGAAGGCCCAAAGGCGGAAGCGCTGATGGCGCTAGGCACCAACGCGTTCGAAGAGGCAATGACCGCACGGTCATGCAGCCTGTTCGGGCCGCTTGAGCTGGCGTCACGCCGCACGATCTGGCCTATCATCAGCCAACACGCGGATCGCCTTAGCGGCGAACGGATCGCGCTTGTGGCAGAGGCAGCTCATGTGGTGCCGCCTATTGGGGCGCAGGGCCTGAATATGAGCCTTAAGGACCTAAGCGTCTTGCGCGATCTGGCCCGACAGGCAGGCCAAGACATCGGCGATCGCAAGATGCTGGACACCTATCACCAGAAGCGCATCGTCGACATCCGGTCGCGGGTGGCGGGAATCACGCTGCTCAACCGGACCTCGATGCTCAGCGCGCAACCCCTGCGCGACATCCGAGCCAAGGGATTGGACGCGCTTTATACGCTGACGCCGGTGCGCAAGACGCTTATGCAACTTGGGCTAGGCGCGAAAGGCGCATAACCCGATACCGGATTATGCGGCGCGGAACGTCAGGCTGACACCGTTGATACAGTGCCGCTTGCCTGTCGGCTGCGGACCATCATCGAAGATATGCCCCAAATGACTGCCGCAGCGGCGGCAATGACATTCTGTCCGCACCATGAACAGAGCCCGATCAGCCTTGGTCCCGATGGCCTTGCCCTGTGCCTGCCAGAAACTGGGCCAACCTGTGCCGCTGTCGTACTTGTGCTCGGAGGCATAAAGCGCCAGATCGCACCCTTTGCAATGGAACATGCCAGCGCGTTTCTCGTCGTTCAGCGGAGATGAGAACGCACGTTCCGTGCCCTCTTCACGCATCACGCGGTACTCCAGAGAATTCAGCATGGCTTTCCATTCGGAATTGGAGCGGGTGATTTCAAACGTACCCTCGGCTGCACCCGATCCTTTTGCCAAAGCTCCAAGGCCCAGTGCGGCAGCGGCGGTCTGCAGGAAATGTCGTCTCAACATCGTGTCCTCCTTCACTTAATTGAACATGGTGCCCCAGCCCGCCAACACGCAAGACCGGGGCACACACTTTTGCGCGATCTCTTCACCCCTAGGATGGGGTTGAAAGGGTTACTGAGCCGGCAAAAGCACCCGGTCGATCACGTGAATTACGCCGTTCGACTGCCGCACATCGGCAATCGTGACGGTGGCTTCACGACCGTTTTCGTCCGTGAGGGTGATCTTGGAGCCAACCATCTTGGCCTGCAGGGTGCAGCCACCCACGGTTTCCACCGGGTGCATTCCGCCATCATCCGCGATCATGCCCGCGATGGCATCTGACATCGCGTTGGCAGCAACCACATGGCAGGTCAGGATTTGCGTCAACTGCGCCTTGGCCTTGGGCTGAAGCAATGCATTCAGTGACTCGTCTGAAATCATGTCAAAGGCCGCATTGGTCGGCGCAAACACGGTGAACGGGCCGTCGCCCATCAGGGTGTCAACTAGGCCCGCGGCCTTGACTGCGGCGACAAGAGTGGTGTGATCGGCGGAATTCACGGCATTTTCGACGATGTTCATGTCTGGGAACATCGCAGCGCCGCCCACCATCGGATTGTCGGTGCCAGCATGGCTTTCGGCAAAGGCTGCGCCGGTCAAAACGGTAGCTGCCACAGCGGCGGTGATCATAGTCTTGAGTGTCATATCGTCCTCCAGTTTTTCCCACCGGCTTTCCGGCGGGTCGGACGTAGACACGGGCGTCACATCACCTGCGTTTCAGATGGGCGATCACAAGTCGATCACGAGGACGAGAGCGAGCCAGCAGCGCGCACTGCACCTGTGGGCGCACCTGTCGGCGACCCCCCGGGAGGTTCATCCGAAATCGCAAGCAGCGCACCGGGCAGCACGGCCAGCACGTCCGGCGGCAGGTCGATGATCGTACTTTCGCTCTCATCCAGCAGGCCGAGCGACACGGGCGCTGAGTCGCCTGCGATCAGCCAAAGCTCGAACACGCGATCCTCTGGTGGAGTGCCCGCGGAGAGGACTACCTGAACGGCTCCGCGTTCTGTGTCCACATTGGCGCGGATAACAAGGCCTTCCCCGTCAGCAGTTGGGGCCAGTTCGGCAACTAGGTCAGAGCGCAAGGCCTGTTCTTCCGGGTTAATGATCCCCGTGTTGATTGCCAGCCAAAGGACCAGCGCAGCCGCCAAACCGCCCAAGCCATAAGGCCAGATGTGCTGCCAAAATGATTGTTTCTCGCGTTTGAATAGAATCGCCTGCAAACGCTTGGTGACCTGCGGTGACGGGGCCACCTCTTCGACCTCGTCCATGATGACGGTCGCGAAGTGTTCATCCCATGCAACGACTTCGGCGCGCAGGCCGGCATCCGTTTCAAGCTGTGCTTCGAACAGGGCGCGTTCCTTGTCGGTAAGCAATCCCAGCGCGTATTCTGCAGCCAGAACGCGGTCTTCGTCCTCTTCAGGGCCATCGGGGGGGAGGGTCTGATCGCTCATCTGCTCAAACACTCCCGCAGGGCCATCAGGCTGCGGCGCAGCCATGTGCGAATGGTGTTCAGGTTAATCCCCGTCGCTTGCGCAAGGTCCGCATAGCTGTCGCCTTCGAGATAGGCCCGGCGCACCAAATGCGCACGCGCGCGGGGCAATTCGTCTAGGCAGGCCGTAATCTGACGTGCCTCAGAGGCGGCGACGGCGCTGGCTTCGGGTCCGGGTTTGCTGTCGGGCATCAGGTCGGCGGTTTCGATCGGCACGGGGGGAAGCTTCATCGCACGCCGACGATCCACCGCGCGGTTGCGGGTGATCGTGATGAGCCACGTCATCGGGGAATACCCGTTGACCTTGTAGCTGTCGGCTTTGTTCCACACCGTTACGAACACGTCCTGCAACACCTCCTCGGCTTCTACGCGATCATTCAACACACGCAGGCAAACGCCAAAAAGTTTCGCAGACGTCCTGTCATAAAGACGGTTGAACGCGGCACGGTCGCCCATCGCCACCCGGGCAATGAGGTTTTCCACCTCTTCTTGCGGCGTCATGAACGAATTCCCATGCCCTTTCCCTTGCTCCTCCCGCCATTATGTTGCACCACACAGGCAAAACCCAAGCTGAGAAGGATGTCCGCAACATGGCCGACGGGACGATCGACATCAACGCCAAACCGACAGAAGAAATTTCCGTACGCGAGGTGTTTGGCATTGATACGGACATGGTTGTCCATGGCTTTCCAGAGCGCACGGACCGCGTGCCGGACATCGACAGCACCTACAAATTCGACCCAGACACGTCGCTGGCGATTCTAGCTGGGTTCCGCAACAACCGTCGCGTGATGATCCAAGGCTATCACGGCACAGGCAAGTCGACCCATATCGAACAGATTTCCGCGCGACTGAACTGGCCCTGCGTGCGCGTCAATCTTGACAGCCACATCAGCCGGATCGATCTGATCGGTAAGGATGCGATCAAACTGGTGGATGGCAAACAAGTCACCCAATTCCAAGAAGGCATCCTCCCTTGGGCGCTGCGCAACCCGACCGCCATTGTGTTCGACGAATACGACGCTGGTCGTGCCGACGTGATGTTTGTGATCCAGCGGGTACTGGAAACTGACGGCAAGCTGACGCTGCTTGACCAGAACGAGGTGATCACCCCGCACAAGTATTTCCGCATCTTCGCCACCGCCAACACAGTTGGCTTGGGTGACACTACTGGTCTTTATCACGGCACCCAGCAGATCAACCAAGGTCAGATGGACCGCTGGTCTTTGGTGGCGACGCTGAACTATCTATCGATCGACGCCGAAACGTCGATCGTTCTGTCCAAGGCACCGCATTACAACACCGAGAAGGGCCGCAAGACCGTGCGCCAGATGGTGACCGTGGCGGATCTTTCGCGCGCAGCATTCATGTCAGGCGATTTGTCGACCGTGATGAGCCCGCGGACCGTGATCGCTTGGGCGCAGAACGCCGAGATTTTCCGCGATGTGGGATATGCGTTCCGCGTATCTTTCCTGAACAAATGCGATGAACTCGAACGTCAGACTGTAGCCGAATTCTACCAGCGTTGCTTTGACGAAGAACTGCCCGAGAGCGCGGCCTCCCTGAGCTTGGGTTGATGAGTATCGGATCGGCGATGCCGATCCGACAGGCTGGGGGTTCCACCCCCAGACCCCCGAGGTATTTTCGGCCCAAAGATGCCTGCATGACGCGCCGCACCTTCGGGCCGACGGCATTGCGTGCAAACGAACCGCGTGGAAAGGTCAGGTCATGAGCAAACCGAGTGACAACCCAGCCGATCCGTTCAAGAAAGCGCTGGCCGAAGCCACCAAGGTCATGGCGCGCGACCCGGAATTGACAGTCAGCTATTCGGTTGACCCATCCGGAATTTCCGGTGACGCGATGCGCCTGCCGCAGATCAGCCGTCGTTTGACCCGCGACGAGGTGATGCTGGCGCGCGGCACCGCCGATGCGATGGCGATGTACCGTCGCTATCACGATGCAGGAACGCACACGCGCTATGCGCCTCAGGGCGATCTGGCACGCGAACTTTACGAATCCATGGAGACCGCCCGCTGCGAGGCGATGGGCGCGCGCGACATGCCCGGCACCGCTGGTAACATCGACGCCAAAATCGGCCATGAAGCGCTGCGGCGCGGCTATGATCAGGTCAAGGAAGCCTCGGACGCGCCCCTTGCCGAAGCGGCAGGGTATTTGGTGCGCCATCTGGCCACTGGACGCGACCTGCCCGAGGGCGCGCAGAACGTCATGGACCTGTGGCGCGGATTTATCGAAAATCAGGCAGGCGGGACGCTGGAGAACCTTCAGGACGTGCTGAGCGATCAGGCGGCTTTTGCCCGCTTCACCCGCGCGGTGATCACCGATCTGGGTTATGGTGATCAGTTGGGCGACGATCCTGACGAGTTGGACGAAGACGCGCAGGATCAAGCCGAAGAGGGCAGCGACGACGAACAAGAACCCGACAGCACCGGTCAGGACGAAGACGACAGCGAAGACGCCGAAGCAAACCCCGAATCGAGTCAGGATGAAACCCAGGACCCCAGCCAGGCGCAGGTGTCCATGGACGAGATGGCCGATCAGGAGATGAGCGACGAAACCGAGATGCCCGAGGGCGAAGCGCCGTTGGAACCACCGCCCCCTGCCCCGATCTCGGAAGCGGACCCCGATTACAAAGTATTCGATTCGACCCATGACGAGGAAATACTGGCGGAAGACCTTGCGGAGCCGATCGAGCTGGAGCGGTTGAGGGCCTATCTGGACCAGCAGTTGGAGCCGCTGAAGGGCGCGGTCAGTCGCTTGGCCAACAAGCTTCAGCGCCGCTTGCAGGCGCAGCAAAACCGGTCTTGGGAGTTTGATCTGGAAGAAGGCATTTTGGATGCCGGTCGTCTGGCACGCGTTGTTGCGAACCCAACGACACCGCTGTCTTTCAAGGTCGAGAAAGACACCGAATTCCGTGATACGGTTGTGACACTGCTTCTGGACAATTCCGGATCCATGCGGGGCCGCCCGATCTCCATCGCGGCGATCTGCGCTGATGTTCTGGCACGGACGTTGGAGCGGTGTTCGGTCAAGGTCGAGATCCTTGGCTTTACCACGCGGGCTTGGAAAGGCGGACAGGCGCGCGAAAAATGGTTGAACGATGGACGCGAACAGCAACCCGGTCGCCTGAACGATCTACGCCACATCATTTACAAGAGCGCTGATGCGCCTTGGCGGCGGACCCGATCCAATCTGGGTTTGATGATGAAAGAAGGGCTGCTTAAGGAAAACATCGATGGTGAAGCACTTGAATGGGCGCATCGGCGGATGCTGCACCGCTCTGAGGCACGCAAAATTCTGATGGTGATTTCGGATGGCGCACCCGTGGATGACAGTACGTTGTCGGTGAACCCAGCCAATTACCTTGAGAAGCACTTGCGGGACGTGATCGCAATGGTGGAACGGCGCAAGCAGGTGGAGTTGCTGGCCATCGGAATCGGCCATGACGTGACGCGCTATTACGAACGCGCGGTGACGATCACCGATGTAGAACAATTGGCCGGGGCGATGACAGAACAACTGGCGTCGCTGTTTGACAGCGATCCGCGGGCACGGGCGCGGCTTATGGGTATCAAACGCGCAAGTTGATTTTGGTTTCGGACTGGCCGAGCCGGTCCAATTGGCGCGGCCCTGCGGGCCGCGATTTGCATATTTGTAAAAAGAAGAAGCTGGGGGCATATCCCCCCCTGAACGGGTGAAGCGGGGCTTGCCATTGCGTGTCATTCCGGGTTCGCTCGCGACATATCGAAGAGAGGCCGTATCATGTTCCAGCGCTTTTTCGAAACCTCGTCTCCCGAACAGGGCCCTCCGCGGCTTGCGGCTTTGCGCAGCGAAATGGTGTCTGCGGGTGTGGACGGTTTCATCATTCCCCGCGCCGATGCGCATCAGGGCGAATACGTGGCCGAGCGGGACAGCCGTTTGGCATGGCTGACCGGTTTTACAGGATCAGCCGGGTTTTGCGTGGCGTTGCAGGACAAGGCAGGCGTGTTCATCGATGGTCGCTACCGGGTGCAGGTCCGCGCGCAGGTAGCAGATGTATTCACGCCGGTGCATTGGCCCGAGGTGACGCTGGGCGACTGGCTGACAGAGCATGTCGCGCCGGACGGCATTGTGGGCTTTGATCCATGGTTACACACCGTGGCGCAGATCCGGGAACTGGAAGCCGGGGCCTCCGGTGTGACATTGCAACGGACGGAAAACCTTGTGGATCGCATCTGGGAAGATCAGCCTGATCCACCCGCGCGCCATGCCTTTGCGCAGCCAGTGGACCTAGCCGGGAACCCGCATAGCGCTAAGATTGCGCGGCTGGCAGCAACGCTTGGCCCTGCGCGCAGTGCCGTTCTGACCCTGCCAGACAGCGTTTGCTGGCTTTTGAACATCCGTGGGGATGATCTGCCCCGAACGCCGTTTGCGCTTGGCTTTGCGCTGCTGCATGCGGACGAAAGAGTCACGCTGTTCATGAACCCCGAGAAGCTGGCCCATCTGGGGGATCACCTTGGCCCGAACGTATACGTGGCGCCGGTGGAAGATTTCCTGCCATCTTTGGCCAAGCTGGAAGGTCCGGTCCGGATTGACCCGGCCAGTTGCCCGGTGATCGTGGCCGACACGCTGCGCGAGGCCGGAACGAAGATGATTGAGGCCCAGGATCCTTGTGCCCTGCCAAAGGCGTGTAAATCTCCCGCAGAGCTGGACGGCGCGTGCGCGGCGCATCTGCGCGACGGCGCTGCAATGGCACGGTTTCTATACTGGCTCGACCAACAACCCGTAGCCAGCCTGACCGAGATCGACGTGGTAACACGGCTGGAAGGCGAACGCGCCGCGACCAATGCGCTGCGCGATATCAGCTTTGACACGATCTGTGGTGCTGGTCCAAACGGGGCTATCGTGCATTACCGTGTGACGGAAAAGACCAATCGCCGGGTCGAACAAGGGCTTCTGTTGGTCGACAGTGGCGGACAATATGTGGATGGCACCACAGACATTACCCGCACCATCGCCATCGGAACGGTGGGACAGGAAGAACGGCGCGCGTTTACGCTGGTGCTCAAGGGCATGATTGCGATTTCCCGTCTGCGCTGGCCCAAAGGCTTGGCTGGGCGGGACATGGATGCGCTGGCGCGGGTGGCGCTGTGGGAACACGGGATGGACTATGGGCACGGCACCGGGCATGGCGTCGGATCGTACCTTAGCGTGCATGAAGGGCCGCAACGGCTGGCCCGCACCGGGACTGTGCCGTTCATGCCGGGGATGATCCTGTCGAATGAGCCGGGCTTTTATAAAGAAGGCGCGTTCGGAATCCGCATCGAGAACCTGATTGTTGTGGAAGAGGCCCCAGCCCTGCCCGGTCAGACGGTGCCCGAGATGTACCGGTTCGAGACGTTGACCCATGTGCCCATCGACTCGCGGCTGATCGACACGGGCCTTCTGACAGAGACTGAACGCAATTGGCTCAACGCCTATCACGCAGAGGTTCTGGCGCGGATCGGGCCGTTGGTTGAAGGTGATGTGTCTATCTGGCTGACACAGGCCTGCGCGCCAATCTGACCATAAACATTTACATTCCCCCGCTAACCCCGGTACATCGCAGTCAAAAGGGATGGATCATGCAGAAACACATTACAGTCAGACCTGCTGAAGGCACATGGGTGGTGCGCGCTGGTGGCGCCGTGATTGCAGAAAGCTCCAATGCTTTGGAAGTGACGGAGGGCGACATGCCATTTGTCGTCTACTTCCCCCGGTCGGACGTGGCGATGGCGTTTCTGGATGCATCAGACCACAAAACAACCTGTGCGCACAAAGGCGAAGCCAGCTATTTCGACATTGTTTCGAAAAGCATGACCTATTCCAATGCAGTCTGGTCCTATGAAGGTCCAAAAGCCGAGGTGGCCGAGATCAAGGATCGCCTCGCGTTCTGGGTTCAAGATGGCGTGCAGGTCGAGCAGGTCTGATCCTGCGGATCAACTGTGCTCTTCTTCCGCCGTCGCGGCAAGCGCACGGTTATAAGCCTTTAAAGCATCGACATGGAACAGCGCGCCCTGCAAGACGGGCGCGTCTTCCGGACCTTCAAGTTTGACCACCGGCAGGAAAGCCACGCCTGATTTGTCAAAAAGCGGCAACGCGGTTTCCAGTGTGGCTTGGGACTGCACAAAAAGCCCCTGTTCGATCATCGTGAGGCACGCCTCTTCATCAGCCGCATTGTTGTCGGTGGGTTTGCGCATCACGCCTTGCACCCGAAACATCGCTAGCAGATACGCCTGAGGCCCGGCGGCAAGGTGCACATTGCGCCGCTCCAACTGGGTGAGAAAGAAAGATCGATCGACCAGACGCGCTGACACAGCGGTCGACATCGAAACCGAGACCATCACCACAAGGCCCGTCTGCCAGTCTCCGGTTAGTTCAAATACGATCAGCGTGGTTGAAATCGGCGCGCCCAGAACGGCAGCGGCAACAGCGCCCATACCAGCAAGCGCGTAAAGCGTTGCGGTTCCCGATTGATCCGGGAAAAGCCCGGTCGCGATCAAACCGAACGCCAGCCCGGTCAGCGCACCCAACATCAGCGAGGGAGAGAACACGCCACCGCCCATGCGCCCGCCCATGGTGATGGCCACCGCAACCACCTTGAGCATCGCAAAGACCACCGCCTCGTGCCACAGAAGTGATCCGGTCAGGGCGCGGGATGTGGTTTCGTAACCGACGCCAATAATGTGGGGAAACCAGATCGCAAGCGCGCCCAGCATGACCCCTGCCGCCGCCGGGCGCAGCAGGTGCGGCAGACCTAGGTTGCGCTGCACTTTTGATCCGACATCGTCGGCCAGAAACACAGCGCGCATCATCGCCACCGCGACTAGGCCGCAAATCAGGCCAAGAATAAAAAACGCAGGCAGTTCGAGATAAAACTCCACCGTGGTGGTTCCGGGCAGTTTGAATTCGGTCACATCGCCAAACACCAGACGGTTGATCACCGTCCCAGCAGCGCTTGCCACCACAATGGGGGCAAAGGCGTGGACCGCGAAATGACGCAGGATGACCTCAAGCGCGAACAAAGCCCCCGCGATGGGCGCATTGAAACTGGCCGACACAGCGGCGGCCACAGCACACCCCAGCAAGTCGCGTCCGGTGATACCGTCAGCCCGGATCGTGTTTGACACCCAAGACGACAGCATCGCTGCGATATGTACCACCGGCCCTTCCCGCCCAGTGCTGCCGCCAGTTGACAATGTGATCCACGAACAGATGGCCGACGCGATGCCCGCCTTCTTTTCCACCCGCCCATCATTGAGAGCCGCGCCTTCGATCACGTCCGCGACGGATCGGACGCGCCCATCCGGTGTGAAGTAGTGGATGATCACACCCACCACGAGACCGCCCACTGTGGGGATAAGCAGCAGCATCCACCATGGCAGGTTTTCGGCGTAGCTGTGAATCGTTGTGACGCTGGGTGTGCCGTAGACCGAGGTTTGCAAAAACGTGATGGCAAGCCGGAACAGCGTGGCCGCCAAACCGGCGGCAATTCCGATCAAAAGGGCGATCAGCCAGAATTGAAATTGCGACGGTCCCTTATGGCGCAGCAAATCCCAGCCGCGCGCGAACTGCCTTTTCATTGCCTGTAACTGACCACGCAAAGCAGGCGCCATGCCGAGCGGACCTTTCGGGGAAGCGAACCACGCCAAAAAAACTTCTGATTACCAAGGCTTATTCAATGCAGCTGAAGTGTCCACCCCTGATGCGATCACAGTCTGTGACCGTCGGTGTCAGGACACACCAACAAGTCGGAAAAGACGCTCTTGGGCACGGTGCGCACGATCAGCAATCACCCGGTCGCGCAGCGGCCCCAACGCCCCAGTTGCGCGCCGGATTTGCAGGTCGCCAACCAGTAGGTCGACGTAAAGTGCTGCGATCTCAGCGGGGTCGCCATTGAGTACGCCCTGCTTGACCAACTTGCCAAAAAGGTCCGCGATCAACGGAAACACTTTACCGCGCCCTTCCTGTGCCAACGCTTCGCCCAGAACGCCGCTGGCATCTGCCGCCGCCGCCCGATTGAGAGCGATAGCACGGTCACTTAGCAGCATGCTCAGAAGGACTGGGCCAGTCTGCATCAAAGCTTGATCCAGCGGCGCGTTGGTTTCCAACGCTTCGCGCAGCCGCCCGGCAACCCGTTCGGCGTTTGTGGCAATCAAGGCTTTGAAGAGACCGATCTTGTCGCCGTACCACCGATACAAAGTTTCGTTCGAGGCTTTCGCCGCTTTCGAGACTGCCAGCATCGACATGTTCTGAAAGCCTTTTTCGGCAAGAAGCTCATAGGCCGCCGCTTCGATCTGTTCGCGCCTCTGCGCCTTGTTGTCCTCGCGCATCCGATACCTTTCGAAAAAACCAGTTGACTCGTATCCGTAATCATATGTACGGATTTGTAAAGGCGTACACTAAATTACGGATTTGAAAGGAAACCGACATGACCCCCCTTCCCGCCGCCTATAGCGCACCGACACCGCAGATTTCCGCCTTGGCGGATCTGGTGACCCGCTGTGCAGGCTTGACCGCCGTTGTTTTCAGCGGTGCGATTTTCGGGTTCTTCTATGCGTGGGTCTGTTCGACCATGTGGGGGCTGGATGCGACAGACCCACGGGTCGCCATTCAAGCCATGCAGGCAATGAACGGATCGGTGCGTAACGCCGTCTTTGCACCTGCCTTTTTCGGCACACCCTTCGTTTTGTGGATTGCCGCGCTTCTGGCATGGCGCACCCACCGCAACCGCGCGGCGGTGTCTTTTGCGGTTGGCGGATTGATCTATGCAGCTGGAGGGTTGATCCTGACCATGACGAACAACGTGCCGATGAACGAAGCCTTGGGCCTGTTGACCGTACCTACGGATATCGACGCCGCTCGCGCGATTTGGGTCGAATACTCGGGCACATGGCAGGTCTATAACGTGATGCGCACCGTCTTCAGTGGGCTTACGCTAGCGCTTGCCGGATACGGAATGATGCGCCTCTAACCCGCCAAGAGCGCCCGCGCCGCCGCGCGGGCCTCGTCCGTGATGGTGTCGCCCGACAGCATACGGGCGATTTCGCCTTCCCGCGCGGGCGCATCAAGTGGCACCACGGTCGAGGTGGTCTGTTCGTCGGCAACGCGTTTTTCCACCCGCCAGTGATGCGCACCAAGGGCCGCCACTTGCGGCGAGTGTGTGACGACAAGAACTTGACCGTCTTCCGCCAAAGCCGCCAGACGACGGCCAACTGCGTCGGCAGTGGCCCCACCTACACCCCGGTCAATCTCGTCGAAGATCATGGTCAGCCCGGCATCGCGCTGTTCTGACAGACACACCTTGAGCGCCAGCAGGAATCGACTGAGTTCGCCACCAGATGCGATCTTGCCGATGGGTCCAGCTGGTGCGCCGGGATTGGTGGCAACAGTAAAGGCCACGGCATCGCTCCCCTCTGGGCCTGCGGGTGCGCCAGCCAGATCGGTTACAAACACCGCACGTTCCATCTTGAGCGGAGCCAATTCCGCACAGACCGCCGCGTCCAGCTGCTTGGCCGCTGTCATACGACTGTCGCGCAAAGCCATCGCAGCGCTGTCATACGCCGCTTCGGCATTGCGCAATTCGGATTGCAACAGCGTCATGCGGTCAGCCCCCTGATCCAGCGCCGCCAAACGGTCGCGCAGCGTGTCGGCCAAACCGGACAGTTCATCAGGCGCAACCCCGTGTTTGCGCGCCTGCGCCCGGAGCGCAAACAGCCGTTCCTCTGTGGCGTCAAGTTCGTTTGGATCAAACTCCAGAGAGTCGAGACAGTCAGACACGCCCCGCGCCGCCTCGTCCAGTTCCGCCATCGCTCGGGCAAGTGCAGCAAGCGGGTCGTCCAGACGTCCGTCTGCGGCATCGCTCACGCCTTCGAGCCAGCGCAGCGCATCCGACAGTGCGCCTTCGGCTCCGTCCTGACCCATCACTTGTGCCGCGCGCACGATGTCGTCACGGATACGCTCGGACGCCTGCATCATGCGGCGGCGTGCGTCGAGATCCGCATCCTCGCCCGGTTCAGGAGCCAGCTTGTCCAGCTCGGCCACCGAATGGCGCAGGAATTCTTCTTCGGCCTGTGCCGCCTTATAGGCCGCTTCCGACTCGGCCAGCGCCTTGCGGGCTTGGGACATTGCGCGCCACGCTGTTTTCACGGCGACCAGCAAGTCATCGTGCCCCGCAAACTGATCCAAAAGCGCGCGATGGCCCTTGGGGTTCAGCAATCCCCTGTCATCGTGCTGACCGTGCAATTCTACCAGCGTATCCGACAAAGCGCGGAGCATCTCGCCCGTCACGCGTCGGTCATTGACCCAGCCGGTCTTACGCCCATCAGCAGTGTTCACGCGGCGCAGGATCAATTCGTCCGCATCCTCGAACCCGGCCTCTGCCAAAACGTCATGTGCCGGGTGGCCTGTCGGCAGATCGAAAACGGCAGTGACTTCGCCCTGCTCTGCCCCGCTGCGCACCAGTTCAGCACGCCCGCGCCAACCCAGCACAAAGCCAAGGCTGTCGAGCAGAATCGATTTGCCCGCACCGGTTTCACCGGTCAGCACATTGAGACCCGACTGGAACTCAAGCTCCAGCCGGTCGATGATCAGCATATCCCGTATTTCAAGCGTGCGCAGCATTCTGTGCAACCGGGTGCGTTGTCAGACGCACCGCCCCCCGATCAAAGCCACTGACCCTTGACCATCTGGCGATAGATTTGCCGCAGCCAGTTGTCTCCGGTCGCCTTCAATTCAAGACCACGCCCCGTCAGCAATTTGAAGCTGTCCTCGTACCAATCCGTGGATTGGTAGTTATAGCCCAAAATCGCCCCTGCCGTCTGCGCTTCATCGGTCAGCCCCAACGACAGATACGACTCAACCAGACGATGCAACGCCTCGGCGGTGTGGGTGGTGGTCTGGAAGTCCTCGACCACGGACCGGAAACGGTTGATCGCAGCGGCATAATGATCGCGACGCAAATAATAGCGACCGATTTCCATTTCTTTGCCAGCAAGGTGGTCGAACGCCAAATCGAATTTGAGAACCGCCGACCGCGCGTATTCGCTGTCAGGGTAACGTTCGATTACCGTCCGCAACGCTTGCAACGCCTGGAAGGTCAGACCCTGATCGCGGCCCACTTCTTCGATCTGGTCATAATAGCTGAGCGCGAGAAGATACTGCGCATAAGCCGCGTCTTCGTCGGTTGGGTAGAAGTCGATATAGCGCTGAGCTGCGGAACGGCTGTTCTCGTAGTCTTTGTTCTGGTGATGCGCAAAGGCCTGCATAATCACAGCGCGCTTTGCCAATTCGGAATAGGGATAAAGCCGTTCGACTTCTGAAAAGTAGAATGCGGCATCTTCAGGATCACTGCGATCCAGTTCGAATTCGCCCCGTTCGAAAATCTGCTGTGCGGTAAAATTCTCAATCGGTATGCCACCGGGGCCGAAGCCCGGACGTTCGCCATCGCTGCACGCCGTCAGCGCCACCACCAAGAGCCCCGCTCCGATCACAGCTCTTGCGCTTCTGCCCGCTGCCATGCCCGTCACCTTCGTTAAACCGCCGTGGCTATATGTGCCACTTGTCTGCCATTGGTCCTAGCACATTAAATCGGAAGGCAAAACGCCTTTAGGCACACAAGCGATCAACGATCCGCGCAAGTGGTGTGCACTATGTTATCTAAGCAAGTTTTCAGAACGTCAGGCGACTGCCGGAATCTCATGCGCTTCAACACCTGCACCGGGTAACCGCGCTGCCAAAGCCGTGTCACATTCACGAAAACGGTAACCATCCTTTGTTGCGAAAAGTTCGCGCAAAAGCATGTTGGTCAACGTGTGCCCAGCCTTGTAGCCCTCGTAATGGCCCAGCAATGGCGCGCCTGCCAGTGCAAGATCGCCAAGCGCATCAAGCATCTTGTGACGCACGGCCTCGTCTTTGTGGCGTAGCCCACCGGGGCTTAGGACGGCATCGCCGTCAACAACCACGGCGTTGTTCATTGTGCCACCCAAAGCTTTGCCCGCCGCGCGCATCGCTTCTACATCAGACGCCCGGCAGAACGTCCGGCTGTCGCACAATTCGCGCACGAAAGTGCCATTGGCCAGATCCAGCGATTTGCTTTGCTTGCCGATTGCCTGATCGGAAAAGTCGATGTGGAAATCCATCGTAAGGCCCTGCCCCGGCCCAAGCCGCGCCCAGCCTTGCGCTGTATGGACTTCGACCGTGCTCAGAACCTCTATCACGCGGATTGGCGCGAGGAGTTTTTTGACACCGACTGCTAGGATACTGCGCACAAAGGGGGCTGCGCTGCCATCCAACACTGGCGCTTCAGGTCCGTCGATCCGGATCAAAGCATTGTGCACGCCACAACCAGCCAAAGCTGCCATCACGTGTTCGATGGTCGACACGGACACACCAGCTTGGTTCACGATCTTCGTGCAGAGCGGCGATTGCTCTGCATAATCGAAAAGAGCGGGAATGCGGGCATCGCCCAACCGGATATCAGTTCGTTCAAACACGACGCCATGGTCTGCCGGAGCGGGGCAGATGACCATATTCACGGTCAGACCAGTGTGCAGGCCAATGCCCGAGAACCGGACGGTGGAATGAACCGTTGTTTGCAAGAAACCCTCGATATCATACGCCGGCACCCCCATGCGGCGTTTCGAGGTAGGTGATACTCTCTGACCTATCCTGCCTCAAATCAAAGATTGTAACGGCCTGAAACAAGCTCTCGAAAGATATAGGCGAAATCTTGCCCAGCCTTCCAACCGCTTACCACGAAACGAAAAACGCCCCCAGAAAGGGGGCGTTTCACAGGCGGTTAATCGCGTTTTAGTTCGCTTGGCGGCGCAGGAAAGCGGGAATTTCGATCCGTTCCTGATCTTCATCCGCTTCCGGCGCGGGTGCCCGTGCCGGAGCTGCTGCGCTGGATTGGACCGGCGGCGGCGCTGTGCGACGTACCTGAGCTTCAGGTTGCTGGCTGTGTCCCGTCATTCGGTTGATCAAGGAATTGATCCCGAAACGAGGGCGCTCGCTGTCAGCTGGTTCTTGTTCGACCTGCATGTTGTTCGGGCGACTTCCCGGCGCAGGGCGGGCGCGAGAAGCAGCCGCTTGCAAACGGGCCAACGCTTCTGCGCTGGGTGTACCCGGTGCCGGGGCACGCGGGGCAACGAATTGCTCGGGGTCGGCTTCAATGCTGTCTTCGCGCGGATTGAATTCGGCGACCTGCGGACGGTAGGCGGGCGGCGGTAGACCGTCGTCATCTACAGCCTCTTGTTGCACGCCGGTGTCTTGGAAGATGGGTTCCACCTGTTCGTCTGCGGCTTTGTGTTCTGCATCAAAAAGCGACGGTTCTTCCGCGCTTCGTGCGGCAACCTGCTCGGGTTGAGGAGCTAGCTTTTCGGCGTGCTGCGCTTCTTCCACACGCGTCGTTTGGGTCAGTGGTGTCGCCAGCGAACGACGCGGAACCGGCACTTCGGTATGGACGTCAACAGCGTCGATACCGGTTGCCACGACACTCACGCGCATCATGCCCTGCATGCTGTCATCCAGTGTGGAGCCCACGATGATGTTCGCGTCGGTGTCCACTTCCTCGCGGATGCGGTTTGCGGCTTCGTCCAGTTCGAACAGCGTAAGATCGTGACCGCCGGTGATGTTGATAAGAACACCCTTTGCACCGCGCAGACTGATTTCGTCCAAGAGCGGGTTTGCGATGGCCTTTTCGGCTGCCTGAATTGCGCGATCTTCGCCCTCGGCTTCGCCTGTCCCCATCATCGCTTTGCCCATCTCGTCCATCACGGCGCGGACATCAGCAAAGTCGAGGTTGATAAGGCCCGGACGAACCATCAGGTCAGTCACGCCCTTAACACCTTGGTACAAAACGTCATCCGCCATGGAGAACGCTTCGGTGAACGTGGTTTTTTCATTGGCCAGACGGAACAGGTTCTGGTTCGGAATGATAATCAGCGTATCGACGACCTTCTGGAGTGCTTCGACACCCTCTTCGGCCTGCTTCATCCGCTTGTTGCCTTCGAACTGGAACGGCTTGGTGACGACACCCACTGTCAGAACGCCAAGCTCGCGTGCCGCCTGTGCGATGATCGGCGCAGCACCTGTCCCGGTGCCGCCGCCCATGCCGGCTGTGATGAAGCACATGTGCGCCCCTGCAAGGTGATCGACAATCTGTTCGATGCTTTCTTCAGCTGCCGCAGCACCGACCGTCGCCCGTGCACCTGCGCCCAAACCTTCGGTTACTTTGACACCAAGCTGAATTCGGCTGGTCGACCGGCTCTGTTGTAGGGCCTGCGCATCTGTGTTGGCCACCACGAAGTCGACGCCCTCAAGGGACTTGTCGATCATGTTGTTGACCGCGTTTCCGCCAGCACCACCCACACCGAACACGGTGATGCGGGGTTTCAATTCTTCCTGTCCGGGCACCGAAAGGTTCAATGTCATTTTTCTGTCCGCCTGCTTTCTCAGCCCCATTCAGGGACGTTTTCTGCACCTATTCCTGTAAGTATTACCGCCCAGAGCAACGAAGGTCACGCAAAAAACACGGTTCTGCCCCCAAATATGGGCCAAAACTGGAGGTTGATCGCGGAATTTCGCCAAGTTGTCGATATATAGCGGAACAAGCTAATCTTGGCACAAGGCACCATTTAAGGGCCCGTCAAATGCGGATGATCCGTGTAGATGTGAATATTGGCCTGCTCGGCTCTGCCTTTATTATTCAATAATCTTAGCACAATGCCCTTCAACCTGCCAGCACAACGTGAGCCGTTCCGCCTGATTCCCCACGACAATCTTGGTTACGGACCAGTCAGTGTGTGATTGCGCCACCGACCATGCTCCGCGTATAAATCCCACAGGAGGAGACAATGCTCAGGGCAGCCCTATTGGCCGTGTGTCTTGCCGGGTTTGGTCCCGTACCTTGCGACGCGCAATCCGCCGTGTCGCAAGCCCGGATTGGCGTGCTTGCCTATCTTGGATACGAAGATGCGCTGGTACGATGGCACGGACTGAAAAGGTATCTTGACGCCTCGGTGCCGACCCACGAATTTGAGCTTGTTCCCATGACCTTGGCATCTGCATCTTCACAGATTGCTGGTGGGCAGATTGATTTTCTTCTCACGAATCCGGGGCATTTTGTCGATCTTTCAAAAGACCACGCAATGAGCGTCCTTGCGACTCGCAATGTCCAGCGGAGCGACGGTCGTTTTTCGGCTGAATTCGGCAGCCTGATTATCGCGCGCGCGAATTCCGGCATCGAGGAATTGAGCGATGCACGCGACAAGACCGTGGCGGCCATCGACAAAATGGCGTTTGGCGGCTTTCAATTGGCCTGGCGTGAATTCGATAATGCCCAGATTAATCTGTTCACCGATACGAAATCTTTGGTCTTCGTTGGCTTTCCGATGGACGGCGTTATTGACCGCGTGGCCACAGGACAAGCCGATATCGGGATCATACGCAGCGGACTGATGGAGCGTGTTCTCGCCGAGGGCACCTATTCGAAAAGCGATTTCACCTTTCTCAACACCAACGTCACCTTTGCGCACCCTGATATGCTTAGCACTAGGCTGTATCCGGAATGGCCTTTTGCGGCTCTGGCCAACGTTGACCCTGCGTTGCGCGACGCCGTGACGATCGCTCTGCTAAACGCGAAAGACAGTCCATTGGCACAAGACGGGCGACTTCGCAATTACTGGTCCTCGCCTGTTGCCTACCATGCCGCCATTGATCTCAAACAGGCATTTGCGCTCCGGGTCGAAAACCCAAGCGCATGGCAAAGGCTGGCAGGACTCTGGCCGCTGATCGCAATTGTCGCGGCTGGTCTTACCATTGTTGCTGCACTCGCCTTGCGTGTCCTTAGACCAGGTTCGGATCACATATCAAACGACGCGATACCGAATTCCGCACCTGACAGAGACATGCCCAGCCTGACCAAGCGTGAACGCCAAATCCTTGACTACATCACCGAAGGGTATTCGTCGAAAGAGATCGCGCAGCAACTCAAGATCAGCCCTAAGACGGTCGAATTTCACCGCGCCAATCTGCTTAAGAAATTCGACGCGCGATCATCAACACAATTGGTGGCTTTGGCGTCCTGACGCCCAACCTAGACTGCAAGCCTAGGTATCTCACCGGGCAAATACAGGCACTTCCCATGGTTCACCCGAGGTGTTCCCAAGGTCGCGCTGTGTCACGCTGGGTCACGGGCCGTACACACGTCCCGCCAACGAAATGGGAGGACCACATGAAACATCTCACATCACTGCTGCTGGTTTGCGCGATGGCCGTTTTCGGCTTCTTTGCAACGACTTCGGACAGCCAAGCGCAAGAGCGTTATGGCAAACAGAAAGTCGTGTACCACATCAATTACAACGGCGGCGAAGAGGACAAAGCGTACCGTGGCGCCTTACGCAACATGCAAAACCACATCAACGCGGTTGGTGCAGAAAATATGGAGATCAAGTTGGTCTTGCATGGCAACGGGCTTGGCCTTCTGGCTGCGGCCAAGACAAACGAAATGCTACAGGGTCAGGTTCTAGAACTGAAAGGTCAGAACGTGTCGGTCCACGTTTGCAACAACACTCTTCGCGGTCGGAACATCTCGTACGAGGATGATCTGTTCGACGTGTTCGAAGAAGACATCGTTCCAAGCGGCGTCGCCGAACTGTCGCATTTGCAGATGCAAGGGTTCACCTACATCAAGCCTTGATGCAGGCGTGGTCGGGCAATTTTGTCCGACCCACCCTTTCTTCCGCAGACACAGATGACAGGATCGATCACCAGTTGTCGCGGAACCACTTCACAGCACGCTGTAATGATCGAGCTGGATAACGGTCCACGGGAATTTCAAAATCCCACCATTCGTCTTGTGGATTGGCAGCAAACAAGCACAAACCCACAGCGCTGGCAAATCCCGGACCCGTCGCCGCTTGTGGCAAACCATGCACTCTCATCGGGCGTCCAAGGCGCACCTGCTGACCAAGGATTTTAGTCGCCAAACCATCCAGCCCCGGAATTTGGCTGGCTCCACCTGTCAGCACGATTTGCTGGCTGGGCAGATGTTCGAACCCCGCAGCATCCAGACGCGCACGTACCTCTTCGAGGATCTCTTCGACGCGCGGGCGCATGATGCCAATCAGTTCAGCACGGCTGACGGAACGGCGGTCATGGTGCCAGTCGCCGGTATCCCCACCGATTTCGATCATGTCGCGGTCGTCCATCCCGGTAGCGACAACGCCACCGTGAAAAGTCTTGATCCGTTCAGCCACGGCCATAGGAACCTGCAGTCCCATGGAAATATCGCTGGTTACGTGATCGCCGCCCATGCGCACCGCATCGGCGTAAATCATGTGCTTTTTCATAAAGATTGACAGACCAGTTGAACCACCGCCCATGTCGATGCAAGCGGCCCCCAGTTCCTGCTCATCCTCGACCAAAGCCGACACACCCGACACGTAGGCCGAGCTGGCGATCCCAGCGAGTTCAAGGTCACAGCGCTTCATACAATGCGCAAGGTTCTGAATCGCCATCGCATCGACGGTCAGCATATGCATGTCGGCGGCCAGTTCCTGCCCGATCTGCCCCCGCGGATCGATCAACCCAGAGCGATGATCCAGTGCAAAGTTCACGGGTTGGGCGTGTAGTACCTCGCGCCCATGGCCAAAATCGGGAACGTCACAGGCCGACAGAACACGCGCCACATCTTGCTCATCGACTGTTGTGCCCGCGACTTCAACCTTGCCCGCCAAACCATAGCTGCGCGGGTCGGCACCTGCGAAAGATGCGATCACGTGATCGACGCGAATCTGGGCCATTTTCTGGGCGGCTTGAACAGCCGTGCGAATGGCGCGCTCGGTCTCGCCCATTGAATCGATTTCCCCAAAGCGCACCCCGCGTGACCGAGTGGTTGCGGCACCGATCACACGGAACCCGGACTGCCCCGCCAATGACCCGATACTGTCACTCTCGACCGCGCGATCCGTTCCATCAAAGCGCAGTACCAGACAAGCAATCTTGGAGCTGCCGATGTCGAGGATCGCAATCACCCCTCGCTGCATCGCCGCCTTGCGCATATTGCGCATAGCCCGCTGTGACTCGTATAGCTCGATCATTCCACTGGTTCCCCTGCCTCGATCGCCCGGATGCGGAGCAATTCCTGCACCGCTCCGCCTGTCATTCTAAGTGTTGGCCTGTGCGGCAAGCGCAAATCCACCGCCACAAGATCCCGCTCCAGCATGTCGACTGCCTGATCCATCGCGATTACACGCTCCAGCGCCTGCACAGATTCGGTTTCTGGCAACATGATGCGCTGGTCGCGGTCCAGCACAACGTCCCAGCGTCGCTCTCCCATGCGTACCAAACCACGCAAACGCGCGGAAAGCGGCTCTGCGGCCGCAATCAAGTCTAACGCTTCGGTCACATACGCGTCGGCGCCATCGCCGACGATCAACGGCAATTCCGGCCAATCTGCCCGCACAAAGGCCGGGCCAACCAGAACACCCTCGTTATCCAAAAGCTGCAATCCACGCTCGTTGCGCCACAGCACAACAGGGACCCGTTCAACCACGTCGACCTGCAGGACGTTGCCCTGCCGCACATAAAGTCGCGCAGATTTCACCGGATCCAGTGAGACGACTGTGGCCCGCATTGCTTCGAGGTCGAGGTCAAACGAACTGATCGGAAAATCCAACGGCAACATCTGGCGAATACCATCAGCGACGATGCCGCTCGCGCCATCCACAACCATCATGTTGACCATGAACTCGGGGCGGCTTTCCACCTGCGACCGCAGATCGGCATAAGTGTCGATGATCTTCATGCGATTGTCATCGTAGGACAGCCACCAGCTAGCGATCCCGAACGTCAGCAGGCACGGCAGCCCAAACCGAAGCAGCAATCGGAACAGCGGCGTCAACATCAGCCGCTCCATCCGGTACTTCAGGCGCGACGGCGCTGGATCGGGGCGCGCGGTCATCTGTGACATGACGCATCCTCCACCATCCAACGGCACAGAGCGCCGAAACTCATGCCAGCATGCGCCGCTTGTTCCGGCGTCAGCGATGTTGGCGTCATGCCGGGTTGAGTGTTGGTTTCAAGCAGGATCAACCCCGCCAAGCCCTTGCTTTCGTCCCAGCGGAAATCCGTACGGGTGACCCCTCGGCACCCCAATGCGTTGTGCGCACGTACCGCATAATCAAGACAGGCCGCTGCAATCATGTCCGGCACATCAGCAGGCAGAACATGGCGCGACCCACCGGGTTTGTACTTTGCGTCGTAGTCATACCAGCCGTCGGTCAGAATGTCGGTCACGCCGAGCGCCCGGTCGCCCACAACTGTCGTCGTCAATTCGCGACCCGGAGCAAAGGCTTCCACCATCACTGTCTCGGGCATATCGTCGGAAAGTTGCGGAGGATTGTTCGCGCCCTCGCCCACAAGATAGACGCCAACCGAAGATCCTTCGTTGTACGGCTTGACCACATAGGGTGGCTCCACGACGTGGCGCTGCCGGACGTCATCGCGCGCGGCAAGAATGCTGTCCACCACTGGCAGACCGTGACGACGATAGACATCTTTGGTCCGCTCTTTGTCCATCGCAACAGCCGAGGCTAAAACGCCGGAATGTGTATAAGGAATGCCCAACCACTCTAGCAGGCCTTGGACGCAGCCATCTTCACCCCAACGACCATGCAGCGCGTTGAAACAAACATCGGGGGAAAGGGCCATCAATACGGATGCGAGATCACGGCCCGCATCGACCTCGTGAACCTCAAATCCTTCGTCCCGCAAAGCGGCGGCGCATTCACGCCCTGATGACAGGGACACCTCGCGTTCGGCCGAGGGGCCACCCATCAATACTGCCACTTTCGGGCTTGCCCTGCTCGACATACCCAAAATCGCCTCAAATCATGGGGGTTTGCCCCCATTTCTGCCTGGGGCTATGCCCCATATTTTATTGTGCAACCTGCCCGGCGCACCGCCTTCACCTGCAAGGGTTTGTCCCTTGTCCGGTCGCGCCTTGCGAACCTACGGTTCGCCGACCCGTTTGATTTCCCATTGTAACTCTATTCCAGAGTGCAAGAAAACCTTTTTTCTCACCTCTTCACCCAATCCCTCAAGGTCCGCCGCAGTGGCGCCACCTGTATTGACTAAAAAGTTCGAATGCTTAGGCGACATCTGCGCGCCCCCACGCATGGCCCCCCGCATCCCGGCATCGTCGATGACCTTCCATGCCTTCAGATCATGCACGTCGTCAGCCTGCCCGGTCGACGAAAACCCCGCCGGATTGCGGAACGTGCTGCCAGCGGTGCGTTCTTTGGTGGGTTGGGTCGCATCGCGTTTGGCCAGTTGGTCTTCCATCCGCGCATGCAGCTTTGCCGGATCACCGGGTTGACCCTCGAACACGGCATCGATCACAACCGCACCTTCGGGCACGTCGCTGGACCGATAAGCAAGGTGCAGGTCGGAGGCTGGCAAAGTAACCACCTCACCCGTGCGCAAAACGGCGCGCACTTCGATCAGATGATCGGCGACATAAGACCCATAGCAACCCGCGTTCATACATACGGCGCCGCCGATAGCACCCGGAATGGTGCGCAGAAAAGTTAGATCGACGCCCGCATCGGCCGCCTTGCGAGCCACATGAGCATCGAGCGCCGCAGCCCCTGCCGTCACGCGCGTACCCTCGATGGAAATCCCGTTGAAGCCCCGCCCTAAGCGGATCACGACCGCCCGCAAACCGCCATCCCGCACGATCAGGTTTGACCCGACGCCCATGGGAAACACGGGCATATCGCCCGGCAGATCCCGCAGAAAGTCGGCCAGATCCTCCAGATCCGCAGGCTGAAAAAGCCAGTCGGCCGCCCCCCCCACGCGCAGCCAGGTCAGGTCGGATAAAACTCGATTAGGGGTCAACGCGCCCCGAACGTCAGGAAGTGTGCTCATACCCCGCGTTTTGCCCAAAGGGCTGCGGCGCGTAAAGCCTCATTCGGCTCGGCGCGTCACCATCCGCAAAACCCAGGCGATGAAATGGCGCAGGGGCCAACGGAACACACTCAGCACCGCTATCGTAAAGGCCAATCCCCAGTACAGACCATCGGCCATGTATACCCAAATCAGGATCGGCGCGCCTACCGCCATCAGGAAATATGCCCGCCTCCAATGATTGTCCTGCGACGGGATCGCCGCAAGGATGGCTGCAAAGATGATCCAGCAACAGGCTGCACTAAGAGAATAGCTCATCATTGGGGACGCTCCACCATTTGCCCAGACAGGCGCTTCCAGAAATACAGCAACGGGTTGCGAAACATCGACACAAACGCCAAAGCCGCCGCGAATGCAGCCCAAAGAGCCACCTCTTTCGCCAGCAACACAATCAATACGGGTGCGGCCAAAAGCAAGATTACACCGGGCAAATACTGCCGTCGCATAGGCAGCATCGCAACAAGTGCCGAGGCGAAGACCCACCCGATCGAGAGCCAGAGAAGCATGACGGCGTATCTTCCGTTTGTTGTTCCTTGCTCAGCGCGTACAGACGATTTTTGACCAAATCACGTCCTGAAAAGGGTGAAGCCAAGGAATTCACAACTATCGCGCGACAGGTTTCGGTCGACCGAAACCACGGATGCGTCGACGCATCCGCTCCGCCCTTTGGGCTAAGACCCTTTCAATACCCAGTCCGCCGCCTCGTCAGCGGCCGCCAACGCGCCTTCGAGGTAGCCGCCCATCTCGGACGCCAACTCAGTTGATGCGAAAAGGATACGGCTGTCGTGCGCGGGCACCAAGGTGGCTGGGCGGCCATATGCAGGATGATGGGTCAGCGGGGCCTGATCGGTCGACACTGCGGTCAACGTCTCGACAGACCAATCCGTATAGAACACCTCTTCCGGCGATGCCGCGCGCGGCCCGAACAAGCGCACCAATTGCGCCACGGACGCCGCAATCACCGCCTCCCGTTGCCCAACGCGAGCCGATGCGGGCACCCCCAGAAAACCGAACAGCGCCCCACCGGTATCGGCACTGGCGTCGTGGATTTCAGCCAAAGGACCACGCTGGCTCGACGCATCCCCGGACAGCCCATCGTCACGCCAAAAGGCGGTGTCATACACCGCCACGAGCTTTGCGTGACCCGCCATCCAGGTTGGGATATCCTGCAATGTCGACAGTACGGACGTTGACACCTCCGGTGTAAATTCCAAAGCAGCCGCAATCCGCGGCGGCATTGCCAAGACGACCTGATCAAAGGAGTGCTGGTCGCCATTTGCAAATACAAGCACGCCATCGCCAGAGACCGACCGCACCGCGTGCGCCGTCTCAACACACGCCTGCGGCAACCGCTCGGCCAAGCGTTGGACAATCGCACCCATTCCACCCCGCACCCGCAATGAGCCCTGCATTGAAGCAAAGCCATGGTCCCGGATCACGGCGCCTTGGACGGTTTCGTAAAGCTGTGCACCGTCGGCGAATTGCGGAAAAACCTCTAACCCCAACTGCTGTATCAATGCCGCCATACGTGGTTGCCCCGGCCAAAACCACGACGGGCCAAGATCAAACCACTGCTCTCCGACGCGAGTCGTCTTGATCCGTCCGCCCAGCCGATCCCGTCCTTCGAACAGCCGAAACGCACGCCCTGCAACATGCAACCGATGTGCAAGTGCCAGCCCGGTAAGACCACCGCCAACAATCGCCACTGTCCCGGTCAAAGTCAGACCAACGGCGCTTGAGCAAAGGGCAGATGCCCCGTCTTCATCCAAAGCCGCGCGCCCTCAGACCCAGCCGTCGCTTTCAAGGGCACGCCGTCCGGCAGCCGCAGCCAGGACCACGGCACCAGATCATCGGCGCCGTTACGTAGTTCACCCTCCAGCACCAGAACTTCGATGCCACCGGGCGCGACTTCGATCAGTTCAGCCCCCGGTTCAAGCACGACGTAAGACACCACCTCGCGCGTATCGCGATGCAGTTCGGCCCGTGCGATCTTGTCCTGTATCGGCCCAACTTCTTCAGCCATGTTGAGCCGGAACTGGGTGCGATCCTCAAGATCGAATTGCCAAAGCTTGACAAAGATCGTGCAACCCTCTGCCGCTCCAGGTGTGTGTGACGTGGTCGGCGGATTGCGCACGTAGGTACCCGCCGGATAGTCACCATGTTCGTCTTGGAAAACACCCTCCAGCACCAAGAATTCCTCACCCCCCGTGTGGGTGTGGGCCGAAAACGCGCTGCCGGGCGCGTAACGTACAATAGAAGTCGCGCGCGCCACCTCATCGCCGATCCGGTCCAGCATCCGCCGATCCACTCCCGGCATGGGCGACGCGATCCACGGCGCGTCCCCTGCGTGAACCACAACCCGTTTGGTGAAATCCGCATTCAGGTCCATCGCGTCGCTCCTGCATCCAAAAACTGATCTCAAGTGGTAGACGCAACGCGCCGCCAAGGAAACCCGAACCCCGGTCTCCTCTGGTTCACAAATCTGTTGGAGTGAAGTCGCAAGCTTGGGAACAACGCCCCTGTTTTCGGTCGACCGAAAACGAGGATGCGTCGACGCATCCTTCGGCTGATCCGAACCTACTTTGCCAACCGCTCTGGCAACCCGTTGGCCCAGGTACTGATCGTCCCTGCGCCAAGACAGACCACCATATCCCCCGGGCGGGCTTGTTCGCGGACAAGCCGCTCCAGATCGTCTTCGTTCAGGATTGCACGCGCGTGGCGGTGGCCGTGTCGGATCAGGCCCGCGACCAAATCATCGCGCGACGCGCCTTCGATGGGGTCTTCCCCGGCTGAAAACACTTCGGCAATCGCCACCACATCCGCTTCGTTGAAGCAGGCGCAGAAATCATCAAAAAGGCTGGCCAGACGGGTATAGCGATGCGGTTGGTGCACGGCGATCACCCGCCCCTCGGACGCCTGTCGCGCGGCCTTAAGCACTGCGGCAATCTCGACTGGGTGGTGGCCGTAATCGTCGATGATCGTCACACCGTTCCATTCGCCCACCTTGGTGAAGCGTCGGTTCACACCGCCAAAGGCCGCAAGCGCCTCGCGGATTTCGGATTTCTTCATCCCCAGGTGCCGGGCAACAGCAACTGCGGACAACGCGTTCGACACGTTATGATCGCCGGGCATCGGCAGGGTACACTCTTCAATCGTGTCATCCTCCGCCTGAAGCGCGATGTCGAAATGCGCCACGCCCTTTTCATAGCGCAGGTTCACAGCCCGCACATCTGCTTGCGCGTTGAAGCCATAGGTCACAACACGTCGGTCCGTAACCTTGCCGACGAGGCGTTGCACCTCTTCATGGTCGGTGCAGCACACGGCGACACCATAGAAAGGGATGTTCGACACAAAGTCCTGAAAGCCCTGCCGCAGTTTGTCGAAGTCGCCCCAATGCTCCATATGTTCGGGATCGATATTGGTGACGATCCCGATGGTCGCGGGCAGACGATTGAACGATCCGTCGCTTTCGTCCGCTTCGACCACCATCCATTCGCCCTGCCCCATCCGCGCGTTCGAGCCATAGGCGTGGATGATCCCGCCATTGATCACCGTCGGATCGAACCCGCCCGCCACCATGAGTTCTGCCATCATTGTCGTGGTCGTGGTTTTCCCATGTGTCCCGGCAATCGCGATGTTCGACTTGAGCCGCATCAGTTCAGCCAGCATGTCAGCCCGGCGCACCACGGGAAGCCCCCGCTTGCGCGCCTCGTCCAGTTCGGGATTGCCCGGTTTGATCGCGGTTGAGACGACAACCACTTCGGCCCCATCAAGGTTCTCGGCCCGTTGCCCCTCGAAAATCCGCGCACCCAGATCCGCCAGTCGGCTGGTAATCTTGCTGGCCTTCAGGTCTGATCCCTGCACCGTATAGCCAAGGTTAACCAGCACTTCGGCAATGCCGGACATGCCGATACCGCCGATGCCGACAAAATGGATGGCGCCGATATCGACGGGCAGTTTGGTGGCGGCATTCATTCGGTCTGTCCTTCTGGGGTCTGTGGTGTTTGGCCTGCCAACATCTCGACCAGCGCGGCAAGGTCTTGCGCGGCGTCGGGTTTGGCCTGCGACAGCGCGGCTTGTGACATGTGCAACGCCGCTTGGGGGTTTTGCAAAACCGCGACGATCTGTTCGGCCAGACTGTCGACGTTCAGTTTGCTTTCGGGAATGCGGATCGCTGCGCCGGATTCGACCAAACCGCGCGCATTGGCGCTCTGATGATCGCCGGTCGCCGCGGCATAGGGCACAAGGATTGACGGTCGCCCGATCACCGAAATATCGGCGACGCTTGACGCGCCCGAGCGCGAAATCACAAGCTGTGCTTCGGTCATCCGCTTGGGCACATCGCTGAAGAAAGGCTGCACGTCAGCATTGACGCCCTGTTCCGCATAATAGGCCGCCACACGTTCCCCGTCTTCGTCACGCGCCTGATGGCTGACGCGCAGATGTTGCAGGGTTTCAAGCGGCAAAGACGCAATCGCGGGCGGCACCACATCCGACAGGATACGCGCGCCCTGCGACCCACCGATCACGAGGATCGACATCGGGTAGTCACCGGGTGGGATATAGGCCGCGCCCGCACGGTCCTTGACGGCCAGCCGTACCGGATTGCCTACATGCACGCCGTTGACACCGTCGGGCAGGGTTGTAGGCCACGTCCCGCAAGCGACCTGATCGACCCGCTTGGCAAAAATGGCGTTGACCCGACCCAGCACGCCGTTCTGTTCATGGATCATGCGCGGACGGCGCAGCACCCACGCAGCCCCCAGTGCCGGGATCGACGGGTAGCCGCCAAACCCGACAACCACGTCAGGTCGGTCGCGCAGCATCCGCCACGACATGGACAGGACACCGCCAATCACACGCAGAGGCACCAAGGCTTTGGCAACAATGCCACCCCGCGCGAAGGTTGCGCTAGCGACTTGCTCGATCTCAGTCGAATGCGGAAACCCACCTGTGTAGCGCGCGCCCCGCGCATCGGTGGATAGCTTAACCCGCCAGCCCCGGCGCAACATGACCTCGGCCAGCGCCTGTGCCGGGAACATGTGACCGCCGGTCCCTCCGGCTGCGATGACAAGATAAGGTTTGCGCATAAGTCCCCCGCCCAAGGATTGACCGACAGAGACCTGCCAAAGAGGCGTTTGTCAACAAACCAAGGGGTAATTCACCCCACATAAAGCACTTAACGCAGCCGTCCTCGCAAGATATCGCCGATTTCGCCCTGTGGTCGACTGCGTGTAAAGGCCAGAAGCATGCCAACCGCAATGCCCCCAGCGATCAGGGACGACCCGCCGTAGCTGACGAAAGGCAGCGTCATACCCTTGGCCGGAAGAAGCCGCACCGCGACACCCATGTTGATCATCGCCTGAACGCCGAACATGCAGGCCAACCCTGTGCCCGCCAGTCGAATGAACGGATCGCGTTCGCGCATCAGCCGCAGCAGCGACCGCACCACGATCGTGGCGTAAAGCGCGATAATGATGAGGACAAGAACAAGCCCGTATTCTTCGGCGGCAACGGCGATGATGAAATCCGTATGGGCATCCGGCAGGGACCATTTCACCTGCCCCTCGCCCACACCGACCCCTAGAAACCCGCCTTCGCGGATGGCGTTGGTGGCATAGCCCAGCTGCGTGGTTGGATCGACCTCGGGGCTAAGAAAACCGTCGATGCGGCGGGCAAAGTGTTCCGAATTCTGGTAGGCGACAGTGCCGCCCAGAACCACAAATCCTACTAGGATCATCAACAACAGCATTGGCGCACCGGCGACGAAATACATCACCCCCCAGCCAAACAGCACCAGACAGGCCTGACCAAAGTCTGGTTGCAGGGCAAGCATCAGAACAATGCTGATCGTGATAGCAAAGGACAGCGTCTTGCCCGGAGGGCCGCCCAAATCCTGACTGGCGGCCAAAAACCAAGCAGTCACAATCACGAAGGTGGGCTTTAGGAATTCAGAAGGCTGGATCGACGCAAAACCAAGCGAGTACCAACGCACAGCTCCTTTTCCGAAGTCGGTGCCGAAAAACGGCAACAGCGACAAGGCGATAAAGGCCGCAGCAAACCCAAGAACCGCCAGTCGGCGCACCACAATGGGACTCAACATGGAGACAAATATCATCACACCCAACGCCAGTCCGCCGAATACAGCCTGCCGCTGAACATAGTGGAAGGGCGCAAACCCATTTCGTTCCGCCAAGGGTGGAGAGGCCGCCAACCCCAACAGGATGCCGATGCCGAATAGGATCAGGATGCAGGACAAGGACCACTTGTCGACCGTGCGCCACCATTTCGGCAACACAGGTTCGCCTGCGCGGGTGGGCACCGCGCCATAGACCATCTCTGTCATGGTTTCACCGCTATTTCTGCCTCGATCACCCGTGTTTCCCGGGTCTTTGGCAGCACTCTAACCGATATGATTCGCGCGATCCAGAGGAATGATTCGCGCAGCACCCCTTGCGTGTCATCCGGTTCCGTGATGGATGCCCGCCATGCAGGTGAACACTCTGATCCTTGGTGCCGGGGCGGCCGGAATGATGTGCGCGACCCATGCTGGGCCATCGACGCTCATCATAGACCACGCCAAGTCGCCGGGCGAGAAAATCCGCATCTCTGGCGGCGGGCGCTGCAACTTCACCAACATGCACACCGATCCCACGCGGTTCCTCGGACAAAACCCGCATTTCCACAAATCCGCACTCAGCCGCTACACCCAGTGGGATTTCCTTGACCTCGTAACCCGCCACAAGATCGCGTGGCACGAAAAGACGCTTGGGCAGTTGTTCTGCGACGATAAAGCGACCCAGATCGTCGACATGCTGCGCGCCGAGATAGCACAGGCCGGGGCCGAACTTTGGCTGCAAACCTCGCTTGTGGACCTGAGCCATGACGGATCGCGTTTCACCGCGCAGATCGAACGCGAGGGCAAACGCCACAGCGTCAATGCCCGCAACCTCGTGCTGGCCACGGGTGGCAAATCAATCCCCAAGATGGGCGCAACGGGTCTGGCCTATGACATCGCGCGGAAATTCGACCATGCGATCACCGACACCCGCCCTGCTCTTGTGCCGCTTACATTCTCTGACCAGCGATTTGCAGCGATCTCGGGTGTCTCGACCCCGGTGATTGCGCAGGCCAACGGCACGACGTTCGAAGAAGCGCTGCTTTTTACCCATCGTGGTCTGAGCGGACCCGCCGTGCTGCAAATCTCAAGCTATTGGACCGAAGGGGATGCGATCAGTGTGAACCTGTTGCCCCATCATGATCTGGCGACCGCGCTCAAGTCAGCCCGCCAAAGCCACGGCAAACGCAATGTAACCACCACCTTGGCCGAGGTACTGCCCGAACGCTTGGTGACCCATCTTGCCGCCGACATGCCCTTGGGCGGCAATGTCGGCGACCTTTCGGACAAACGCATCGACGAGATTACAGGTACCCTGCGTGACTGGTCGCTGACCCCCACGGGCAGCGAAGGCTACCGCACCGCCGAAGTGACATTGGGCGGGATCAGTACCGACCGGATCGACAGCAAGACGATGATGTCGCGTGATGTGCCGGGGCTTTATATGATTGGCGAAGCGGTGGACGTGACCGGTTGGCTGGGCGGCTATAATTTCCAATGGGCGTGGAGTTCTGGTGTCGCGGCAGGCCGCGCTGTTACAGAACGGGCTTGAAGTTTCATAAAACTTTTACATTTTGGGGACATGCCCTCTAGCCCCGTTATCCCTTCCTCTCCCTTTGCCATTCTGCGCGGCCCATTCCGCGACTTGGCGAACCACCTGTCTGGTGGCGGCGACTACCCACGGACGCAGGAAAGGATCTGGATAGACCCATCGCAACTGACACGCATCTACACGCGCAACCCGGCAGAGACGCCGGATTACAAGCGGCGCCACTCTGGCATGGTGTTGGCTGGCGATTGGGATACGAACACCGAACCATTGGACGAGTCTTGGAAAATCGCCGCCTGTCTTGCACATTTTTGCGATGGCATACCGTGGGAGGTCACGGGCGTTTACGAGCGGATGCAGGATATGATCGACGAACACGGTCCGTTCGACAGTTGCACAAGCATGGCCGACATTATCGCGCGTTACGAAAGAATTGACGCACTCTATTCGGATATTCGCGACAATGGGTTCCGTGATGAAACCGTTCAGCGGTTTGGCACTCCGCGTTTGCCGGAAGGTGTGTTTGTCCATCTTGATCGCCATGGCCAGCCGATATTCGGGGCCATTGGCAACCACCGTATCGGCATTGCTCGCGCCTTGGGGTTGACGCGGATCCCAGCGCAGCTGGGTGTCGTGCATCCCGGCGCGATTGACAGAAACGCGCTGGCCAAGTTGCGCAGCGGACCGGCATTACCAACCTTAGGAAGGCGATATCTGCCGGGGTTCCGGTCAAAGCGGCGCGTGATATGGGCAACCGGTGGCGATTTGGCCCTGACGCGCCACAAAGCGACGAACTGATCTGGATTCGACCCCGCGATGTGACTGATTGGTACAAGGCCGATCCCGACCATGGCGCGCCCCGGTTCCGGCGCAGGCACTCAGGCATGGTGGTTGGCGGCGACTGGGACATGTCGCGCAAACCGTTTGGAAGCCAGATCAAGCTGGACAGTATTCGGGACCATTTCGAACGCGGTGTGCCTTGGCAGCAAACCAACCTTTTCGACTGGATGCTTAAACAGATCGACGAGAAAGGCCGCATCGACGGCGCGACAAGCCGCGAAGACCTGATCAGGCGCTATGATCAGCTTGACCGAATATACGACGAAGCCACGCGCACCGGAACGTTGCGCCCACATGGCAGCGTGAATCCATCCCGACGCGAACAAGGCGGCATCCTTGTGCATATTGCCCGCGACGGCACCCCGTTGCGTGATGGTGGTGGCATGCACCGGTTCGCGATTGCTTATATTCTTGATCTCGAAAAGATCCCCGCGCAACTGGGCGTTATCCATGCCGACGCAGTTACAGCGGGTCTGATGCAAGTGCTACGCACGCCACCAGCCAAACGCGGCGACAACGGCTAGGTCAAAAGCGCGTGCACGCGGGCCGCGAAATCATCGCCACGTTTCTCGAAGCTGTCATACTGATCGAAACTTGCCGCTGCCGGGGCCAAAAGCACAACGTCGCCCGGCTCGGCCTCGGCGGCGGCCTTGGCGACTGCAGCTTCCATGGTGCCGCAGGCCTCTGTATCGACCCCAGTCAGTTGCACCGCAAACCCATCTGCTTCGCGTCCAATGACATAGGCCTTACGAACATGCTCGAAACCGGGGGCCAGACCATCAAGGCCGCCCTCTTTTTGCAATCCGCCACAAATCCAGCGGATGTTCTGGAATGCCTGTAATGCCTTCAGCGCGGAATCGACGTTTGTGGCCTTGCTGTCATTGACAAAGGTCACGCCGTTCTTTTCGCCGATGATCTGGCTGCGATGCGGCAACCCTCCAAATGTGTGCAAGCCCGCTTCCACTTGGCGCGGAGCAATGCCCAGCGCGCGCGTTGCCGCAAAGGCGGCGCAAGCATTCTGGTGGTTATGCGCACCCGGCAGCCCCTTTATGCCGCGTAGATCGATGGACGCCACCTGTTTGCCTTTGCGCCATTCCGTCAGGAAGCCTTTGCGGGCGTAGACGTGCCAGCCGGGCCCACTAAGCTTTTGACCCGACGAGATTCGGATCACCCGATCATCCCCCGGTCCTTCAGCCAATTGGTTAGCGACATAAAGCCCTTCGTCTTCATCCACGCCGATCACTGCACGGTCTGGTCCGCCCTCGGCAAAAAGCCGACGTTTGGCAGCGAAATAACCACCCAGCCCGGCATGACGGTCAAGATGATCCGGCGACAGGTTGGTGAACACCGCCACATCCGGCGTCAACGCGCGGGCCAGATCGGTCTGGTAGCTGGACAGTTCCAACACCACCACATCGCCATCCCCCGGCGGGTCAATGTCCAGCACCCCGCGCCCGATATTGCCTGCCAACTGACTTTGTCGATCGGTCGAGGACAGAATGTGATGGATCAACGCCGAAGTGGTCGACTTGCCATTTGATCCGGTGACAGCGATCACCCTCGGAGCAGTATCGAATTCATCCCATTCACGCGTTGCCAGAGATCGGAAGAACAGGCCGATATCGTTGTCCACGGGCACGCCCGCGGTCCAGGCCTTGGCGATCACAGGGTTCGGTGCGGGGTAGAGATGCGGGATGCCGGGGCTGACGATCAGGCTTGCAACTGCCTCGAACGCTCCGTCACGGGACAGGTCGCGAATCTCGAACCCTTCGGCTTCGGCGGTATCGCGGGCCTTGGGATTGTCGTCCCAGCAGATCGCCGTCGCCCCGCCCTCGCGCAGGGCGCGCGCTGCCGAAAGGCCGGACCGGCCCAAACCCAACACGGCCACCTGATGGCCTTCAAAGCCCTGAACGGGGATCATTGCGCACCTCTGCTGCTGTCTTGGGATAACCGCTATAGTATCTAAGTGCGGTGGGAAAGATCAGCCGTTCAGCTTGCGCAGACGTGCGGTCACGGACAACCCATGCGCCTCAAGCGATTCCGACCGTGCCAGCGTTTCAGCCGCAGGACCAATGGCCCGCAGCGCATCAGGTGACATCTTGGCCAGTGTCGTGCGTTTCACGAAATCCAGCACCGACAGCCCGGACGAGAACCGCGCCGATCGCGCTGTCGGCAAAACGTGGTTTGGCCCACCAACGTAATCCCCGATGGCTTCGGGCGTCCATTGGCCAAGGAAGATTGCCCCTGCGTGGGTGATCTTGGCGGACAATGCATCGGGATCATCAACGCAAAGCTCAAGGTGCTCCGGCGCGATCCGGTCACAGAGTTCGGCGGCCTCGTTAAGATCGCGCACGGTGATCACCGCGCCGAAATCGCGCCAGCTTACCCCGGCAATCGCGCGGCGCTCTAGCGTCTGAAGCCGTTTTGCAACAGCATCGGCCACGGCCTGACCAAAGGCCGCGTCAGTGGTGATCAGCAAGGATTGCGCGGATTCGTCGTGTTCAGCCTGGCTCATCAGGTCGAGGGCAATCCAGTCGGGGTCATTCTCGCCATCCGCAATCACAAGGATCTCAGACGGCCCGGCGATCATGTCGATCCCCACCTTGCCGAACACCCGGCGTTTCGCGGCGGCGACAAAAGCGTTGCCTGGCCCGGTGATCTTGTCTACCGGCGCGATGGTTTCGGTGCCATAGGCCAAGGCTGCAATCGCCTGTGCCCCGCCGATGCGGTACACCTCGTCCACCCCGGCGATGCGGCAGGCCATCATCACAAGCGGGTTGATGATGCCATCGGGTGTAGGCACCGTAACCGCAAGCCGTTTTACCCCCGCCACCTTAGCAGGAACGGCGTTCATCAGGACCGAGGACGGATAGCTGGCCAAACCGCCCGGAACATACAATCCGGCTGCCGACACAGGCGTCCAGCGCCAGCCCAAGGTGGCCCCCTGTTCGTCAGTCCACATCTCGTCCTGCGGAATCTGCCGCGCGTGATAGGCGCGAATACGCTCTGCCGCGGTTTCCAAGGCGATGCGTTCTGCCTCCGGCACCTTGGCGATCTCGGCGTCGATTTCAGCCTCGGACACGCGCAACTGGTCCGCGGTCAGTTCAAGCCGGTCGAACTTGGCCGTCAGATCAAGCACCGCCGCATCGCCACGCTTGCGCACATCGGCGATGATGCCCGCCACGATGTCATCCACATCCGGGCTATCCTCGCGCTTGGCATTGAGGATCGCGGTAAAGCGCGAGTCGAAATCGGCATCTAGCGTGGACAGAAATTGCGGCATTGCGCCCTCCGGATCAGCAGTTGCCGGG
>JANSYF010000029.1 GCA_024742575.1 Paracoccaceae bacterium | reverse complement strand
GCCGGTCGATGCGACCACGGCGCGGGTGTTCAGTGATCCGCCGATGAACTTCCTTGCGGTGACCAAGGCAGGCGGCCAACTGACCTTTGGCAACAATCAATCCACGCAGGCGATGGGCCGTTTGGCTGATTTGCCCGATGGCAATTACACTGCTGGGTTCCGTCCCAACCACCTTGAAATTGGTCAACATTCAGCAGACGCCATGGCGTTCACCACGCAGCTGACCGTAACCGAACTCACCGGGTCGGAGACCTTTGTGCATCTGGATCACCACGGCCAACGCTGGGTCGGGCTGATCCACGGGGTGCATGACCTGAAACTGGGCGAAGACCTGACCGTGTGGCTTGATCCGCGTCATGTCTATGTCTTCGACGAACAGGGCAAAATGATCGCCCCCGCGTCTTACGCGCTGGCGGCCTGAAGGAACGGACATGGCAAAGATCACACTTGATAATCTGGCACATTCCTATCTGCCCAATCCGAAATCCGAGGACGATTTCGCCCTCAAGGAATTGAATCACGATTGGGACGATGGCGCGGCCTATGCGTTGCTGGGTGCGTCTGGATGTGGAAAATCCACACTTCTCAATATCATATCGGGTCTTCTTCATCCGTCACAGGGGCGTATCCTGTTCGATGGGCAAGATGTGACCCACGCCCCCACGGCAGAACGCAACATCGCGCAGGTGTTCCAGTTCCCGGTCGTCTACGACACGATGACCGTTCAGGATAATCTGGCCTTCCCGCTGCGCAATCGCGGCCGGGACGAGGCTTATGTCGCGGAACGTGTGCAGGAAATTGCCAAGATGATCGGCATGGAGGACATGCTGAAGAAAAAGGCCCGCGGCCTGACAGCGGATGCCAAGCAGAAAATCAGCCTTGGCCGCGGCATGGTCCGTAAGGATGTGAACGCGCTGCTGTTTGACGAACCGCTGACCGTCATCGACCCGCATATGAAGTGGGAATTGCGGACGCAGTTGAAGAAGCTGCACCATGATTTTGGCCACACCATGATCTACGTGACCCACGACCAGACCGAGGCGCTGACCTTTGCCGACAAGGTGGTGGTCATGTATGACGGCCGCGTCGTGCAGATCGGCACGCCGGAAGAATTGTTTGAACGGCCTGAGCATACGTTTGTCGGGTACTTCATCGGCTCGCCGGGCATGAACGTTCTACCCGCACAGGTCGAAGGCACCACAGCCAAGGTCGGGTCGCAGACGATCCAACTTGCGGGCGGCTACAAACCGGCCAGCGGCAAGGTCGAAATCGGCGTCCGCCCCGAATTCGCAAAACTCAGCCAGTCCGAAGGCCTGCCCGTCACCGTTCGCCGGATTGAAGACGTGGGCCGACACAAGATCATCCGCGCTAATTTCGAAGGGCATGATATCAATATCATCGCGGGTGAGGATGATCCCGTCAGCGCCGATATGAACCATGTTAGTTTCGATCCAGCGCAAGTGAATGTCTACATCAACGATTGGCGTGTTGCACCTGACGGTGCGCAATCCGTAGGGGAGGCCGCGTAATGGACAAGACAGTCAACCAAAAGGCGTGGTTCCTTGTCCTGCCTGTGTTGATCCTCGTTGCGTTCTCGGCGGTCATCCCGCTGATGACCGTGGTCAACTACTCGGTGCAGGACACGTTCGGGAACAACCAGTTCTTCTGGGCGGGGCTTGAATGGTTCGAGGAAATGCTCAACGACGACCGCCTTTGGGGCGCGCTTGGGCGGCAATTGATGTTCTCGGGCATCATCCTGCTGATCCAGATCCCGCTGGGTGTGTTTGTGGCACTCAACATGCCCAAGAAAGGCTTTTGGGCCAGCTTTTGTCTGGTGTTCATGTCCCTGCCGCTGCTCATCCCTTGGAACGTGGTGGGCACCATCTGGCAAGTCTTTGGCCGGGTCGATATCGGCCTATTGGGCCACACGCTGGCGGCGCTTGGCATCGACTATAACTACACCAGCGATCCCTTTGCGGCGTGGGTTACGATCATCGTGATGGATGTCTGGCACTGGACATCGCTTGTGGCGCTCTTGGCCTACGCCGGTCTGCAATCCATCCCGGACGCCTATTACCAGGCGGCCAAGATCGATCAGGCTTCGCGCTGGAAGGTGTTCCGCTTCATCGAACTGCCCAAGATGATGGGCGTACTGATGATTGCGATCCTGCTGCGCTTTATGGACAGCTTCATGATCTATACCGAACCGTTTGTCGTCACTGGCGGTGGTCCCGGCAGCACCACAACGCTTCTGTCCATCGACCTTGTGAAGATGGCGTTGGGTCAGTTCGACCTTGGACCGGCGGCGGCGTTCTCGATCATGTATTTCCTCGTGATCCTGTTGATTTCATGGGTGTTCTACACCGTCATGACCAATCTCGATAAGCGGGAGGGCTGAACCAATGGCTGACACAACCACCAGCATTCCCGGCGACCTGACCGCAGGCGGCACCAAGAAGCGCATCAAGGTCAACGGATCGGCCATCGTGATGGGACTGTACCTGTTGTTCCTGTTGCTACCGATCTACTGGCTGCTGAACATGAGCCTCAAGACGAACACCGAGATCCTCAATTCGTTCACACTCTGGCCGAATGATCTGACACTCGACAATTACCGCACGATCCTGACGGACCCGAGCTGGTACATGGGGTACGTGAACTCTCTGATCTATGTGGTTATGAACACGGTGATTTCCCTCGCCGTGGCCTTGCCCGCCGCCTATGCGTTCAGCCGCTATCACTTCATGGGGGACAAGCACCTGTTCTTCTGGCTGCTGACCAACCGCATGGCACCGCCTGCCGTGTTCGCGTTGCCGTTCTTTCAGCTTTATTCGTCGGTCGGTCTTTTCGACACCCATATCGCCGTAGCCTTGGCACATTGCCTCTTCAACGTGCCGCTGGCGGTGTGGATTTTGGAAGGCTTCATGCGCGGCGTGCCGAAAGAGATCGACGAGACCGCGTATCTCGACGGCTACAGCTTTGGCCGCTTCTTCACCCGGATTTTCATGCCCCTGATCTCAAGCGGCATCGGCGTGGCGGCGTTCTTCTGCTTCATGTTTTCTTGGGTGGAGCTGCTGCTGTCGCGCACGCTGACCACGGTGGATGCAAAACCCATCGCCGCGATCATGACCCGCACACAAGGCGCGTCGGGCATCGACTGGGGTGTTCTGGCCGCGGCTGGTGTGCTGACCATCGTGCCGGGCGCTTTGGTGATCTACTTCGTCCGCAACTACATCGCCAAGGGCTTTGCCCTCGGGAGGGTGTGATGGGACCACTTAGTAACCATCCCAACGTCATCCTCGGGCTTGACCCGAGGTTCTCTTGCCAAACAGATCCTCGGGTCAAGCCCGAGGATGACAGGCGCAATATGAACAGGAGGGCCGTCTGATGGATCTCTCATGGATGGCATGGACATGGCCGACCGCGATCTTCTTCATGGTCATCGCGAGCCTGCTGATCGTCTTCACGTTTCTTGCAATCAAATTCCCCGAGACGCCGCGCACCGGCATCTTGCGGATCGAAACGACGCGCGGTGACCGTTTGTTCATCACGCTTCTGGGCAGCGCCTTTATAAATATCGCATGGCTTGGACTGGTCGGAGAAAACCAGCCTTGGGCTTTGGCGGTGTGCGCGCTCTACGCCGCAGCGGTGTTCCGCTGGGTGTAATCGAAAACCCGGCACTGTCCCGTTTTCGGGGCGATGCCACCTGTCAACCAAGTTCTCAATAACTGGGAGGAACCTAATGAACTTGAACCTTAAATCCTCAACAGCGGCGCTGCTGATCCTTGCGGGTCCGGCATTCGCCGACATGGACGCCGCGCGTGCGTTCCTGGATTCGGAGATCGGCGATCTGTCGGCGATCGACCGTGCCGCGCAAGAAGCAGAGATGCAGTTCTTCGTGGACGCAGCTGCGCCGTTCCAGGGCATGGAAATCAAGGTCGTGTCCGAAACGATCACCACGCACGAATACGAAAGCCAGGTTCTTGCCCCGGCGTTCGAGCGCATCACTGGCATCAAGGTCACTCATGACCTGATCGGCGAAGGCGACGTGGTCGAAAAGCTCCAGACTCAGATGCAGTCGGGTGAAAACATCTACGACGGCTACATCAACGACTCTGACCTGATCGGCACCCACTGGCGCTACCAGCAGGTGCGCAACCTGACCGACTGGATGGCGGGCGAGGGCGCAGACGTGACCCTGCCAACGCTGGACCTGTCCGACTTTATTGGCCTCAGCTTCACAACTGGTCCGGATGGCAAGGTTTACCAGCTGCCGACACAGCAGTTCGCGAACCTCTATTGGTTCCGCTATGACTGGTTCAACGACGAAAAGAACAAGGCCGATTTCGAAGCACAGTTCGGCTATGAGCTGGGCGTTCCGGTCAACTGGTCTGCCTACGAGGACATCGCCGAATTCTTCACCGGTCGTGACCTGAGCCACATGGGCGTCGAAGGCGAAGTCTTCGGTAACATGGACTACGGCAAAAAAGACCCGTCGTTGGGCTGGCGTTACACCGACGCGTGGATGTCCATGGCTGGCATGGGCGACGTGGGTGAACCCAACGGCCTTCCGGTCGACGAATGGGGCATCCGCGTAAACGAGAACTCGCAGCCTGTTGGCTCGTGTGTTGCCCGTGGCGGCGCCACCAACTCGCCCGCAGCGGTTTATGCTGTGACCAAGGCGATCGAATGGCTGGAAAAGTACACACCGCCCGCAGCGGCCGGTATGACCTTCTCCGAAGCGGGCCCGATCCCCGCACAGGGCAACATTGCGCAGCAGATGTTCTGGTACACCGCGTTCACCGCGGACACCGTGAAGCCTGATCTGCCGGTGATGAACGAAGACGGCACACCCAAGTGGCGCATGGCACCCAGCCCGCATGGCGTTTACTGGAAAGAAGGCCAGAAGGTCGGCTACCAGGACGCAGGCAGCTGGACGCTCATGGAATCCACGCCGGTGGACCGTGCAAAGGCCGCATGGCTCTATGCGCAGTTCGTGACGTCCAAGACCGTCGATGTGAAGAAGTCCCATGTGGGTCTGACCTTCATCCGCGAGTCCACAGTGCAGCATGACAGCTTCACCGAGCGTGCGGACAAACTGGGTGGTCTGGTAGAATTCTACCGTTCCCCGGCGCGTGTTGCTTGGTCTCCGACCGGCACCAACGTTCCGGATTACCCAAAGCTGGCTCAGCTGTGGTGGCAGAACATCGGCGACGCAATGTCCGGTGCAAAAACCCCGCAGGAAGCGCTTGATTCGCTGTGCGAAGACCAAGAGCGCGTGCTCGAACGTCTTGAGCGTGCAGGCGTCCAAGGCGATCTTGGCCCGGTCATGAATGAAGAGCAGGACGCAGAATACTGGTTCGCCCAGCCGGGTGCGCCTTATGCCAAGCTCGACAACGAGGACGAAGAGCCTCAGACCGTCTCTTATGACGAGCTGATCAAGTCCTGGCAGTAAGCTGCCTTACGATCGGGGCGCGGTTTACGCGCCCCGATTTTCGTTTGTCCCTTTCCCATTTGATCCTTTTCCACCGTCCTGAAACAGTGGGCGGACCAGACACGTCACCACAGGAGGCCCGCCGCACATGACCCATATCCTTGCCATCGACCAAGGCACGACATCGACGCGCGCCATCCTGTTTGACGAAACCCTGACCGTTGTTGCTTCAGCGCAGGAAGAATTTGAACAGCATTATCCGCAAAGCGGCTGGGTCGAACATGATCCGTCGGACCTGTGGTCCACCACCGCCGCCACCTGCCGTGCAGCCATCGAAAAGGCCGGGGGTGCGACAGCCGACATCGCGGCCATCGGCATCACCAACCAGCGCGAAACCACGCTGGTCTGGGATCGTGCCACAGGCAAGCCTGTGTTCAACGCCATCGTCTGGCAGGACCGCCGCACGTCTGAGGTCTGCAAGGGGCTCAAGGCCGAAGGGTTTGAGGAGGTTGTGACCGATCGCACCGGTCTTTTGCTCGACCCGTACTTCAGCGGTACAAAACTGGCATGGATTCTCGATAACGTGGAGGGTGTGCGGACCCGTGCCGAGGCGGGCGAACTGGCCTTTGGCACTGTGGACACATGGATCGTCTGGAACCTGACGGGCGGCAAGGTTCATGTCACCGACGCCACCAACGCCGCGCGCACCATGCTTTATGACATCCGCAAAGGCCGCTGGTCCAAGACCATCTGCGACAAGCTGGGCATCCCCATGTCCATGCTGCCCGAGGTCAAGGATTGCGCCGCCGATTTTGGCGAAACCCGTGCCGATCTCTTTGGCCGTGCCATCCCGATCTGCGGCATCGCGGGCGACCAGCAGGCCGCGACCGTAGGGCAGGCGTGTTTCCAGCCGGGGATGCTGAAATCCACCTATGGCACGGGCTGTTTCGCGCTGCTGAATACGGGCGATACGCCTGTGACTTCGACCAACCGTCTGCTCACCACGATTGCGTACCAGTTGGACGGCAAGCCGACCTACGCGCTGGAAGGGTCGATCTTCATCGCAGGGGCCGTGGTGCAATGGCTGCGCGACGGGCTTAAGATAATCCGCGAGGCGAAAGAGACCCAGCCGTTGGCGGAAAAGGCCGACGACACACAGGAAGTGGTGCTGGTTCCAGCCTTCACGGGCCTTGGCGCACCGTATTGGAACGCCGAATGCCGGGGGGCAATTTTCGGCCTGACCCGAAATTCTGGGCCAGAGGAATTTGCCCGCGCCGCATTAGAAAGCGTTGGCTACCAGACCCGCGATCTGCTTGAGGCGATGAAGGCCGATTGGTCCGGCACGTCCGAAACCGCGCTGCGGGTCGACGGCGGGATGAGCGCGTCGGATTGGACGATGCAATTCCTGTCCGACATCATCGACGCGCCCGTTGAACGACCCAAGGTGCTGGAAACCACTGCGATGGGGGCGGCGTGGCTTGCGGGCTACAAGGCAGGCGTTCTGCCCGACATGGAGGCGTTTGCCGCGCAATGGGCGGTGGATGGCCGGTTTGAGCCGGACATGGCGGCGGATGTGCGCGACCGCAAGTATGGCGCGTGGAAGCGGGCGATTGATGCGACGATTGGATTTGCGGGGTAAAAGCCGCGTCGACGCGGCTTGAAGGGCTTTCGAAAGCCCTTCAAGCCTCACCCCACCTTCAGCACGATTTTCCCGATATGGGTTGACCCCTCCATCCGCGCATGGGCCTTGGCGGCATCCGCCAGTGCAAATTCGCTGTCCATCACAGGTGCGATGCGGCCCGAGGCCAGATGCGGCCAGACCTCGGCCTCCAGATCCCGCGCGATGGCGGCTTTGGCGGCGACGGACTGTGGCCGCAGGGTCGATCCGGTCAGCGTCAGCCGTCGGGTCATCATCCGGGTGAAGTTCATCTCCACCTTCGGGCCTTGCAGAAACGCGATCTGCACCAGCCGCCCGTCATCCGCCAGCGCCTTGACGTTGCGTGGGATGTAATCGCCACCCACCATATCAAGGATCACATCCGCACCGCCCTCGGCGCGGATGGCGTCGACGAAATCCACCTCGCGGTAGTTCCATGCCGCTTCTGCGCCAAGTCCTACACAGGCGTTGCACTTGTCCGTCGACCCGGCGGTCGTGAACACCCGTGCACCGCGCAGGGCGGCCAGTTGGATCGCCGTTGTTCCGATGCCGCTTGAGCCGCCATGCACGAGGAACCGTTCACCCGCCTTCAATCCGCCGCGCCGGAATACATTTGACCAAACGGTAAAATATGTCTCGCACAGTGCCGCCGCCTGATCCATCGGCATGCTTTCGGGCACGGGGAGCGCGTGGTCGGCATAGGTGGTGACGTATTCCGCATAACCGCCACCGGGCAGCAGCGCCGTAACCGTATCGCCCAAAAACCATCGCGACACGCCGGGTCCAACAGCCGCCACGATGCCAGCAGCCTCAAGCCCGGGCAGGGGGGAGGCATCAGGTGGCGGGTTATAAAGGCCCGCACGTTGCAGCGCATCGGGGCGGTTGACCCCGGCATAGGCGACCTTGATTAGAATCTCGCCTGCTTTGGGTGTGGGCACCTCTACGGTGACAGGCTGCAAAACTTCGGGTCCGCCATGATTGGTGATCTCAATGGCAGTCATGGAAGTGGGAAGCGTCATGCCGTGCGATCTCCTGTCTGTTTGACCTTCCTTGTGTCGCAGATTGCATCGTCACTGCAAGCCCATGAAACAGAGTTCCATTGCAGTGTCGGAAACCGAAACGCTGTCCCAAAGCGAAGGATGCAAGCATCGGTCTTTGTTCTTTCGCTCAAGCCAACAGTTGTGAGCCCCCCCGCGATGCCCTAATCCTGTGCGCAACCAACCAGTTCCAAGGGGAGAGAACCATGACCGACGGACCGAGCTACGGTTTCGACACGCTTCAAATTCACGCTGGTGCCCGGCCTGACCCGGCCACGGGTGCGCGGCAGGTGCCGATCTATCAGACCACCGCCTATGTGTTCCGTGATGCCGATCACGCAGCGGCGCTCTTCAACCTTCAGGAAGTGGGATACATCTATTCCCGCCTGACCAACCCGACGGTAGCCGCGCTGCAAGAACGCATGGCGACGCTCGAAGGTGGTGTCGGCGCGGTTTGCTGTTCTTCGGGCCACGCGGCGCAGATCATGGCACTGTTCCCGCTGATGGGGCCGGGCAAAAACGTGGTTGCGTCGACGCGCCTGTATGGTGGCACGATCACCCAGTTCAGCCAGACGATCAAACGCTTCGGCTGGTCCGCGACATTCGTCGATTTCGACGATCTGGACGCGGTGAAAGCGGCGATCAACGACGACACCCGCGCGGTGTTCTGCGAATCCATTGCCAATCCGGGCGGCTACATCACCGATCTGGATGCGATCTCGGCGATCTCGGACGCTGCGGGCATACCGCTCATCGTCGACAACACCTCGGCCACGCCGTATCTGTGTCGCCCGATCGAACATGGCGCCACGCTGGTGGTGCATTCGATGACCAAGTACCTCACCGGCAACGGTACCGTGACAGGCGGCGTTGTGGTGGACAGCGGCAAATTCGACTGGTCCGCCAATGACAAATTCCCGTCGCTCAGCGAACCGGAACCCGCCTATCACGGGCTCAAGTTTCACGAGACTTTTGGCCCACTGGCGTTCACCTTCCATGGCATTGCCATCGGCCTGCGCGATCTGGGCATGACGTTGAACCCGCAGGCGGCGCATTACACGTTGATGGGGATCGAAACGCTGAGCTTGCGCATGCAGAAGCATGTCGAGAACGCGATGAAAGTGGCGGGTTGGCTGGAAACCCACGATGCGGTCGAAGCGGTGACCTACGCGGGCCTGCCATCTTCGCCCTACAACCACCGGGTTGAAAAGATTTGTCCGAAAGGCGCGGGCGGCCTGTTCACGGTCAAACTCAAGGGCGGCTACGACGCCTGCGTCAAGTTTGTCGACGCGCTGGAAATCTTCAGTCATGTGGCAAATTTAGGCGACACGCGCAGCCTTGTGATCCACTCGGCCTCGACCACGCACCGCCAGCTGACACCGGAACAGCAGGAAGCTGCAGGCGCGGGGCCAAGCGTGGTGCGGATTTCCATCGGGATCGAAGATCCGGCAGACCTGATTGCCGACCTGAATACCGCGCTGAACGCGGCCAAATAAGGGGAATGGCCCTTTGAAGGGCCTTCCCCGCATTTTCGAAAATGCGGCAAGCCCGTTCTAGCGGGCTTGCCGCCCACTTTAGACGGTGATCGCCTGCATCACCTGCGGCTCAATCACATCGACATCCGGCAGTGCGCGGATCAGCCCTTCAGCCGACTGCTCCAGTGCTGGGAAGGTGCGGTAATGGCAGGGGATCAGCGTCTTGAAGTCGAAATACCGCTTCGCCGCATAGGCCACGCCCGCCATGTCCATCGTGTAATACCCACCCGCTGACAGGATGCCGATGTCGGGTTTGTAGTAATCCCCGATCCAGTCCATGTCGGCCATGATCGACGTGTCGCCCGAGAAATAGAGCGTCTTGCCATCGCCCCGTAGGATGAATCCGGTTTCCATTCCCATATAGCGTTTGTCATCCCCGACTTGCATCGATGACGAATGGGATGCGGGCACCAGCGTCGCTGCGACATTGCCCAGCGTAATGGTGCCACCTTTGTTAAAGGCATGCCCCTCAGTTGCGCCCGCTGCGAAAAGGGCTTGTGCCAGTTCTACCATCCCCGACACCGGCGCGCCGGTCTTGCCCGAGATTTCGACGACATCTGCTGTGTGATCGCCATGGCCGTGGGTCACCAGAATATGCGTTGCCCCTGCGATGGCGGCGTCCTTGTCTTGCCCGTCCATCATCGGATTGCCGTTCAGCCATGGGTCGATCAGCAGCACCTGATCGCCGACCTCGATCCGAAACGATCCGTGTCCAAGCCATATGATTTTCATCTGAATGCCTCCCTGTTTGTTCCCGAAGGCTAACACAGACGTTGCTGTGGAAAAGGTCCGATGGTCTTTTGATCCATATCAATCAAATCGGACAATTAAACTGTCAGGATAGGTTTACACATACGGGGAGAGTCGCCATGCGCATTTTGTTTGTCCATCCGAATTACCGCTCTGGCGGGGCCGAGATCGCGGGCACCTGGCCTCCGGCGTGGGTGGCATACCTGTCGGGCCATCTGCGGCAGGCTGGGTTTGACGACATCCATTTCATTGATGCCATGACAGACAATGTTTCCGACGCCGATCTGGCCAAGCGCATGGAAGAGATCAAGCCTGATGTGGTGGGTGTGACCGCGATCACCCCGTCAATCTACCGCGCCGAAGACGTGCTCAAGGTCGCCCGCGACGTGGTGCCAAACGCCGTGCGGATGTTGGGCGGCGTGCACGCGACCTTTATGTATAAGCAGGTTTTCTCTGAAGCCCCTTGGGTCGATGTGATCGTGCGCGGCGAGGGCGAAGAGATTTGCACCGAACTGATGCTCGCCATCGAGGATGGGCGCTGGCCGGCCGACACGCACAAGATCAAAGGTCTGGCCTTTCTGGACGGTGACCAGATCGTTGCGACCCCGGCTGCAAGCACGGTCAAAGATCTGTCCAAGATCAAACCCGATTGGACCGTTTTGGAATGGTCGAAATACATCTACATCCCGCTGGGCACCCGCGTCGCGATCCCCAACCTTGCGCGGGGATGTCCGTTCACCTGTTCCTTCTGTTCCCAGTGGAAATTCTGGCGCGATTACCGCGTGCGCGATCCCAAGGATGTCGTGGACGAGATCGAGGATCTGGTCGAGAACCACGGTGTCGGCTTTTTCATCCTTGCCGACGAAGAACCCACCATCAACAAGAAGACGTTTGTCGCTTTCTGTCAGGAACTGATCGACCGGGGTCTGCCGGACAAGGTGAAATGGGGCATCAACACCCGCGTGACCGACATCTACCGCGACCGCGATCTGCTCAAGTTCTACCGCAAGGCCGGGCTGGTCCATGTGAGTCTTGGCACCGAAGCAGCGGCGCAAATGAAGTTGGATGTGTTCAACAAGGAAACCAAGGTCGACGAGAACAAGACCGCAATCCGCCTTTTGCGTGAAGCAGACATTCTGGTCGAGGCGCAGTTCATCGTCGGGCTGGACAACGAAACCCCCGAAACGCTGGAAGAGACCTATCAGATGGCGTGGGACTGGCAGCCCGATTTGGCGAACTGGTCGATGTATACACCGTGGCCCTTTACGCCCTTGTTTCAAGAGTTGAAGGACCAAGTCGAAGTCTTTGATTTCAGTCGATATAACTTTGTCACACCCATCATGAAGCCTGCCGCGATGGAGCGGGGTGAATTACTTGACGGCGTGATGAACAACTACCGCCGCTTCTACATGAAAAAGGCGCTGTTACACTATCCGTGGCGTGGCACCGGGTTCCGGCGGCGGTATCTGCTGGGCTGCCTTTATGCCTTCCTCAAGGCGGGTGTGGGCCGGACGTTCTACGATCTGGGCAAGGTCGGCTATACCGGGCCGCAATCGAAGAACAAGCTCGACTTCCATTTCGACGACAGCCGCACCATCGCCGAGGCGCAGATGGAGGATTGGGTGTCCTCTGCCGACAAGGCCGCTGCGGCCAAGGAACGCCGCGAGGCGGTGAAGGCGCAGATGAAAGAACGCTCTGCAGAACGCACGCAGGATTTCAAGCTTCCGAACGGGGCCGAGATCAAAGCCTGCGGAGGGGGTTCACAGCAAATGGAGGACGTCTGAGGATGCCCGCGCAACCGGCCACACCGGCGCGCTGATCGGGCCCAACGCCATCCTGCAGCTTCTGCCGCAGATCGAACGGATCGGCGGCGAGGCGCGGGTGGCGCAGATGCTGGCCGAAGCGGGCGTGTTCGAGGTGCCCGATGGCACCCAGATGATTCCCGAAGGCGACGCGGCGCGGCTGCATCAGGTGTTGCGCCGGGATGAGCCCGAGATGGCGGCGGAACTGGCCGCCGCAGCGGGCAGGGCCACTGCGGACTACATCCTTGCGCATCGCATCCCCAAACTGGCCCAATGGGTTCTCAAGGCGTTGCCGTCACCTCTGGCAGCGCGCAGCCTGTCGACAGCGATCACCAAACATGCGTGGACCTTCGTGGGCTCCGGCGGCTTTGCCGCGCATGGGCCGTGGCGGTTCGAGATCGCAGCAAACCCCATCGTTCAGGGGGAAAGCAGCGATGTGCCGCTCTGCCATTGGCACGCTGCCGTGTTCGAACATCTGTACCGCACACTGGTGAATCCCAGCACCCGTTGCCATGAAGCTGCGTGCTGTGCGATGCATGGGCACCACGCCTGTCAGTTTGAACTGACAATCGGAACGACTTGAAAACGCTCGGTTTCCCGCTCAGTCAGACATTCCTGCTTTGCCCGCTTAACATTGGGCGTTATGGTCTATCTTTGCCATAGCTTTAGAGGTGCCGACCTCTAGGCCGGCATGTTCTGTCTGTCCTCACAGGTGGGGGCGGGCGATTTGAGTGGACTAGATGATCGAAGGTCGCGTCACCGGGGGGGCAACGCGGATGAATATGCACAAATCACGCCGCGCCGCACCGTTTCCGTCAAAGTCTTCGCCAGATCACGATGCTCGCCTGTCCGATCCCGCGCGCTTGCATGCATTGGCCGATGCGAGGGTGATGGACACCCCACCAGACGAAATGTTCGACCGCGCGGCCCGTCTGGCCACCACATTTCTGGGGGTCCCGGTCGGGCTTGCCTCTTTCGTTGATGTGGATCGCCAATTCTTCAAGGCGCAGTGCGGTCTTCCCGGCGGGTTAGATGCCGATCGCGAAACACCGCTCAGCCATTCCTTTTGCCAATATGTTGTGGCCCACGACCGACCGCTTGCCGTGTCTGACGCACGCGAACATCCCTTGCTCGGTGCAAATGGTGCCGTGTCCGATTTGGGGGTGATCGCCTATCTGGGTGTTCCCATCCACGCACCTAACGGGGCCCCAATCGGATCGTTTTGCGCCATTGATGACACGCCGCGTGTCTGGAAAGACAGCGATGTCGACGTGTTGAGCGACCTAGCAGCGATGATCGAAACCGAACTGCACCTGCGCCACGAACGCGACGCGATGCAAACCTTGGCGCGTGAGATGAACCACCGGGTCAAGAACCTGTTTTCCGTGGTTGGTGGGATGATCGCCCTGACTGCGCGCGCCGCTGAAAGTCCGGCTGACATGGCGCGCGACCTGAAGGGACGGTTGTCGGCGCTGGATCTGGCGCATTCGATGGTCAGCCCGGCCTTGGCGGATGGTCGACTTGATCCGCAAGGGTTGAACCTGCGCGACCTGATTAATCGCTTGGTGCAACCGCATCAAATGCCGGGCCGGGCGCAAGTCACTTTGGATGTGCCATCACTCCGATTGTCAGGTCGCGCGGTAACCGACCTGGCCTTGGTGATCCACGAATTGGCCACGAATGCGGCCAAGTACGGCGCGCTGTCCAACCCAGAGGGCACGGTGTCAATTACGGGCGAACGGGACGGGGGCACTGCCCGCCTCAATTGGAGAGAAGCGGGGGGGCCGAAGATCACTGCCACACCCTCGGCCAAGGGCTTTGGTAGCAAGCTGATCGAGGCGACCGTGACGCGCCAGATGAACGGGTCGCTCGACACGCAATGGGACGTAGGCGGTGTCTTGCATGCCTTGACCCTGCCGTTATCGGTATTCGACGCTGACGCGCCGCCTGCGACGACCGCAGAGGGCTGACAGCTAGGGCACAGGGTCACGTCGGGTTGAAGCGGCGGTTGCGCCACTTGAACCCACTCCCGGCTACGGCTAAACGCAGCGAAAGATCCGCAGTCCGCAGAAACCGAGGGGACCTCGCCTCATGTCCATTGACATCGAAACCGCCGCCCGCGTGGCCAAGCTTGCACGCATCCGTGTCGAAGACGACGCGTTGCCTTCCTTGGCGCAAGAATTCAGCAACATCCTCGGCTTTATCGAGCAGCTGAACGAGGTCGATGTAGAAGGTGTAGAGCCGATGGTCAGCGTAGAGCCGATGCGCCTCAAGCGGCGTCAGGATGTCGTCACCGATGGCGGCATGCAGGACAAGGTTCTGGCCAACGCCCCCGACGCCCGCGAGGGCTTTTTCGCCGTGCCGAAGGTGGTGGAATAATGACAGATCTGACCAAGCTCAAAATCTCCGAGGCCCGCGACGCGCTGCGCAAGGGCGACGTGACCTCTGTCGAATTGACCGAAGCCTGCCTTGCGGCGATTGACAAGGCCGATGCCTTGGGCGCGTTCGTGCACAAGACGCCCGAGGCGGCGATGGGACAGGCGAAATCCGCTGACACCCGGATCAAGGCAGGGGATGCGCCCGACCTCTGCGGTATCCCGCTGGGCATCAAAGACCTGTTCTGCACCAAAGGCGTGCCATCCCAAGCCGCCAGCGCAATCCTCAACGGGTTCAAGCCGGAATACGAAAGCACAGTGACCAGCCAGCTTTTCGATGCGGGCGCGGTCATGCTTGGCAAGCTGAACATGGACGAGTTCGCCATGGGCTCGTCGAACGAGACCTCGACATACGGCAATGCGATCAACCCGTGGCGCCGGGGCAATGACGACACGGCTCTGACACCGGGCGGCTCGTCCGGTGGCTCGGCCAGCGCCGTTGCCGCAGACCTCTGCCTTGCGGCAACCGGCACCGACACCGGCGGCTCAATCCGACAGCCCGCCGCGTTCACTGGCATCACCGGCATCAAGCCCACTTACGGGCGCTGCTCGCGCTGGGGCATCGTCGCCTTCGCCTCCTCGCTGGATCAGGCGGGCCCGATGACCAAGGATGTGCGCGACGCCGCCATCATGCTGGAGGCCATGTGCGGCCACGACCCCAAGGACAGCACAAGCGCCGATCTGGCCGTGCCGAATTTCGAGGCGATGTTGACCGGCGACATCAAAGGCAAGACCATTGGTATCCCCCGCGAATACCGCATGGACGGCATGCCGGACGAGATCGAAACGCTTTGGTCCGAAGGGCGCCGCATGCTCGAAGACGCAGGTGCGGTGATCAAGGATATCTCGCTCCCGCACACCAAATACGCGCTGCCCGCCTATTACGTGATCGCGCCCGCCGAAGCATCGTCGAACCTCGCGCGTTATGACGGCGTGCGCTATGGCCACCGCGCGAAACTGGCGCAAGGCGACGGCATCACCGAGATGTACGAGAAAACCCGCGCCGAGGGCTTCGGCCCCGAGGTGCAGCGCCGCGTTATGGTCGGCACCTACGTGCTCTCCGCTGGTTTCTACGACGCCTATTACAACCGCGCCCGCAAGGTCCGCACGCTGATCAAGAAAGACTTCGAAGACGTCTTTGCACAGGGCGTCGACGCGATCCTCACACCAGCCACGCCGTCTTCTGCATTCGAACTGGGCAAGGAAGTTTCAGATCCGGTCGAAATGTATCTCAACGACGTGTTCACCGTGACTGTGAACCTCGCTGGCCTGCCGGGCATTTCGGTCCCGACCGGGCTGGACAGCCAAGGTCTGCCGCTGGGGCTGCAGTTGATCGGACGTCCTTGGGAAGAGGGCGATTTGCTGAATACCGCCTACGCTTTGGAACAGGCGGCAGGCTTTGTGGCAAAGCCCAACCAATGGTGGTAACTTTACGCCGAATGAGGCAGGACATGATCCAGACACACGGCATTATCCGCGCATGGGCCGGGGGCGCAGCCCTGTTGGTCCTTACCGCGTGCAGTCCCAGCGTCCCTGATAGCGCTGTGGGCTTCGATCGGATCGATGGCTACCAGCAGCAACGCGATGCGGTGCTCGAAGGCCGCGCTGCCCCGACAACCATTGGCGCGCCGCCGACTGTGACAGGTGCGCCGTTGTCTGCCACAGGTCCGCTGGATGCCGCTGATCTTGAGGCGCGCCGCGCCAATTCGGGTGTCGAGCCTGTTCAGGCTTCGCCCGGCAATCCCGCGCCGCAGATCGTGGCCAATGCTGCCGGAATTTCGGAAGAAAACAGCTTCGATGCGGTCGCCAACACCCGTAGCATCGAAGGCGACGCAGCTCTGATTGCGCAAAACCGCGCCCGTTATCAGATCATCGCACCCGAAGCGCTGCCAACCCGCCCGGGCAGCAACACGCCCAACATCGTGGCCTATGCGCTGCAAACAACGAACCCAAAAGGTGCGCCGATTTACCGGCGCTCGTCTTTCTCGTCTGAAAATCGGCATCTGCGCAATTGCGCGGCCTTCACCTCGGCAGATCTGGCGCAAGAGGAGTTTCTTGCCAATGGCGGGCCAGAACGGGATCGCCAAAACCTTGATCCCGATGGGGATGGCTTTGCCTGCTCTTGGGATCCCGCACCGTTTCGCGCGGTGCGCAACTGACGCCGCTCTGGCATCCCTCGCCCAATTGTGGGCCGCGGCGTGATTCTGCGCGGCCTGATCTGATCGTCCTGCATTACACCGCCATGGACTGTGCTGAAAAAGCGCGGGACTGGCTGTGCCATACCGATGCACAGGTCTCGGCCCATTACGTGCTGGGGCCGGATGGCACCGTCTGGCACTTGGTGGATGAGAGCGACCGCGCCTGGCATGCGGGGGCAGGGGCATGGGGTCCGGTCACGGACGTGAACTCCCGCTCCATCGGGATCGAGATATCCAACACGGGCAGCACGCCCTTTGCCGCCAAACAGATGGACGCGCTCGACACGCTAATCGACGAAATCATGCAGCGCCACGCGATCCCGCCGGAACGGGTGATCGGCCATTCCGACATGGCACCGGGGCGCAAGATCGACCCCGGCGCACGGTTCGACTGGATGCGGCTTGCCCGCCAAGGGCTGGCGGTCTGGCCCGAAGCGCACGGCGATGGTGATTTCGCACAAAACGCCCGCCGCTTCGGTTATACCGCCGATGTGCCGCTCGACACCCTGCTGCATAGCTTTCGCCTGCGGTTCCGTCCAAATGCCGCTGGTCCGCTGGATAACACCGACCGCGCAATCATGGCCAATCTCGCACAGCGCTGGCCTGTCGCGGCGTCCTGATCTTCTCTGGTTTCAAAATACTTCGGGGGTCTGGGGGCTGGCCCCCAGTGTTTCCGTTGACGGATACACGCGATGCGTTGACGCATCGCCCTGCGCTCAATTCAACTCGTAAGGCAAGATCCCGCGCCGGTGCGTCTGGATCGTCAGTTTGCGCTCCAACGGCGGAACCGAGCGTTGGTGGCAGTTCGACCGCTCGCAAATCCGGCAGGAAATCCCAATGGGCTCGAACGCCCCGTCGCGGTTCAGGTCCAGACCATCCGCATAGACCAATGCGCCTGCATGTTTGACCTCACATCCCAAAGCAATCGCATAGCGGCGCACAGGCGCTCCGAAATGACCGCCGGTTTTCGACACATCCCGCGCCAGCGAAATGTATCGCACCCCATCAGGCGTTTCCGCCAATTGCCGCAGGAACCGCCCCGGCGTTTCAAACGCACGGTGCACGTTCCAAAGCGGGCAGGCCCCGCCGAACCGCGCGAACTGCAACCGCGTGGCCGAATGGCGCTTGGTGATTGTGCCCGCCTGATCGACCCGAACAAAGAAGAACGGGATGCCCTTGGCTCCGGGCCGTTGCAGGGTCGACAGGCGATGCGCCACCTGTTCGATCGAGGCTCCGAACCGGCGGGCCATCAATTCCAGATCGTGGCGCGTGTCATGTGCGGCTTGCAGGAATTGCCCGTATGGCATCACCGCTGCCCCGGCAAAATAATTCGCAAGCCCCAATCGCGCGATGTCACGGGCGGCGTCGGATTGAAACCGGCCCAGATCAAGCGTTGCATCCAGCAGCTTTCCATGCCGGGTCAGCGCCAATTGCAGCATCATTTGAAAGGTTTGGGTTTCAGGAGCGGCGAGTGACGACAGGGTCAGTTCTTGTCGCAACTCATCGAACCTGCGCAGGTCGGGTGCATTGGCGAACCTGACATGAAGTCCTTCGGCCTCCAGCCCGCGAATGGCGGCGCGCACCCGGTCGGTCCCCGTCAGTTTGGTCGCCACACGTTCGGCGGCCTTGTCCACCGCGTCGATGTAATTGTCGCAATAGTGGAAGAAGTCGCGCACCTCTTCCCAAGGACTGGGCTGCAATTGCGCACCTTCGCGCCCCAGCGCCTCGTCCAGCGAGGCGAGGCGTTCGTGGGTCTGACGGTAGGCGCGGTGCAGTTCAAGAAACGCCCGCGCGAGCCCCGGCGCGTTGGACGCGGTCAGGCGCAGGTCGGCGATTGGGGGGGCAGCATCGGCAAAGACCGGATCGGCCAGTGCTTCGCGCATGTCCGAAATCATCCGTTCCGCATCGCCTTGGCCGAGTTCCGTGACATCGACGCCGAATTCCTGGGCCAGTGCCAACACAACCGTGGTGGACAGCGGGCGCTTGTTGTTTTCCATCTGGTTCAGATAAGGCAGGGACACGCCTAGCTTGGCCGCGAAATCGCGTTGCGTGATGCCCAGCCGGGTGCGGATTTCGCGCAGCTTGGCGCCGGCGTATAGCTTTTGGGTGGCCATGTGATCCTCGCGGCTTTGCAGTTTTGCAACCAGTCAGGCCCGAGTTTGCAAATTCGCTAGGCGCTGTCCAGTCCCGCCAGTTGGGCGGATCGCCAGATCACCAGCCGGATCGCGACGATGGCGCAGATCGCAGTGGCCAACATAATCCAAAGCAGAGGCCATGGGCCCGAGCCTTCGACCAGCAGCGCGCCCGCCAAGGCCGACAGTCCCGCGCCTCCGCCCAGCATGATTGCGCCGCCAAGACCGGATGCCGTTCCGGCAAGATGCGGACGTACCGACAGCATGCCAGCTGTTGCGTTTGGGATGGTCATGCCGTTGCCGAGACCGACAAAGGTCATAAAGCCGAAGAATGTCCATTCTGACCCAAGACCAAGCCCGAACATCAGCATCGACAGCAGGATCCCTGTGCAATTAATCAGCGTGCCGATGAACACCATTCGGTTCACCCCGATCCGCGCGGAATAGCGGCCTGAAACAAAGTTCCCAAGGAAGTACCCAATCGCAGGCGCGCCAAAGAAGAAGCCCAGAACAGCAGGCGACATGCCGAACACTTCGGTACCCACGTAAGGTGCGCCGCCCAAATAGGCGAAGAACGCACCCGACGACATGCCCGATGCGATGGCGTAGCCCCAAAAGCGCGGGCTGGACAAAAGCTCGGGGTATTGCGCGAATTGTTGGCCAAGGGTCAGGCCACTGACTTTGGCGGTTTCGCCCAGATCGCTCCACGTCAGCCAGAACAGCGCGAGACCTAGGATCAGCAGCAGCCAGAAATTCGCCTGCCAGCCGAAATACTGGTCCAGTACGCCGCCAAAAGCCGGGCCGATCATCGGCACCACGGCCATACCCATGGTCACGTAGCCAATCATCGACGCCGCCTGATCCTGCGGCACACAATCACGCACCACGGCGCGGCTAAGCACCATGGCGGTTACGATCACCGCCTGCGCCATGCGGAAGCCAAGGAAGGTGTAGATGTCGGGCGCATAGATGCAGCCCAAGGTCGCCACGCAAAACCCCCCGATTCCCCACAGGATCACGGGGCGACGGCCCATCTTGTCCGAGATCGGGCCGATCAGGATTTGCAGAACTGCGTTCACCGCCAGATAAACCGCCACCGACAATTGCATCAGCCAGTATTCGGTCTGAAAATAGGCCGTCATGTTTGGCAGGGACGGCAGGAAAATGTTCATCACCAACGCCGAAAGCCCTGCAAGCAGGATCAGTGTGACAATATGCGGCGGTGTGGTTCGGTCGAGAAATCGGACCTTAGAGGCGTAACTCATTACGTATCGCTACGCCTGCGGTTGAGGAATGTCCATATAGACAGGCGTAACGATACAATTTGCAGTTTTGCAATTTGCAAACGGGTTGATTTTCATAGTTTGCAAATTTGCTCTTTAACACTTGAGGCTATGCCCCGTCGCAGTATGTTCGCCGCAAAGCGACAAAGGGACGGTCCATGAAAGATATTCTGCAAGAGTTGGAAACCCGCCGCGCCGATGCCCGGCTGGGTGGCGGGCAAAAACGTATCGACGCGCAGCACGCTCGTGGCAAACTGACGGCGCGTGAACGGGTCGAACTGCTGCTCGATGAAGGCAGCTTTGAAGAATACGACATGTTTGTCACACACCGTTGTACCGATTTCGGGATGGAGAAGAACCGCCCCGCAGGGGACGGTGTTGTCACCGGCTGGGGCACGATCAATGGCCGCATGGTCTATGTGTTCTCTCAGGACTTCACGGTTCTGGGTGGATCGGTGTCCGCAACCCACGCGATGAAGATCTGCAAGATCATGGATATGGCGATGCAGAACGGTGCGCCGGTCATTGGCATCAACGACTCGGGTGGTGCACGTATTCAAGAAGGCGTCGACAGCCTTGCCGGTTATGGCGAGGTGTTCCAGCGCAACATCATGGCGTCCGGTGTGGTGCCGCAGATCAGCGTGATCATGGGGCCGTGCGCGGGTGGTGCGGTTTACAGCCCTGCGATGACCGACTTCATCTTTATGGTGAAGGATTCGTCCTACATGTTTGTCACCGGTCCCGATGTGGTGAAGACCGTCACCAATGAACAGGTCACAGCCGAAGAACTGGGCGGTGCATCCACCCACACCAAGAAATCCTCGGTCGCGGATGGCGCGTTCGAGAACGATGTTGAGGCGCTGGCCGAAGTGCGCCGCCTTGTCGACTTTCTGCCGCTGAACAATCGTCAGCCCAGCCCGACACGGCCATTCTTTGACGATGTGGATCGGGTAGAGGACTCGCTTGACACGCTGGTGCCGGAAAACGCCAACACGCCCTATGACATGAAGGAACTGATCCTCAAGCTGGCGGATGAGAGCGATTTCTACGAGATTCAGGAAGACTTCGCCAAGAACATCATCACTGGGTTTATCCGTCTTGAAGGGCAGACCGTCGGTGTGGTGGCGAACCAGCCGATGGTGCTGGCGGGTGTTCTGGACATCGACAGCGCCCGCAAGGCGGCGCGGTTCGTGCGCTTCTGCGATTGCTTTGGTATTCCGATCCTGTCGTTGGTGGATGTGCCGGGTTTCCTGCCCGGAACGTCGCAGGAATACAACGGCGTGATCAAGCACGGTGCAAAGCTGCTCTTTGCTTATGGCGAAGCGACCGTGCCGAAGGTGACTGTCATCACCCGTAAGAGCTATGGCGGGGCCTATGTGGTTATGGCGTCTAAACACCTGCGGGCAGATGTGAACTATGCGTGGCCCACATCCGAGATCGCCGTTATGGGTGCCAAGGGCGCGACCGAGATCATTCACCGCGCGGATTCAGGCAATGCCGAAAAGATCGCGGCACACACGGCCGAATATGAAGACCGATTTGCCAACCCGTTTGTGGCTGCGGAACGTGGCTTTATCGACGAGGTGATCCAACCGCGCAGCACGCGCAAACGGGTCGCGCGGGCATTCGCTGCGCTTCGCTCGAAGAAGCAAGAAATGCCGTGGAAGAAACACGATAATATTCCGCTCTAAGGGATGGGGTGCGTGTGAGCACGCACGCGGCAAATGGGATCAAATGGGTCGAAACGGGTGGCATATTTTGCGTGATGAGGGGGGGCTTACTATGGCGCGGCACCTTCCTGCGCGCTTTGATGTGTCGGTTGTGTCAGACCTTCCACTTTGTGATGCGGGCCGTCTGGCGCGACAGGTTCGGCAGGATATGTGGCGGGCGTTGCAGCGGGTGAGGGGCTTTTCGCCTGTTGTGCGGGTGGAGCGTCTTGAGGATGTGATGCGCGTCACGGCAGGTGGCCGTTTGCCCCGGTCCAGTCAATCCGCCTGTGTGTCAGAGCGGCTGCATGCGGTGCTGAACGACCCGCGTAAGCGGGATCGCTGGCTTCGTTGGGCTGGTGCGTGCAAGCACTCGGTGCATGTGTTTGCAATGATGCTGGCGCTGCCTGTTTTCGCCTCCGAGCCGCTGGATGTGCCTTCGGGTCAACCCGTGATGTTTCACGAGATGCTGTGGGACCGGCCGGGAAATGGCCTAGTCTACCGCTTTCGTTTTGTGACGCCCGAGATCGGGCAGGAGGGCCGGGAATACGAGGATGTGGAAATCGACATGCACCATCTGTGCGAGACATTCGCGATCCCGCGTCTGTCACCGGATGTCGGCCCGCAGCCAAACCAGATCGTGATTTCCTTTAGCCAGGAAGAGACCGAATTTGGCGTCGCCACCGAAGACGTCACCCAGTTTTTCGAGGCCTATCGCATCGAAGGCGAGACCTGCATCTTGGAGTTTTTTTGATGCTTCCACAACATGTTGCGACACTTCGTGCAGGCCGAGTTCGGTTTGAGTCTTTTGCGTCACAGAGCCGCGATGTTGCGGGCTGTGGATATCTTTTTCCCATGATTTCAGGATATTCTAAGGCGGACTGCACCCAAGCAGTCACTACCTCGAACCGAGGACAGGCAGGACCAGCAGGTCTTGTTGGGTCCTTTGAACCTGACAGGAGAACTAGATGTCAAAGAGCATCAAGCTTCTTGCCGCAGTTGGTTTGTTTGCAGTTTTGTCCGCGTGCGGGCACAAGCAGGCCGAAGAAGAGTTTGTGGTTATCGACCCAGAGCCGATCAGCCACGAACCTGCATACACAGGCAAGTACAAGTAACCTAGAAACGGGGCGGGCAGAGGCGTCCGCCCCCTTTTCCCGAACGCTTCGCGGGGGTGTCCCATGCTGAAGCATCGCGGCTTTCCGGGGCGTCTTCCGGGCACTGATTTCCAATTCGTCATTCGCAGACCGAACCCCAAGGGGGTCACGCCGCTGATCAAGCGCGAACGCTATCGCGACCGTAGAGCGGTGGATCGCAAGGCCGATACCGCTTTCATGGGCGCGCTTTGGGCGCATTTTGGCGATGAACCGTTCGAGCGCGGCAATCTGGACGCCGGGCGACTGAGCTGGCTGTTCGGGCGCGAAGTGCTGCCCTATGACGATCCGTTCGATCCTGAAAGCTACGAGTCGCTATTGGTGATCAACGAACCCGTGGCGCGGGCATCCTTCCCCGAGGCGTTCGATGACAACGAGGAATGGGCGTGATGTCGCTTAGTCAGAGATATTTTGCGCGAGAAAAAGCCGATACTCTAGGTTGTACTGGGTTTTCTGTTGACGCGTCTGGCGGTTGTGGCACTGTTGACATGTTCCTAGTGACATGGCGTTGGCAGATTGCGCCATTTGTTCACCGTTACCCTTCCCCTGTCGGGCGCCTTGGTCATACCCCATGCCAAGCGCCCGACTTTTTGCGTTATGAAACAGTATGTTACAGCAACGGGCAAGGTTTTGCCCAAAAAGCGTTCTGTGACACGAGATGCTGGAACCGGAACGCGATCCGGGGTGTTACTCCGTCTCAGGCAACGACCTGCAAAGGAGCAGACACATGGACATTCATACACTTAGACCGGGTTCGGTTTTCGCAGTCGTCGCGCTGTTTGGCCTCTCGGCCTGCGGTGACACGCTGGGCGAACAGGCCCTTCTTGGAGGTGCAGCCGGGGGCGGTACCGCTGTCGCGGCGGGGGGCGATCCGCTCACCGGGGCTGCGGTTGGGGCTGCCGCCAACATCGCCTACTGCCAGACTTACCCAGAACGCTGCTGACGCGTCAGCGCGCCAAAACCACTCATGGATTTCGACCGTTCGGACCACGCGTCCGGGCGGTCTTTTTTATGCCATCGCTGCGGGATCGCACCCGGGCCAAAAAAAGACTGACGGAAAGGGACAGACATGTTCGACAAGATCCTGATTGCCAACCGGGGCGAGATCGCCTGCCGCGTGATCAAGACCGCCCGCAAGATGGGCATCAAAACGGTGGCCATCTATTCAGATGCCGACAAACACGCGCTGCATGTCGAAATGGCGGATGAGGCGGTTCATATCGGCCCGCCGCCGGCGAACCAGTCCTATATCGTCATCGACAAGGTGATGGACGCGATCAAGCAGTCTGGCGCGCAGGCGGTGCATCCAGGCTATGGTTTTCTGTCCGAAAACCCGAAATTTGCGCAGGCCCTAGAGGCCGCAGGCGTGGCGTTCGTTGGTCCGCCGGTGAAAGCCATTGAGGCGATGGGCGACAAAATCACCTCCAAAAAGATCGCGCAAGAAGCCAACGTCTCGACCGTACCGGGCTATATGGGCCTGATCGAAGATGCGGACGAGGCGGTCAAGATCTCGAACCAGATCGGCTATCCGGTGATGATCAAGGCCTCTGCCGGGGGTGGCGGTAAGGGCATGCGGATCGCGTGGAACGACACAGAGGCGCGCGAAGGCTTCCAGTCGTCCAAGAACGAGGCGGCCAACAGCTTTGGCGATGACCGCATTTTCATCGAGAAATTCGTCACCCAGCCGCGCCACATTGAAATTCAGGTGCTGTGCGATGCGCATGGCAACGGAATTTACCTGAACGAGCGGGAATGCTCGATCCAACGCCGCAACCAGAAAGTTGTCGAAGAGGCACCAAGCCCGTTCCTTGACGAGGCCACCCGCAAGGCGATGGGCGAACAGTCCGTCGCGTTGGCCAAGGCCGTCGGATATACCAGCGCGGGCACTGTGGAATTCATCGTCGACGGGGACAAGAATTTCTACTTCCTTGAGATGAACACACGTCTTCAAGTGGAACACCCGGTGACCGAGCTGATCACTGGTGTGGACCTTGTCGAACAGATGATCCGCGTGGCCAATGGTCAACCGCTGACCATCACGCAGGACGACGTCAAGATCAACGGTTGGGCGATCGAAAACCGGCTGTATGCGGAAGACCCGTATCGCGGGTTCCTTCCGTCGATTGGGCGTCTGACCCGCTATCGTCCACCTGCCGAAGGGCCGCTGGGCGACGGCATCGTGCGTAACGACACAGGTGTGTTCGAAGGCGGCGAGATCAGCATGTATTACGACCCGATGATCGCCAAGCTGTGCACATGGGCCCCGACGCGCGGTGAGGCGATCGAGACAATGCGCAACGCGCTGGACAGTTTCGAGGTCGAAGGCATCGGTCACAACTTGCCCTTTGTCGCAGCGGTTATGGATCATCCCAAGTTTATCGCGGGCGAGATGACCACAGCGTTTATCGAAGAAGAATACCCTGACGGGTTTGAAGGCGTGACACTGGGCGATGCGGCGCTGCGCAGCATCGCGGCGGCCTGTGCTGCAATGAACCGGGTGGCGGAAATCCGGCGTGCCCGGATCTCTGGCACGCTTGACAATCACGAGCGTCATGTCGGCGAAGAATGGAATGTCGCGCTTCAGGGACAAGATTACGACGTCACGATCGCAGCGGACCATGAAGGGTCCACCGTCCGCTTTTCCGATGGGTCAGAGATCCGCGTGAGCGGAGATTGGACTCCGGGTGATCAACTGGCGCGCATGACGGTCAACGGCACGCCTTTGGTGATGAAGGTGGGCAAGGTGTCTGGCGGTTTCCGCATCCGGTCACGTGGTGCCGAACTAAAGGTGCATGTCCGCACCCCGCGTCAGGCGGAACTGGCCCGTAAGATGCCCGAGAAAGTGCCCCCGGACACATCAAAGCTGTTGCTGTGCCCGATGCCGGGTTTAATCGTGAAAATCGATGTGGCCGAAGGCGACGAGGTGCAGGAAGGTCAGGCGCTGTGCACCGTGGAGGCGATGAAGATGGAAAACATCCTGCGCGCCGAACGCAAAGGCACCGTGTCCAAAATCAACGCAGCGGCGGGTGACAGCCTTGCCGTGGACGATGTGATCATGGAGTTCGAATAAGGCGATGTATTGTGGGTGTTCGACAATCCGAAATGTGGGGGCCGATTCAGTCGGCACCCTGCGTGCGGTGTCGAACACGCTGCACTGTCTGGTGAATTGGCGTTCAGTTGGACGTCACGACCCCGAGGTGCGACGGTCGCGGATTTCTTGTTGGCGGATGGGCATCTTGTCGATGCTGCGGGTCAATTCGCGTACGCTCCACGGTAGGGGTTTGCGGAATTTGATTTGCCCGTCTTTGCCGATCAGCGCGAGCATGAAGTTGCGGGGACGCAATTTGGTGCGCACATCTGTCTGGGCTGCTGGATCGGTGTCGACGATGACAACAACATCGCGTTCGGCCAAAAGGTCAAATTCGCGGTTGATATATTGCATCTGCTGGATAAACAGCGGGTCCGCCGGTGAATTGGCGAAGACCAGCAAGGGCCGAGCAAGCCAGAGATATTCGTCCAGCGTTACGTCCTTGGCGTCTAGGATGCGCACTATGGCAGCGTCTTCGTCCACGACCGGGTCAGCACTTGTGTCCGCCGCATGTGCAGATACGGGCAGGGCCAGCGCCACGAATGCCAGAATGAAGGGCCTTAGGTTTTTCATATCACAAGACATAGTGCGTCCCGCGACCAATGCGAAGGGCCACGGGTCCGCACTTGAACAAAAAAACGGCATCGGGCGCTGCAACCTGAGATCGGCTGCATAATGCCGGTCATGTTGTGCTGCGCCCCAACAAAGACACCCCAAGCCGACACGCGCCCCCGAGGCGCGCGCGGTTTTGACGACGCAAAGAGGATCAAACGACAATGACTTCCAAGACAGACACATGGCGCGCAATTGCGGAAAAGGAACTTCGCGGCAAGCCTCTTGACGGGCTGACGTGGAAGACCCTCGAGGGGATCGAAGTTCAGCCGCTTTATACCGAAGACGACATCAAGGATTTGCCGCATCTGGGCACGATCCCCGGCGAAGCGCCGTTCACGCGCGGCGTGAAAGCGACGATGTATGCGGGGCGTCCGTGGACGATCCGTCAATATGCTGGGTTTTCGACTGCCGAGGAATCCAACGCGTTCTATCGCAAGAACCTTGCGGCAGGGCAGCAGGGTGTGTCGGTGGCCTTCGATCTGGCGACGCACCGGGGTTATGACAGCGACCATGAGCGGGTTGTCGGCGATGTCGGCAAGGCTGGTGTGGCGATTGATTCCGTCGAGGACATGAAGATCCTCTTCGACGGTATCCCGCTGGATCAGGTGTCGGTGTCGATGACGATGAACGGCGCGGTCATTCCGATCCTCGCCAGTTTCATCGTGGCGGGTGAAGAGCAGGGTGTGGACCGTGCGCTGTTGTCGGGGACCATCCAGAACGACATCCTCAAGGAATTTATGGTCCGCAACACGTATGTGTATCCGCCAGAGCCGTCGATGCGGATCATCGCGGATATCATCGAATACACCAGCAACGAGATGCCTAGGTTCAACTCGATCTCGATTTCCGGCTACCACATGCAGGAGGCAGGTGCGAACCTTGTGCAGGAACTGGCCTACACGCTGGCGGACGGCAAGGAGTATGTTCAGACCGCGATGGCGCGCGGCATGGATGTGGACAAGTTCGCAGGGCGGTTGTCGTTCTTCTTTGCCATCGGCAAGAACTTCTTCATGGAAGCGGCCAAGCTGCGGGCAGCGCGTCTGCTTTGGCACCGTATCATGACCGATCTGGGGGCAAAGAACGACCGCTCCAAGATGTTGCGCACGCATTGCCAAACCTCGGGCGTGTCGCTGGCCGAGCAGGACCCTTATAACAACGTGATCCGCACCGCCTATGAGGCGATGAGCGCGGTTCTGGGCGGCACGCAATCGCTGCACACCAACGCCTTGGACGAAGCTATTGCGCTTCCGACCGAATTCTCAGCCCGCATTGCGCGGAACACGCAGTTGATCCTTCAGGAAGAAACCGGTGTGACCAAGGTGGTCGATCCATTGGCAGGCTCCTACTACGTCGAAAAGCTGACCCATGATCTGGCTGAAGAAGCGTGGAAGTTGATTGAAGAGGTCGATGAGATGGGTGGCATGACCAAGGCTGTGGCCTCTGGCATGCCCAAGCTGCGGATCGAGGAAACCGCAGCACAACGTCAAGCAGCCATCGATCGGGGCACCGATGTGATCGTTGGAGTGAACAAGTACCGATTGGCCAAGGAAGACGATCTGGACATTCTGGACGTGGACAATGTCAAAGTCCGCGAAAGCCAGATTGCTCGGCTTGAGAGTATCCGCAGCACGCGCGACCAAGCGGCCTGTGATGCGGCCTTGGCAGACCTTGAGAAACGCGCCGCCGAGGGTGGCAATCTGTTGGAGGCGGCGGTCGAGGCGTCCCGCGCCCGCGCCACGGTAGGAGAAATCAGCATGGCGATGGAAAAGGTGTTCGGCCGTCACCGGGCCGAGGTGAAGACGTTGGCTGGCGTCTATGGCGCGGCTTATGAGGGGGACGAAGGCTTTGCCGCAATCCAGCGGTCGGTTGAGGCTTTTGCCGAGGATGAAGGCCGCCGCCCGCGGATGCTTGTCGTCAAGATGGGTCAGGACGGGCATGACCGGGGCGCCAAGGTGATCGCCACGGCTTTTGCCGATATCGGCTTTGACGTTGATGTGGGACCGCTGTTCCAGACCCCGGCCGAGGCCGCGCAAGATGCCATCGACAACGATGTGCATGTGATCGGGATCTCGTCACAGGCGGCCGGGCACAAGACGCTGGCGCCGCAACTGGTGAAAGAGCTCAAGGCGCAGGGCGCTGGAGATATCCTTGTCATCTGTGGTGGGGTCATTCCGCAGCAGGACTACCAGTTTCTTTATGATGCTGGTGTGAAAGCGATCTTCGGGCCGGGGACAAACATCCCCGAGGCGGCGCAGGACATCCTGCGGCTGATCCGCGAAGCGCGCGGCTGACGTCCGGGCGGGCGGACGCGTCGACGCGTCCGCTGTTTTCCGTTGACGGAAAACCTGCCGCGTGTGTCAATGTCGGAATGAAGTTCGAATTAGATCACATCGCGGTAGCGGGCGAAACGCTGGAAGACGCGGTCACGCATAGTGAAGAGGCGCTTGGCGTGACGCTTGGCGCTGGTGGGCAACACGCGCATTACGCCACTCATAATCGGCTTCTTGGCCTTGAAAACGATCTTTATTTCGAGGCCATCGCGCCAGATCCGTCACAGCCCAAGCCGGACTATCCGCGTTGGTTCGGACTGGACGAATTTGACGGTCCGGCGCAGCTCGACAAGTGGATTTTGCGCTGTGATGATATCGCTGCAGCGCAGCGCATGTTCCCCGAAGCGGGCGAGCCTGTGAATCTGAGCCGCGGTGACCTGAGTTGGACGATGCTGGTGCCGCCAGATGGGCGCTTGTCGTTTGGTGGGCAGTTCCCGGCGATCATCCAGTGGCACACCGAAACACCGCCGGGTGTAACGTTGCAAAGTGCCGGACTGCGGCTTGAGGCGCTGACGATATGCGGGCCGGACGTGGCGGCACTGCAAGAGCGGCTGGATCCGGTTCTGGACGATGACCGGGTGATCTATCGCAAAATGGCCGACCGGATGATGCAGGCGGTGTTTCTGACCACCAGTGGGCGGCGTATTCTTACATGATCATCCGACCTGCGCGCACCGACGATGCCGAGGCGCTGACTGTGATTCTGAACGATGTGATCGAAAACACCACGATCACTTTTACCTCTGAACCTAAAACCGTTGATGACGTTCGCGATGACATCGCGACCAAGGGATCTGCGTTTGTTGTGGCCGAAATAGACGGGAGGGCGGTTGGCTATGCCAGCTATTTCCCGTTCCGCAATGGTCCGGGCTATGCGCGGACCAAGGAACATTCCATCGCCCTTGCCAAGGAGGCGCGGGGCACCGGAGCCGGACGAAAGCTGATGACGGCGCTTGAGGCCGTGGCACGGGCCGAAGGCGTGCATTCGCTTTGGGCAGGTGTGAGCGCGGAAAACCCGGCGGGTCATGCTTTTCATAGCGCGATTGGGTTTATCGAAGTCGCAACTCTGCCCGAGGTGGGGTTCAAGTTCGGTCGTTGGATCGACCTTGTGCTGATGCAGAAAAAGCTCTGATGCCGCACTGACAAAATGGGGCACTTGCCGTAGAATACGCCCATGTCGATCTGGTCGCGCATTGCGGATGCTCTTTCGGCCCTTGCCTCGGGCGAGGGTCTGACAGCGGTGTTCGACAGCCTGCGCACGCCGCCGGAAAAAACCGTGGCTTTTACCATTGCCGTGATCGCTTTGTCCGCCAAGATGGCCAAGGCGGATGGTCTGGTGACCCGGGACGAAGTGATGGCCTTTCGCGAAGTGTTCCATATCCCGTCCGAGGACGAGCAGGGCGCTGCCCGTGTCTTCAACCTTGCCCGGCAGGACGTGGCCGGATTCGAGGAATACGCCAAATGCATCCGCACGATGTTCGGGCAGGATCAGGGAACGCTGTGTGACCTGATGGAGGGGCTGTTTCACATCGCGATGGCTGATGGCACCTATCACCCCGGCGAAGATGCGTTTCTGCTGCGCGTGGCCGAGATTTTCGACCTGCCCGATGGGTCGTTCAGGCGGTTGAAATCGCGTTTTGTCCCGGACGCAGAACCAGACCCTTACGACGTGCTGGGCGTCGAGCCGGGGATGTCACTGGGCGAGATTCGCGCGACATGGCGAAAGCTTGTCCGGGAAAGCCATCCGGATCGCATGATCGCGCGCGGGGTGCCGGAAGAAGCGGTGAAGCTGTCGGAACGGCGGCTGATCGACATCAATCGCGCCTGGGAAGAGATCGCGGCGCGTGAACACGCCTGATTCCGATATGACGCGGCGCTGATGAGGTTTGCCACCTATAATGTCGAATGGTTCGACGCGCTGTTCGACGATGCAGGTGTGTTGATCGCGGACGGGTCATGGTCGGCGCGCTATGACGTGACCAAGGCGATGCAAACCGAAGCGCTAGGGATCGTGTTCACGGCGATGGACGCTGATGTGGTTATGGTGATCGAAGCGCCGGATACCAGCCGTAGTCGCGATACGGTGCGCGCATTGGAAGGATTTGCCAAAGCTTTCGATTTGCGCGCCCGCAAGGCGGTGATGGGGTTCAGCAACGACACCCAGCAAGAAATTGCGCTGATGTATGATCCTGACGTGGTCTTGGCCCGGCATGATCCGCATGGTCAAGCGCCGGTATCCGGAGCACCGCAGGTTGACGGCGCGCCGCGGTTTGATGGGACGTTCCGCATCGACCTTGATATTGACGCGACTGAAGACAAGGTGGTGTTCTCGAAACCCCCGCTTGAGGTCGACCTGACTGTCCGCGCGACGGGGCAGAGCCTGCGTCTGATCGGGGCGCATCTGAAATCCAAAGCGCCTCATGGTGCCACCAATCGTGACGAGGTGATGCGCCTGTCGATTGCCAACCGACGCAAACAATTGGCTCAGGCGATCTGGTTGCGGGCGCGAATTGCCGAACATCTTGCGGCAGGTGATCCGCTGATGGTCATGGGGGATTTAAACGATGGCCCCGGTCTGGACGAGTACGAGCATCTTTTCGGGCGGAGTTCGGTCGAGATCATTCTGGGCGACGGCGATACCATTCTGTACGACCCCCACGCATCGAAAGCCTTGTTGCGCCGGATCGGGCCGCAACCCACCACCGCGCGGTTTTATATCCCGAAGGAAGACCGCTATCTTCAAGCGCTGCTTGACTACATCATGGTGTCACGCGACCTGCGACCCAAGGCGAAGCGGTGGCGCATCTGGCATCCCTTCGACGACCCGACCTGCTGGAAAACGCCGGAACTGCGCGAGTCCTTGTTGACGGCCTCGGATCATTTCCCGGTCACACTGGATATCGACCTCTAGGTGAAATCCTGGGCAAGATCGCTTATATTGATCACATGAAACAGATTTCCGCATTAGCACTGGCCGTGGCGCTGTTCCCATTAGGGGCTGTGGCGCAGGAGGAAGAAGGCACCAGCCTTATGGAAGAGGGCGCAAAGCTGTTCTTTCGTGGACTGTTGAGCGAGATGGAGCCCGCTTTGCGCGAGCTTGAGGGTCTGGCAGATGAGATTGAACCCGCGTTGCGCAGCTTTGCCGAGGAAATGGGCCCTGCGCTGCGCGATCTGATGGAACAGGTCGAGGATTGGTCGGCCTATGAACCGCCCGTGGTTTTGCCAAACGGGGATATCCTGCTCAAACGGAAACGGGATGCGCCGCCGCTCGAAGGTCTCCCACCGCCCGAAGACGGCGAGATCGACATTTAAGCTTATTCCGCTGGCTGGGCGTAGGCGGTCTGGCGGGAGGGCTTGAGTGCTGCATTGGCCAGTAACGCGCCACCTGCGATCGACAGGATGGCCAGCAGGGCGGCGATGGACAGCGTCGGCACACCGGCCAAACCTGCACCCACGGTGCAGCCACCAGCGAGAACACCACCGATACCCATGAGCACAGCACCACCCGCGTAGCGCCCGGTTTCGGCTGGGGCCGTGAACGATTGCCACCGGAAGCTGCCGAACCGTAGTGATGCCACCAGCGCACCAATCAGCGTGCCGCCGATCAGGCCAACACCAAAATTCGCCGGGATCGAGGTGGACGCGATGGACCAGAACAGGGTGTCGGCATAAGGCGCGGTGAAGGACAGGCTTTGCAATGCAACCGGGTCGAAGTCGTCATTGAGGACAAAGCCCGTGCCGATCCAGCCTGCGGGGACCAGTGCACCGAGCAGGGCTGCCATGATCAGGGAGGTGACGCGGTTGCCGGACCGGAGGGCATAGGCCAGCGCTGCCAGCGCGATCAGCACCGACCAGACCAACGCGCCGCCGGGCAGGGTGGCGAGTGACACGGTGTCTCCCAATGGCACTGTGACAGACCCAAGTGTGGTGCGGACTGGGGCAAGCACACCTTTGAGCGTCGCATGTGCGGCGATTGCGAACACCAGCAGCACAAACACGCCGCGCAGGTTGCCGCTGGCGGACAGAACGGTCAGGCGGGACACGCAGCCGCGTGTCAGCACCATGCCCGCGCCAAACATCAGACCGCCCAGAACGATGGCAAGGATCGGAAGGTCGCCGGCCATGAAACGGTGATCGTCGAATGTGATCAGTCCCGTCAGCACACCAGCTTGGGTGCCCAGAACGGCCACGGCCAGCGCCGTCAGCCAGACGCCCATTGCCTGTTTGCGGTCGTCTCCGACCAGCCCGCGGCGGAAGCAGAATTTCGTACGTTCAGCCAACAGGCCAAAACCGGCACCTAGGATCAGTGCCAAGCCCACCGCGACTTGCGGTGCTGTGTAGTTTTCAAAGCCAAGGGATTCGAACATGGGTCGGTCCTTTTGTCATTCAGACGGCAGATGGCGGGAAAGTTTCCCTGTGACAAGGCGATCACATGGCCAAATGACCGAACTCTGCGGGACCAATTCGTGAAGGTTTAGTCAGATTCAGAACACCGTTCCGATTTTTTGTAAAAAATCGCGGCGGGTGTTTGGGCAGGGGCTGTGCGCCCATGCCGATTGATCTTATTTGCGTATTGTGTGGTTCAGCGGCCCCGAATGCGCGGGTCAAGCGCGTCGCGCAAGCCGTCACCCAGATAGTTCACGCTCAGCACCGTCAGCGAGATCGCGATGCCGGGCAGATAGACACGTTCGGGGAATTGCTGCATTCGTTGTACCGCGTCGGCCAACATTTTCCCCCATGTCGGGAAGTCCGACGGGAAGCCGACGCCAAGGAAGCTGAGTGCGCTTTCGGTGATGATCGCGGTGGCAAGGCCAAGAGTGGCGGATACCATGATCGGCGACAGCACGTTGGGCAGCAGGTGGCGCTGCACGATGCGGAATGGTGTTGTGCCAATGGAGCGGGCTGCAAGGATGAATTCGCGTTCCTTGAGCGCAAGGATGTCGCCGCGCACGATCCGTGCGGTCGGCATCCAACTGGTGATGGCGATGATGCCGACGATCAGGACAAACATGCCGCCCTCTGGCCCAAAAGCTTCGCGTAAAGGCTGGCGGAACAGGGTTACAGCGACCAGCAGCAGAGGCAGGATTGGCAGCGACAGGAACAGATCCGTCAGACGCATCAATAGCCCATCTGCTTTGCGCACGAACCCGGCCATGACGCCAACGGTGGTGCCGATGATCAGGCTGAGGATCATCGCGGCCCACCCGACGGCCATCGATGTGCGGCCACCTTGGATGATCTGGGCCAGTTGGTCGCGTCCCAATTGGTCTGTGCCGAAGGGGCGGCTCCACGCCGTCTTGGCACCGGCATCCCACAGCGCCGTCCAGATCGGGCGCAGGTCCTTGTTGCGAATGTCGAGCTTTTGCGCATCAACCTGCCAGAGATAGGGACCAAGCAGCACCGCCAGTGTGATGAACAACAGGAACCCGCCGCCGAACATAGCGCCTTTGTGTTTGCGGAACTGGTCCCAGACGTCTTTCCATTGGCTGCGCGGCGGCTCTAGCGGGCCTTTGTCGGCCAGCGCTTCGATCGGGGTCGGGGTGGCTTGCACGGGCTCAGTCATAGCGGATCCTCGGGTCGAGAAGGCCGTAGAGGATATCGGCAATCAGGTTGAAGAGAACAATCAGCACAGCAAAGATGAACGTTAGCGTCATCACCATCGGCAAGTCATTGGCAAAAAGTGCCGTGATCAGCAACTGCCCGATGCCGTTCACCTTGAACACGTTCTCGGTGATGATCGCGCCACCAAAGATTGATGGCACGTTGAGCGCGATCACCGTAATCACCGGGATCATCGAATTGCGCAGCACGTGCACCGTGACGACGACGGCTTCGCTCAGACCCTTGGCGCGGGCGGTGCGGACGTAATCCTGGTTCAAGTTGTCGAGCATCGAGGCACGCATATAGCGGCTGATCTGCGCGGTGGTTTGTAGGGCCAGCACCATCACTGGCAGGATCATCTGTTGCAGCTGGTATTTCAGACTGGCCCAGTCATTGACCACATGGGTGGTGTCATAGATTGACGGGAACCAGCCAAGCTGAACCGAGAAGATCACAATCAGTAGCGGGCCGGTGAAGAAGGGGGGGATCGAAAAGCCGATCATCGTGATGAACGTGCCCGACTGGTCGAACACCGAATACTGGCGGTAGGCCGAATAGATGCCAATGGGCAGGGCGATCAGGATGCCGACCACATAGGCCATGCCAACCACCCAAAGCGTTTGCGGGATCCGCTGGATCACGATGTCCATCACCGGGCTGCGGGTCTGCCACGAGATCACGCGCAGTTCGTTCTGGTACAGCTGTGTGTCGGGCAACCAGCCAAGAAGAGTGCTGGAATTGGTCAGGTAGTCGATAAAGACCTTGGGTTCGATCCAGAAGACCTGCACCAGCCATTTCCAGTATTGCACCAGCGGGGGTTCCCCCACGCCAAGTGCCTGACGCATTTTTTCCTTCACCTCGGGCGGCACCGTCAGCGGCACTTGTGCCATCGGGTCGCCGGGGGCGAGTTGCAGAAGCATGAAAATGACAAAACTGATGAACAGAAGCGTCGGAACGGCGAGAATAAGTCGTCGGACGGCGAAGGTCAGCATCGTGTGGCGCCTCGGATCATAAGTCTTTTACAGGGAAGCAACGTGCAGGGTGGGCACATGGCCCACCCTACGGGAAATGCTGTTGCGATCAGTTGGATTCGATGCGGTGCCAGTCCGCAACGTTCCAGAGTTCGCTGTCCCAAACGTTCAGCACAACACCACCAAGCGTGGTGGCATGTGCCGACAGACGTCCACGGTGGACCAGTGGGATCATCCCGCCATTGTCAGTGATCATCGCACTGAGTTCACGACCGATGCGCTGACGTTCTGCCATGTCGGCTGTTTTCGACAGCTCTGCGTGCAGGGCATCGAACTCTTCCATGCAGAAGCGGCTGATGTTTTCACCCTGCCACTGTGTCTCTGGACGCGGAGCCTTGTCGCACAGGCCGTTGCCCAGATAGGACTGCGGATCGGTGCCGTTAAAGGTGTTGGCGTACATTTCCACGTCTGCGTAGAACTTCTGGAAGGTATCAGGCGACCCGGCGTCACCACCGAAGAACACCGACGCATCTACGTTGCGAAGTTCGACTTCAAAGCCGATCTGTTCCCACCATTCCTTGATCAGCGCCTGGAAATCCTGACGAACAGCGTTTGTCGATGTCTGATACAGGATCGAAAGTGGAACGCCATTGTGCTCGCGCACGCCGTCGCCATCGCTGTCTACGATGCCAGCTGCATCAAGCATCTCCTTGGCACCATCAAGGTCCTGAACTTCACAGCCTTCAAAGGTTGAGGCGAAGGACTCGGGCGCGGGCACCCAGGAACAGCCGACTTTACCAGCCTGACCATAGCCGATTTCCACCAGCAGCGGACGGTCGATGGCCATGGACATGGCTTTGTAGACTGCCGGTTCCTGCAGGAACGGATGCGGATGCATCGCAGTTGAACGTTCGCCTTCGGGCAGGTTCGGATCAGGGTTGGTTTGGTTGATCATGATCCGCTCGAGCAGTGGGCCAAAGCCTGCCACTGGCACACCTTTGCCGCCTGCTTCCATCTGCGCGATCACGTCGGGTGCAAGCTGGAGGTTCCAGGCGTAATCGAATTCGCCGGTTTCCATGACGGCCTGACCAGCTGCGCGTGCATCGCCGCCGCCTTTGAAGGTCACGCTGGCGAACGCGGGCTTGGCCGGGTCGCGGTAGTTCGGGTTGGCCGACATGGTGATCACGTCGTTCGGCTTGAATTCATCTACGACAAACGGGCCAGTGCCGATGGGGTTGAAGTTTTGTTCAGTGCAGGTGGATGCCGCAGCGCCCATGCAGTTTTCAAACTGGGCCTTCTGAAGGATCGGGCTTTCGCCGCCAACAAATGGACCATAGGGGTTTGGTGTTGGGCCACCAAAGGTCACAACGACGGTCAGGTCATCGGGCGTATCAACGCTGGTGACGCCTTCGAACTTCGTCACCTGTGCGCAGCCACCTTCGGGGTCGGTGCAATATGCATGGGTGAAGGCCACATCGGCCGAAGTGAACGGTGTCCCGTCGGACCACATCAGGCCCGGTGTGATTTTCCATGTGATCGAGGTCAGGTCTTCGCTGACGCCACCATTTGCGACGGTCGGAATCTCTTCGACCAACCACGGCACCAGTTCGCCTTTTTCGTTATAGCGCGCCAGCGGTTCGATGATCATCGACGCTGATTCCACATCCTTTGTGCCGCCCGACAGGAACGGGTTCAGGATTGAGGGCGCTTGCCAGTAGATGATCTTAACTTCGCCATCGGAACCACGCTCAGCAAAGGCTGCGGGTGCAATCGCGACTGCGGCGGCAGCCCCAAGAAGTAGGGATTTGAGTTTCATTCGTCTCTCCATGTTGGACATAGTTTTCCCATGTCGTTTTCCTTGGTGGGAACACCGGACGCCTGATCATCCTTGGTTTCTATGCACTTGCGCCGAAACCGCTCTGAAAACGTGTCGGTTTTTCCCCCTGTAAGCCCATCGAAACAGCTTTTGAGCAAATTGCAAGTCCTGTGGGAGCGATAACAGGGGCGACGTAGAGACAGAGTTTGACTCTGGCCCTGCGTCGGTTAGCGTTTGGGCAGCATCAGAAAAAGGACCGCGCCCATGCCGGACGGCAGCATCGCCAAAATCGAGAATCTTCGCGTTGAGTTTCAGACGAAGTCAGGCACCGTGGTTGGCGTTGAGGATGTTTCGTTTGAGATCAATCCCGGCGAAACCGTCTGCGTTGTGGGCGAATCCGGTTCGGGCAAATCGGTGTCGTCGCTGTCGCTGATGCGGCTGATTGAATACGGCGGCGGAGATATTGCGGGTGGGCGGTTGTTGTTCGACCGCAAGGATGCGGGCGAAGTGGATCTGTCTACCACGGATCAGGACTTGATGCGCACGATCCGTGGCAACGAGATCGGGATGATCTTTCAGGAACCGATGACGGCCTTGAACCCTGTTTTCACGGTGGGCCGCCAACTGACCGAAGGGTTGCGGCTGCACAAGAACATGACCAAGGCGCAGGCCGAGGCGCGGGCACTTGACCTGATGCGTCAGGTGCGCATCCCGGAACCCGAGCGGCGGCTTAAGCAGTATCCGCACGAATTGTCTGGCGGCATGCGGCAGCGCGTGGTCATCGCGATGGCGTTGGCGTGCGAACCTCGGTTGCTGATCGCGGACGAACCGACAACGGCTTTGGACGTGACCATTCAGGCGGAAATCCTTGCGCTGATGGACCGGCTCAAACGCGAAACGGGCACCGCAGTGATGTTCATCACTCATGACATGGCGGTGGTCGCACAGATGGCCGACCGCGTGGTCGTGATGTTCCGCGGCAATAAGGTTGAAGAAGGGACGGTCGAAGAAATCTTTGAGAACCCGCAGCACCCCTACACCCAATCGCTTTTGGCGGCTGTGCCCAAGCTGGGCGAGATGACGGGCACCGATCTGCCGCGCCCGATGCGCCTTTTGGGGCGTGACGGGTCCGAGGTGCCACCGATCACTGGATCGGATGAAGTGCTGCTCGAGGTCAAGAATCTGACCACGCGATTCGAAGTGAAAGGCGGGTTCTTCCGCCGGACGGTGGCGAATGTGCATGCCGTCGAGGACCTGTCGTTTTCGGTGAACAAGGGCCAGACCCTTAGCCTTGTTGGCGAATCCGGGTGTGGGAAGTCGACGGCGGGCCGGTCGATCTTGCGGCTGGTCGAGCCGATGTCGGGCAGTGTGTTTCTTGATGGCAAGAACATCATGGCGCTGACCCAGTCAGAACTGCGCGAGGCGCGGCGCGATATGCAGATGGTGTTTCAGGATCCCTTTGCGTCGCTCAATCCGCAGATGCAGCTTTCTGATCAGGTGTCTGAACCGTTGCGGAACTTCGGCATCGGTTCCAGCGCCGAAATGCAAAAGAAGGTCGAAAACCTTTTCGACCGTGTGGAACTGCCACGCAGCTTTATGCAGCGCTATCCGCACGAACTGTCCGGTGGTCAACGTCAGCGGATCGCGATCGCACGCGCTTTGGCGTTGAACCCCAAGCTGATCGTGGCAGACGAGGCGGTATCGGCCTTGGATGTGTCAGTGCAGGCTCAGGTGCTCAACCTGATGTTGGAATTGCAGGCCGAACTGGGGCTGTCGTTCCTGTTCATCAGTCACGACATGGCGGTGGTCGAACGGGTCAGCCACTATGTCGGCGTGATGTATCTGGGCCGGATCGTCGAACTTGGCCCACGCCGCGCGGTGTTCGAAAACCCGCAGCACCCCTACACGCAGGCTTTGATGAAGGCGGTCCCGATTGCCGATCCGCGCAAGCGCAAGTCCGAGAAGGATTTGAACTTTAAGCCGATTCCGTCGCCGATTCACGGGTTGGACTATGCACCCGAGCCGTCGATCTACCGCGAGGTTGAGCCTGGTCACAAAGTGCTGATCACTGACAGTGGCTACTGAAACGTGTCTTGAACGCCGCTAAGGTACACGCATGGTACGAGTGTTCAGATGGCTTGCCCGCGGCCTGATTGCGGTTTTCGCGCTTTTAACTCTGGTGGCATGTGCGCTGCACGTGACCCAGACCGAAGGCAATGTATCTGTCGCGCCGCCTGAAGCGGCGGCGCTGAGGATCGCCAGCTACAACGTGCATTACATCTGGCTCGACCGTGAAACGGGGCCGTGGTCGGTCGGTGACTGGGAACGGCGCAAAGGGCCTTTGGATAGCGCTTTCAAGGCGTTGCGCGCCGATGTGGTGGCGTTTCAGGAAATGGAGAGCTTTCGGCGGGGCGATGATGGCTCGGTCAATCTGGTCCGCGATCATTTGACGGCGGGCAACCCGGCTTACGGCGTTGCTGCCACGGGTGATTGGCAGACATTCCCCACCACGCAGCCGATATTTTACTTGAAAGAGCGGTTGCAACCTGTTGATCAGGGATGGTTTTTCTTTTCAGAGACGCCAGATGTGATTTACTCGCGCACCTTCAACGGATCGTTCCCGGCCTTTGCGTCATGGGCGCAGTTCGAAGATCGTGAGTCGGGTCAAAGGTTCCGGGTGGCGAATGTGCATTTCGAATACTCCAGCCGGTCGAACAGACTATTATCTGCCACTTTGGTGCGGGACCGCCTGAAGCCGTGGATCGACGCAGGCGAAACAGTGTTCCTTGTGGGCGACCTGAACGCACTGCACGGGGCGCAAACGATGGACATTCTGGAAGAGGCGGGTGTCGTCTTTGACCGTACGCCCGGCGCAACATACCACCTGAACCGAGGTGTGCATGTTCTTGGGGCGATCGACCACTTGTCCCGCACATCTGATGTGACGTTGGGCGCAGGACCGGTTGTTCTGCAAGAGAAGTTTGACGGCGAATGGCCTTCGGACCATCATCCTGTTTACGCCGACTACCTGCTTCCCTGATCCGCAAAGTGAGACCATGCAAAACCGCCTGAGCCCGCGTGCCATTCTTGACCAATTGGTAAAATTTCCCACTGTCAGCCGTGACACCAACCTGCCTTTGATCGACTGGGTCGAGGCCTATCTGGCCGAACACGGCGTTCAAAGCCATCGGCATGTGAAATCCGATGATCCCTTGAAGGCTGGGCTGTTTGCCCATGTCGGG
>JANSYF010000066.1 GCA_024742575.1 Paracoccaceae bacterium | reverse complement strand
CTAGAGATGTTAGAAATTTTGGACCGTGGCGCAGTGCTCATGAGTAAAGAGGACGCAACACGAAATGGTTTCAAGTATACCAGAAAGAGCATCTTGGGACGGGAATTGGAACGCCCACTCATAGAAGGGCTGCTCGCAGTGGATAGTTCAGACCGGCAGCTTGGCGGAGAATAGGCCAAGTGCAGAAGTCTGCACTTGGCCTCCAGTTCAGCCGACCCGGTCGAGGAACTTCTTAGCGCGCCCTTCCATGTCGAGCCGCGCATCCTGCTGGGTCTTGTCGCGTGCAAGCCGTGTGATCCCCTGCACGAAGTCGAATATGCTCTCGGGCGGGCGGCCCTCTTCCATCAGCACCTTCTCGATGATCTTGCCGGATTCAGCTTTTGAGAATCCGCGCTTGCGCAGGAAATTCGCGCGATCCTCGTCGCTGCGCGCCACGATCTGCTGCCGCGCGGCCTTGATGCCGTTCACGAAGCCCTGCGGTGAGGAATTGGCAAAGCGCGTCAGCGCCGGGGCCGCCTCGTGGGCAAAGCGGGAGGCCGCGTATTTCGAATGCCGGATCCGGATCTCCTGAAAATCCTCGACGCCCCACAGATTTCTGTTTTGACACACCGCCCGGAGGTAGAAGCTCGCCATGCCGAGGGTCTTGGCCCCCACCTCTGAGTTCCAGCAATAGAAGCCCCGGAAGTAGAGATCAGGAGAGCCGTCAGGCAGCTTGCCCGCCTCAATCGGGTTGCGATCATCGACCAGGAACAGGAAGACATCGCGGTCCGAGGCATAAAGCGTGGTCGTGTCGCGGCTGATTTCGACATCGGGGTTATAGACCCCTGTCGACCAGTCGAGCACGCCCGGCACCTTCCAGCGCGTGTCGCCAGTGCCATTGCCCGCGATGCGCTGCACCGCCTCGACCAGCTCGAAATCGTGGATGCGGCCATAATCGGGGCCGGTCACGGCGCGCAACTCCGTGCGGCCATCCTCGGTCTCGAAGGTTTTGACCTGTTCGGCGCGGTGGTTGGTCAGACCATATTGCAGGTTGATGCCCGCCAGCGGCGCGGGCAGCTGGCGCAGGTAGGACGCCGGGGCGCAGACGATGCTGGCAAGCTGGCCGAACGCCCAGTGCGTGGGCGCGACGGGCGCCTCGGCTTTCGGCAGCATAAGGTGCAACCGCTCGGGGTTGTCACGCGCGGCCTCGACCCGGATATCCGCCGTCTGCACCACGCGGCTACGGCTGCGCTCAGAGCGGCCTTTCACATTAGTCCAGAGATCGTCGAGCGAGAGATACCGCTCATCATCGGGCCGGTTGAACCATTCGGACGACACCCGCCCGTTTCGTTCACCCCGGCTTACATCCACTTTCCAGCCACCCGCCCGCGCTGGTGCGACCGGATCCAGAACTTCCACAACACCCATCGGTATTCCTCCGTGACAGGCGCCGGGAGCCACTCTCCCAGCCCTCAACCTGTCACCGGGAAACCGGCACGCCTCTCACTCTCGAAAGCTTGGCATGATCGACCGCAATGCGGGACAAACCGGACTTGTGCAGTTGCGGCTATTGCTGACGCAGCATTTGTTTGCGTGTGCAACACGTGACTTGTTGCGAGGCTGCGCCTTTCACGGAAGCGGTCGTTCAAAACCGTAATCGTATCCAAATTGAACTTCGATGCGAAGAACTCAATCCAGCGTGCTCAGGCGAGGCCCTCGCTATCGGTGATCTGGACTAAATAGCAGATAAGAGGCAACCTTCTGGAGTGGTGCAGAACCATCTGGCAACGTCAAGGAACCTCATTTGTCTAAGATCGATACAGTTCAGGCAGCCTCATTCCTCGTTGCGTGCGAAGAGGGATCAATAAGATCTGCATCAGAACGGTTGGGCGTTGAGCCTTCGACTATTAGCCGCCAAATCAAGGCACTTGAAACGTCTCTGGGCACAGCGTTGATTGAACGGGGCAGAAAAGGGGTGCGTCCGACCGAAGCGGGAACGATCCTGCAAACTTACTTGAAGCATCAACAAGGCGAGCAGGAAGCGCTACTGTCACAGTTTGACGAACTCAAAGGTATGCGGCGCGGCGAATTAGTGATTGCGGTAGGCGATGGGTTCATCAGTGATTTCGTGGGCAACGCGATCAAGTCTTATCGCAAGGTGTTTCCCGGATTCACCTACGATTTGCTGAGCGGATCAACAGAACAGGTGCTACATGCGGTTCGCACGGACCGCGCCCATGTTGGCCTCGCTTACAACGTGGGCAAAGAGCGCGCTATTCGCATCGCGGCCCAAGTCAAACAGCCGTTGGATTTGCTGGTCAGCCCGAACGCGCAATGGGCCGATTTGGGCGAACCGATCACGATGGCGCAACTCGAAGCTTTGCCATGTGCCTTGCTGAAATCGGGTTTCGGAGTGGGAGATATGATCGCGGTTGCCGAAACGGCCCACGGTGTGAGGTTGCGCGCCCTTGTCCATTCCAATTCCTTGGCTGTGCTGCGAAATTTTGTGCGCGAAGGGCTTGGGGTCACGGTTCTGCCTGCTTTTGTTGTGACACGCGAAATCGCCGACGGGACAATCATCACAAAACGCCTGGCCGTGCCCGAGCTGAGCAAAGGCGAAGCTTCTGTTTTTACGCGTCATGGCAGGCGCTTGCCGGAAGGGGCCACGCGCCTGGTTGAACATATCACCAAGTCAATGGTGGCCTTTCAAACATCAAATTGATGTTGCGCATGACGCAACAATAATTACTCTTTGCTGCAATTCTAGCACGTTCATTTTGGCGCTAACCTGATGGGAATCTAAATCTCAACAGGGTGAATAAATGCTAAAATCTTATCTCGCGTCTCTTTCTACGGCTTTGGTTCTTTCGACCGCGCTGATCGCACCAGCCCATGCAGAAACGCTGCGTATGGCGTCGCAGGGCGATGCAACCAGCCTTGATCCGCACAGCCACAACGAAAGCTTCACCAACTACTTTCTGGCCAACATTTACGAAGGGCTTGTTGCGCGCGACAAAACCTTCGAGATTGCGGGCCAGTTGGCAGAAAGCTGGGAACAGGTCGATGCAACTACATGGCGCTTCAATTTGCGCGATGGGGTGACGTTTCATGACGGGTCTGCTTTTGCCGCCGATGATGTGATTTTCAGCATGGACCGCGCCTTGTCTGAAACCTCGAACTTCAAACACGTGCTGGCCTCCGTTGAAAGTTATAGCGCGGTCGACGACATGACCGTCGAAATCGTAACGAAAGCGCCGAATCCGATCCTGCTGAACGATCTGCTCGACCTGATGATCCTCGACAAACAATGGGCCGAGGCGAACGGTGCGGCAGAGCCGATCAACCTTCAGGCCGAAGAAAAGGCATTCAGCGCGACCAATGCCAACGGCACAGGCCCCTTTTCCGTCGTGTCCCGCGCCCAGGGTGAACGAACAACGCTGACGGCCTTTGAGGGATATTGGGGCGAAACTGGCAACGTCAGCGACGTTGACTTCACCCCCATCAACAACGCCGCGACGCTGGTGTCGGCGCTGTTGTCTGGCGAGGTTGATCTGGTGATGCCACTGCCCTTGCAGGACATCGCCCGTGTCGAAGCCGGTGAGGGCGTCAAAGTCGTCTCCAGCGCCGAGGCGCGCACAATGTATATCGGCATGGACCAGTGGCGCGATCAAATCATCGAAAGCCCTGTCGAGGGGAACCCTTTCCTTGATCTGCGGGTCCGTCAGGCCATTGCCCACGCAGTAGATGCACAGGCCATCATCGACCGTGTGATGCAGGGACAGGCCACGCTGGCCACCCAATACGTCATGGATAAGGTGAACGGCTACAACCCCGATCTGTCACGGTTGGACTACAACGTGGACACGGCCAAGGCGCTTCTTGCCGAGGCGGGCTATCCCGATGGGTTCGAACTGACGATGGATTGCTCGACCGACCGCTATGTGAACGACGGGCAGATTTGTCAGGCCACGGTCAGCCTGCTGGCACGGGTCGGCATCACGGTAAACCTGATTGCCCAGCCCAAAGCTCAGTTCTTTCCAAAAGTTGTTGCGCCTGATTTCGGCACGTCGTTTTTCCTGCTCAGCTGGACACCCTCCACCATGGACAGCCTGAACGTGTTCCAAAACGTGCTGGGCACGCGCGATCTGGACAACGGTGTGGGGGCCTGGAACATCTCTGGCTGCTCGGTGCCCGAAGCAGACGCACTGGCGGCAGAGGCTGCGGTCACCATGGATGCGGCGGCCCGTGAAAAGATGCTGCAGGACGCCATGGCGCTTATGGTCGAAGATGTTTGCCTTGTGCCGCTGCATGTGCAGCAACTGGTCTGGGGCGCTGCGGAGAATATCGATGTTGTGCAGCACCCGACATTTGAATTCCCGCTGGAGTATTTCAACGTCAACTAAACCTTGGTTTTGCGGCCCGGTCATATCGGGCCGCATCCTCCAAATTCTCTCCTATCACATGGAACACTGAAATGTACTTTCTGTTGGCCCGAGTTTTTCAGGCCACGATTGTTATGCTCTGCGTTGCCCTTGTCGGCTTCCTTGTCTTTCAATTCGTGGGCGACCCGGTTCTGTCTCTGGTGGGACAGGAAACAACCGTAGAAGACCGCGAAGCGCTGCGCGAAAGCCTTGGTTTGAACGACCCGATCCTTGTGCAATACGCCCGCTATGTCGTTAACGCGGTGCAGGGTGATTTCGGGATTTCCTACAGCTTTAATCGCGACGTCAGCGAAATGATAGCCGACAGACTGCCCGCAACCGTTGAACTGGTGTTGTTGTCCGGCGTGCTGTCGCTGCTGCTGGCCATTCCGGCTGGGATCTACACCGGCATTCGACGCAAGGGCGGCATTGCCCAGACGATCATGGCGATTTCTGTCATCGGTGTGTCGATCCCGTCGTTTCTGCTCGGTATTCTTCTGATCCTGGTGTTCTCGGTCTGGCTGAACTGGTTGCCGTCTTTTGGTCGCGGTGATCTGGCGACGATGTTGGGGGTGCGTTCCAGCCTGTTCACATGGGACGGGCTCAGCCATGCGCTGATGCCGGCTGCTGTCCTTTGTCTGTTCCAGCTAGGTGTGATCCTGCGCCTGATCCGCGCCGAAATGCTCGAGGTGTTGCGCACCGATTACATCCGCTTTGCATGGGCGCGCGGGCTGCCCGGAAAACGCGTGTATTTCGGCCATGCCCTGAAAAACACGCTGGTGCCTGTTGTCACCGCGATTGGCTTGCAGCTTAGCTCGCTCTTTGCGTTTTCGATTATCACAGAACTGGTCTTTCAGTGGCCGGGCATGGGCTCGCTTTTGCTGCATGCCATCGGTCAAAGCGATATCCCACTGCTGGCCGCATATCTGATCTTCGTCGGTCTGGTGTTCACGATTTCCAACCTTGTGGTGGACGCAATCTATGTGCTGATCGACCCGCGCATTCGACACGGAGCCCTTTGATATGTTTGACCGGATCCGCTCTGATTTTTGGTACGAATTGCTCAATTCGCCCGTCACGATTGTCTCTGCCATCATCATTGTGCTGATGATTATTGGCTGCACCTTTGCCCCTATATTCGCGCCGCACACGCCGTTTGATCCCGCGACGATCTCGATCATGGACAACAACATGCCCCCTGCTTGGGCTGACGGCGCTGATCCGCGGTTTCTGTTGGGCACGGACCTGCAAGGGCGCGATGTATTGTCGGCCATGCTCTATGGCGGGCGTATCTCGCTGCTGGTTGGTATTGGCGCTGTTGCGCTGTCGGTTGTCATTGGCATGGCCGTTGGCCTGCTTGCGGGGTATTTTGGCGGCATGGCGGATGCGGTGCTGATGCGTATTGCCGAAATCCAGTTTGCATTTCCGCCCATCCTGATTGCCCTGTTGTTCAATGGTATCCTCAAAGCCTCGCTGCCCGCAGATGTCTTTGCGCAAGCCGCCGTGCCTATCATGATCCTTGCAATCGGATTGGCGGGCTGGGTTCAATTTGCGCGGATCGTACGTGCCTCGACACTGGTTCAGCGCAATCAGGACTACGTGACCGCCTGTCATGCCGTCGGGTTGCCGACGCTTACCATTATCCTGCGCCACATTACCCCAAACATTCTTGGGCCAGTGCTGGTGCTTGCCATGTTGCAAATCGCCGTGGCCATTGTGACTGAAGCAACGCTGTCGTTTCTGGGCCTTGGCACACCCCTGACCGAACCCTCGCTGGGGGCGTTGATCCAGATCGGCAGCCAATACCTGTTCTCGGGTGTTTGGTGGGTCGTGATCTTCCCCGGCATCATGCTGCTGGTGATGGTGGTTGCTTTCAATCTCGTGGCTGACTGGGTCCGCGACTATCTGAATCCGAGGCTGAGATGAGCCATATTCTTTGCGAAACCAAAGATCTCAAGATCACGTTCCCCCATCGCTTGGGTGACTTCACGGCCGTACACGGCTTTGATCTGCAGGTGCGCCGCGGTGAGATTGTCGGACTCATCGGCGAAAGCGGGGCGGGCAAATCCACTGTCGGCAATGCCATTATGGGGCTTTTGTCCCATCCCGGGCAGGTGTCCGGCGGACGGATCGAGCTTGAGGGCGAGAACCTGGTTGATCTGCCTGATGCGGCGAAGGCGCGTATGCGCGGGCGTCGGATCGGTATGATTTTTCAGGACCCTATGACCTCGCTCAATCCGCTGATGACGGTTGGTGGACAACTGGCGGAATCCATTGCGGTGCTCCAGAACATCCCGAAGGCACAGGCGCGCCGGATGGCGATCGAGCGGTTGGCCGGTGTTGGCATAGCTGAGCCAGCCAACCGCATGGATCAATACCCACACGAATTTTCCGGCGGTATGCGCCAGCGGGTCGTGATCGCCCTTGCAATGGCGGGTGACCCTGACCTGCTGATCGCAGATGAGCCGACAACGGCGCTTGATGTCTCCGTTCAAAAACAGGTACTTGACCTGATAAAGAGCATTTGTGTGGAACGCTCCTTGGGTGTGATTTTGGTCACCCATGATATGGGGGTCATCGCCGAGACTGCGGATCGGGTCTACGTGATGCGACACGGCGCTTTGGTGGAAACTGGCCCCACGGCTCAGGTCATCCAGACGCCTAGCGAGCGCTACACGAAGGAGCTGATTGCCGCGATCCCCAGCATTGAGCGGCGCGAAGAAAGGTTTCGCAATCCGGTAAAGAAAACCGGCGAAATCGACCAGTGGCTGCTGCAAGGGCACAAAGACAAAGGCAGCGGCGATTACGTCACCGCCAGCGCGTTGACAAAAGACTTTGCAACCAAGAAAAAATCGTTTTGGGGCAAAGCTGGCACATTCCGTGCCGTGGATATACCGGGCCTCATCATTAAACGCGGCGAGGTTCTGGGGCTAGTCGGCGAAAGTGGTTCGGGTAAATCAACCCTTGGGCGGATGATGACGGGCCTTTTACCGCCCAGTTCGGGTGAGGTGGCCTATGGCGATCACGGTATTTTGGCTGAGGTACGCTCTCGCGCGGCGCGCAAGGCGCTGCGCCGCGATGTTCAGGTGGTTTTCCAAGACCCGTATTCATCGCTCAACAGTCGCATGCGCGTTGATCAAATTCTGGCTGAACCTATCCGCTTCCACGGTCTGGCGGATCGCCACGATATTCCTCGGCTGGTCGGTGCTTTACTGGAGCGTGTGGGCCTTCCGGCAGAAGCGGGGCGTAAGTTTCCGCATCAGTTTTCGGGCGGCCAGCGTCAGCGCATCTGTATTGCGCGCGCGCTGTCTGTACGGCCCCGCTTCCTGCTGTGTGATGAGCCAACGTCGGCGTTGGATGTTTCTATTCAGGCCGACATGCTGGCCCTGTTGATGGAGTTGCGCCGTTCGTTGGGGCTGACGATGCTGTTTGTCAGTCATGATCTGGCCGTCGTGCGTCAGGTGTCGGATCGTGTGGCGGTGATGAAGCGAGGTGAGATCGTCGAATGCCGTGAAGCCGAGGCTTTGTATGACGCCCCCAAAAGCAGCTATACGCGGATGCTTCTGGACACGGCGCCACGTGCAACCAGACGTCAATAAGAAACGATTGAGGAGAGAGAACCATGATTGGGGTGATAGGATGCGGTGCGATGGGCGGCGCGATGATTGCGCGGCTGGTTGAAAAGGGCCACGAAGTTCACTGCTATGATGCCATGCCGGAGGCACGCGCACGGGCTGAAGCCAATGGCGGAAGGGCGTGTGAAAGCTTGGCTGAGCTGGCGCAAACATGTGACCAGATTATCCTGTCGCTGCCAAAAGCCGATATCGTGACCAGCGTTATGGCGGACCTTGCTTCGCACGTGCGTGCGGGCACGATCATTCTGGACACGTCCACCTCTGAACCTGACACAACGAAGGCGCATGCCGCAGCCGCCGTGGGCTATACCTTTCTAGATGGGCCAGTCAGCGGCGGACCGGGTGGCGCGCGTGCGGGCACGATGACCATGGTGCTGGGCGGACCAGCCGAAGCCATTGACGCATTGCGCCCCGTGCTGAATGATCTAACGGCCAAAACAGTGCATGTTGGCCCAGCGGGCGCTGGCCATGCCGCGAAAATCGCCAACAATCTTCTATGTGCCGCGAACCTTGTGCTGGTCAGTGAAATGGCACGCTTGGCCGATAGCAACGGCATCTCGCTGGAAAGCCTTTTACAGGGCGTTAATGCAGGATCAGGACGTAGCGGCGTCAGCGAGGTGAACTTCCCGAAATGGATTCTGAACGAGGGGTACGATTCAGGTTTTACGATGGGCTTGATGCGCAAAGACGTCGGGCTTGCCACTAAACTGGCGACCCAGTGCGGCCTTAATCTGCCCGCCACAAAAGCCATCGTTGCGATCTGGGAAAACAGCCGGGCACTGTTAGAGGACAGCGCTGATTTCAATGAAATATTCAAATACGAGGCAACCGAAAATGTCTGATCGCAAAGGCCTTCTAACGTCACTCATGTCTGATCTGGGGCTTGGTCCAACTGTGCAAAGCCTTGTTGGCGGCAAACTCTGCGATGGTGCAGGCGATGCTGTGATCCTTGAGGATCCTTATGCCCAAATAGAGTTGGCGCGCTATGCTGATTGTGGTGCAGCACTAGCGGCTGAGGCTTGCCTTGCGGCGGCAGCAGCTCAAAAAGACTGGGTATCAGGGTATTCTGCTGCAAAGCGTGGTGACGTCATGCAAGACATCGCCCGTGCAGTCCTCGACAATGCGGAGCCATTGGCCAAGGTCGAAGCCTTGGTAGCTGGTAAACCGATCCGCGATTGTCGGGTAGAGGTCGCCAAGGTCGCAGAGATGTTCCGCTACTATGCGGGTTGGGCTGATAAGCTGCACGGCGAGGTCATCCCCGTGCCAAGCGGCCATCTGAACTATACTCTGCGCGAGCCTTTGGGCGTGGTCTTCCAAATCACACCTTGGAATGCGCCTATCTTTACTGCTGGTTGGCAAATCGCCCCCGCCATCGCCACGGGCAACGGCGTGGTCATCAAACCCAGCGAGTTGACGCCGCTGACAACCGTGGCCTTGGTGCGCATCGCCGAAGACGCGGGCCTGCCCAAAGGGCTGGTGAATGTGCTGTGTGGATTGGGACCGACAACAGGTCAGGCCGCGATTGAGCATGACAAAGTGCGCAAAGTCATTTTCGTAGGCTCCCCCGAGACGGGGCGCCGCGTTGCCGTGGCGGCTGCGCAAGCGCTGAAACCGGCGGTGCTGGAACTCGGCGGAAAATCGGCGAATATTGTCTTTGGCGATGCCAATTTGAAACACGCAGCCCTTGGCGCGCAGGCGGCGATCTTCTCGGGTGCGGGGCAAAGCTGTGTCGCAGGCTCGCGGCTTTTGGTGCAGCAACGGGTATATAACCAGCTGACGGATATGATCGCGGTCGGGATGGATGGGATCACGCTGGGTGATCCGCTGGATGAAGCCACCGAAGTGGGCCCGATCAGCAATGGCCGCCAGTTCGCCCATGTGACAGGCATGATCCAGGGGGCGCACGACGAAGGGGCCAGTGTCCGAACGCGATCAAGCACGCCCGAGACCGGTTTTTTTGTGCCGCCAACTGTTCTGTCAGGTCTGGGGAACACCGCCACCGTCGCCCAGACAGAAATCTTCGGCCCCGTGGTCACAGCGATCCCCTTTAGGGATGAAGACGAGGCCATCGCCATTGCCAATGACACATTATTCGGCTTGGCGGGCGCAGTTTGGACATCTGATGTTGGCTGTGCACACCGGGTGTCAACAGCCGTGCGGGCGGGCACCTTCTGGATCAACAGCTATAAGGCGATCCACGTGTCCTCACCCTTTGGCGGATCACTGAATTCCGGCTTTGGTCGGTCCAGCGGCAGCGACGCCTTGATGGAATATACCAGCCCCAAGTCGGTTTGGTTGGATAGCGGCAAAACGCCCAAGATCGCATTCGGTTACGTGTCTTAATCAACGGAAAGCAGCACGATGTCGGTTCCTGATTTCTTCACAACACATCAGCCTACATGGATGCAATGGCGTCGCGATCTGCACAAACATCCGGAACTGGCGTACCAAGAACATCGCACATCCGAATTTGTTGCCCAGCAACTGACCCGGATGGGGATAGAGGTGCACGGCGGATATGGCGGCACCGGGATCGTCGGCGTGCTGAAATGCGGGGATGGTCCTAACATCGGCCTGCGCGCAGATATGGATGCACTGCCAATCGTTGAAGAAAGCCAAGCGCCTTACAAATCCATTCATGACGGTGTCATGCATGCTTGTGGCCATGACGGTCATATAGCGATGCTGCTCGCGGCGGCGCAATATCTGGCGCAAACCAAACGGTTTTCGGGCACGGCGACGTTTATTTTTCAACCTGCCGAGGAATGTGAGGCTGGTGCGCGCCGCATGATCGAAGACGGGTTGTTTACGGACCATCCCGTTGATGAGGTCTATGCCTTGCACAACTGGCCTGGTCTGGCAGCCGGTGCGTTTTCCGTGCGTTCCGGGGCGCAGATGGCTGGATTTGATACCTTCGATATTGCGGTCAGCGGACGCGGGGGGCATGCTGCCATGCCGCATGACTGCACCGATAGCATCGTTGCTGCAGGGCAGTTAATCGGTGCGATACAGGCCATTGTATCGCGCAATCTTGATCCACAATCGGCTGCGGTGCTCAGTGTGACACAAATTCACGCGGGCGATGCATATAACGTCACACCGGATGCGGTGCGTCTTGCTGGGTGTACGCGCTATTTCGACGAGACTGTCAAACAGAAGTTGCAAACGCGCATGGCCGAGGTTTGTAAAGGGCTCGCGGATCAACACTCGGTCGAAGTCAGCCTTGATTACAAGGCGGTTTATCCGCCTACAATCAACAACGCAGCCAGTCAGAAAAAAGCAATGGCGGCAGCAACGCGCATCGTAGGGCAGGACGCCGTGCATGGCGCGCAAAACCCTTCGATGGCGTCTGAGGACTTCGCCTTCATGCTTGAGCAGGTACAAGGTGCATATGTTTGGCTAGGCAATGGTTCGGTTTCGGAATTTGGCGCGCTACATTCACCGCGCTACGATTTCAACGATGCAATCCTACCCGTCGGGGCGCAGTTTTTTGCGACATTGGTTGAAGACGCAAAACGATGAAGGCAATGCTATGACTTTGATTGCGGACACCGAAGCGCTGCTGCATGACACTCCCGAGGTCGCAGTCATTCTAGGGATTGAGCCGCGGCGATTTGCCGATTTTTCCGACCTCGCAGGTGCAATTTTAGCCACTTTTGGTGGCGTATCCGCAGAGACTGTGCAGCAAATCTATGCTGCGAGCCCTGCTTTGGTGGACCTCAGCCTCCATGATATTGCGGAAACGGCAAGGCGCAATTTTGAACCTGGAGGCGCGGTCGCCACGTTGTTGTTTGCGCGTGGGGTTCACGCCGTCATGGCCCACCGCATCGCGCATCAACTGTGGCAGGAGGGGGATCATACCCGCGCTCTGGCGATCAAGTCGCGTCTGGGGCGCGCTTTTTCAACAGATATCCACCCCGCCGCCCGTATTGGCGCAGGCTTCTGGCTGGACCATGGCTTGGGGTTTGTGGCGGGCGAAACCTGTGTGATCGGGCAGGATGTGTCGATCTGGCATAATGTGACCTTGGGCAGCACGTTGTCCGACAGCGGACCGCAGCGCCATCCGATCATCGGGGACGGTGCCGTAATTGGGGCGGGCGCAACCATCCTTGGCAATGTAACCGTCGGGACCGGCGCAAATGTGGCCGCAGGCGCGGTGGTCGTTACCGATGTCGCGCCGGGAACCGTTGTCGTTGGTGCCAAAGCCAGACAGGTTGGAACGGCCAAAGTATCTTTTCGAGAGCCACAGGAGTAACTTTATGAACGCCTCCTTCGGCATAGACCACCCATTGATCGCTGTGAACGACATCAATGCTTTGCGGGACAGGCTGATTTCAATCGGGTTCAACATGACCCCGATCGGCAAACACCCATGGGGTACCAGTACCAGCCTCGCGATGTTCCAAGGCTGCTTGTTGGAAATCATGGGTATCTATGACGCGACATTGATTGACGAAGTCCCCGCAGGGGATTTTCACTTCGGACGTCATGTTTTCGAACACCTCCAGCAGCGTGAAGGCGTTGCCCTGTCCGCGCTTCACAGTACCGATGCAATTGAAGATGCCGCCTTTGCCGAAAATGCGGGGTTCCACGTAGCGGGGCACCTCGAATTCGGCCGTGACGTGACCTTGCCAGACGGCAGCGGGGGCCGCACCAAAACCTCGCTTGCCTTATTGCCAAACCGAACTTACCCGCGCCTGTCGCTCTTCTTGTGCCAGCAGCACCGTCCTGAGTTGATTTATGTGCCCTCTTGGATGGAGCACCCGAATTCTGTGCATGGCTATGCCGGGGCGACTGTTTTGGCCAAACAGGATGATATGGCGACCCTGATCGACCAATTCTCTGGCTTGTACGGTGACCGACATTCGGTCGATGGCGGCGCTGCATTCGCGACTGCAAACGGCAAGATCCAGTTGCTGGTGCGTTCCGCTATCGAAAAGCTCTACGGGCCCCTTCCAACCTGTATCACGGGTGACGGAGCACCTGCTATCGTGGCTTTGGACCTTAAATATTCCAACAGTGCAGATCTGGAGGCATGTTTGCGAGCCTCCGGTGTTGAATATATTAAGAATGGAACGGAATTTCGCCTCTTGAATGCTCATCTTTCTGGCAACACATTTTTGAATTTTGTTCCCGCTTGAAGATTCTTGATTCTGCGACGCGATCTGCCTGAATGACCAGTTCTTGCGCTGCACCGGAACACTGGAAATAGCGAAGGTGCAGAGGTTATCGTGCTGCGAGCGCACGCAGCACAAAATCAACAGGTCCGCTCTGGGCTCTCTTGACACCTTCGCCGCACAATCTACGAACGGCTGGTCCGAAAACGGGTACCGTTCTCTGCGTAGAGCTTGAACTGGAAAGACGCGGGACGAAGTACCAATTCGCGGCGTTGGCAGAAGGTCCTGGCCAGAGGCCATTCCTTGGCATCTATGTGCCACGGACAGTTTTGGTGTCGCAAACGGAAGGCCAAAGCGACAGCCGCATCGCTAGCAATGAGAAAAATGTCCCAAGGAGACCAAATGACTGCCATGAGCCAACCGTCACAAGGCACGGACGGGCACCGGTTTGGTGTCCTGTTTGTCTTTGCTGCTGGTGTGCTTTGGTCGACCGTCGGGCTTGGAATACGGCTGATCGAAGACGCGGTTGTGTGGCAGATATTACTTTACCGATCGGCCAGCCTGTCAATTCTGCTTTATGTGTTCATTCGTATGCGCTCTGGTGAAAGCCCTTTTGCCCAGATCCGTCGCACCGGGTTCCCGGCAGTGATCGCAGGGCTGTCACTGGTGGCCGCCTATTCCGGAGGGATATATGCAATCCAGGCGACATCTGTGGCAAACGCCATGCTTCTGTTTGCAACAGCACCCTTTATGGCGGCTGTTCTTGGATGGATCGTCTTGCGTGAACCTGTACGCGCTGCCACCTGGGTGGCGATCACCGTTGCCATTGCCGGTATCGCGATGATGGTCGCAGATAAATCCGGAGGCGTTGCCCTGAGGGGTAGCCTTGCGGCGTTGGGGTCCGCCTTTGGATTTGCAGTCTTCACTGTGGCGCTGCGGTGGGGGAAATCGGGTGAAATGCTGCCGTCGGTGTTTCTGTCCGGATTGTTCGGCATCATCGTGACCTCCGGCATATGCCTGTTTTTGGATTTGTCCCTGGTGTTGTCGGTCCGGGATGGCGGCATTGCAATGGGCATGGGGGTGTTTCAGGTCGGCGCAGGGTTGATCCTGTATACACTGGGGTCTCGCAGCCTTCCTGCAGCGGAACTTGCGCTGTTGTCACTGGCCGAAGTGCTCCTTGGCCCGTTATGGGTCTGGTTGTTCATCGGTGAAACCGCCACGCTCAACACATTGACTGGCGGCGCGGTGTTGCTTGCGGCGATCGCCGGAAACGCTCTGTCAGGCAAGCGGCGTAGGCCGCCGCCGATCACGTCACCTTAGGGGATTGGGAACAACCTATTCCTGATGGATCTGCCGTGAATGAGTGCGTTGCATGTGTGATCCGATACACTTGCGCATGATGAGTGTTGCTTTTGGGGTTCCGATATAAGTGTTGCTATTGCGCGACTTTAGCCAAAAGGACGTCTAGCTACCCTTCGCGTTCCAGTTTTTTTCGCGCAAGTTTTCGGGCGCGGCGGATTGCTTCGCCTTTTTCCCGCAGCCTTTTCTCGGAAGGTTTTTCGAAGTGTTCCTTCAGCTTCATTTCGCGGAATACACCTTCGCGTTGTAGTTTTTTCTTCTACACCCGAAGAGCTTGATCAACATTGTTGTCGCGAACACTTACTTGCATGTGGTTTTCAAACCTTTCCAGAAACAACTTATTGAGGTTTGCACGAGCCCGTCAGTTGTCAAGGTAATTTTTGTGTATGCAACTGCACGTCGGAAAAACGGTGTTCTTCCTAGTTCTGGCTTTCGACCGTTGAGCCGCGTTTTCAGCAGTATCTTCGCTCATCCAGTATCAGCCGAGGCTGCTTGTAGATTAAGGTAACTTCTTGTCAAACTCATCCAGTTCCATGGCCTCAGCATCCAACGCGTCCGCCAATACCATAGAAGGCGCGCCTGGGGTAAAAACCGTCTGAGCCGTGGGCGGGTTGTCGTCTGCGGAGCGATTGACCCGAAGTTCACGATAGGCTGTGTACATGCCGCTCACTATGATCAGCACCATGCCAATGAAGGTCGTATGGGGTGGGATTTCCCCCCACAGCAGGTATGCGAGGATGGCTGCCAAAGGCAGGTAACTATAGTCGAATGGTGCGATCACACTCGCGCTGGCGATCTGATATGCACGCGAGACCAATGTATAGGCCACCGTTCCGATTGCCCCCAGTAAAACCAGCATGGCGATGCCCTCGACATTTGGCACCGGCCAACTCATGCGCAAATGGTTTAGTTCTGGCGAGACCACAATCATTTGCGTAACCACAAATCCCATCGGCACGATTACAAAACCCGAGAACGAGATCGTGTATAGCCCGATGACGAGCGATGTGTCCTGCTCTCCGATCTTTCGCACAATGATTTGGCTGATCGCATAGGTAAGTGCGCAAAAAAGCGGAAGAACCGAAATCCAGCCAAAATTTCCGCCTGTGGGGTTCATCGCGAAGACAACGCCCGCAAACCCTACCAGCAGCGCGGCAATGCGGTGCACTCCAACCTTCTCCTGCAGAAACAGCGCTGCCAAAGTCGCAGTCATCAAGGGTGCGGCGAAGAACAGTGTCGTGACCTCGGCAAGGCCCATAAAAGGGAAGGCGGTATAGAACATCGCGAAGACTGAAGCAAAGAGCATGGCACGTGCTAGATACCAAGGCCAAAGAGGGGTCAAAATACGATGCGGCGCACCTAGCCACAGGACGAGCGGCAGCAAGGTCATCAAAGCGACGATGGAGCGGCTGAAGATCAGCATCCACACCGGGTAATGTGTCAACATACCCTTCATTAGAACGTCCTGCCCGACAAACAGCACCATGCCCGCAAGCACACAGGTGATCCCTTGGAGAGTGCGGGACAGCGACGGTGCGTGTGTATATGTTGAGGCGGTCATGACAGTAGACTGCTTATTCCAGGATGAGCATCCCGCCACGCAGCGACCGGAATGTCGGTTTCAATCAATAATCCAGATCAAAAGTCAGTTTGTCCCACAACTCGGTCATAGCCCATCATGATTTCGCTGCACCTACAACGAATGGCCGCTTTTCATGCCGCATCGCTGTGCGAAGATTTGTGCGCATGAGGCAAAATCTGTGCTGCGAGCGCACGCAGCAAGAAAATCCAAGTTACAAGTTGGGCTCAAAGCTGCCTTGCGGCAGTGCAACGAACCCGGCGGGTTGCCCCGCCGGGCCCGAGGGGGGGACCCCGTTCTCAGAACGGGATCTCGTCGTCGCGGTCGACCAGCTCGGGGTTTTCGTTCTCGGCCGACTTCGGGCGGCTCAGGAAGTCGACCTTCTCGGCGATGATCTCGCAGCCGTAGCGGTCGTTCCCCATGCTGTCGATCCACTTGGTGTAGTGGATGCGGCCGTGGACGAGGACCTTCATGCCCTTTTCGCAATGCTCCGCGACCGTCTTGCCGAGACCGTTGAAGCAGGTGATGCGGTGCCATTCGGTGTCCATAACCCGGTAGCCGTTCTCGTCGCGCAACACGCGACCTTCCGAGAGGCGGGGGCGTGAGGTGGCGAGGCTGAAGTTGGTGATGTTGGTACCGCCCTGGGTGGTGCGGGTTTCGGGTTTTTGACCGATGTTGCCGGCGAGGATGACGATGTTCTGCATGATTAGCTCCTGTGTTTCCTGTCTTCGGGACCGTCCCTTCGACAAGACCCGGAAAAAGCCCGTCGGGTGACGCGTGCACGGTGGACAGCATGG
>JANSYF010000043.1 GCA_024742575.1 Paracoccaceae bacterium | reverse complement strand
TCGCTCGAAGATCGCCCGCCGACACGTCTTTCCGTGTGATTTCAACTGCCATCAAAGCCTCCATCGTTTGAAGACAGTGATTCAGATTTTTCTGCAGAAGGGAATCCTCTGCGAGTCAAACAATCAGGCCGTTGGTATCAGCAGTGGTCTTGGCGCGCCGATCCCGTTGCACTATCCATCGCCCTCGGATTTCGCCGACCTGCGCACGCAGATCGACGCGGTCACTTTCCAGCCGCAGAACAGCGACGCAACGATGACTTGGGAAGAGTCGCTTTATGCCAACTACACCGACGGCATGTTGATCTTGCATAAGGGCGAAGTTGTCTATGAGCGCTATTTCGGCTGTCTTGAAGAAGACGGCAAACACGCGATCATGTCGATGACCAAGTCCTTTACCGGACTTCTGGCCGAGATCATGGTTGTAGAAGGCGCGCTTGATGACACAGCGCTTGTACGCGACGTTATTCCCGAAATTGGTGACAGCGCCTTTGCCACGGCCACCGTGCGTCAGGTCATGGATATGACCACGGGGGTGAAATACTCTGAGAATTATGCCGATCCGAATGCCGATATCTGGCTATATTCCGCAGCCGCCAGCCCACTGCCCAAGCCCGAAGGATACGATGGGCCAAACGGGTACTGGGAATACCTTCAGCAGGTTGCCCCCGAAGGTAATCATGGCGATGAATTCCATTACAAGACCATTAATTCTGACATGCTGGGCTGGATCATCAGCCGCGTGTCAGGAAAGTCCGTGACCGAACTTGCGTCTGAACGTCTGTGGCGCCGTTTGGGTGTAGAGCAAGACGCCTACCAGACGGTTGACGGCAAGGGCGTGCCCTTTGCGGGCGGCGGGATCACCGCAGGCCTGCGCGATCTGGGGCGGCTGGGCCAGTTGATGCTGAACCACGGCGAACTGAACGGCGAACGTCTGTTCCCGGCAGAGGTCGTGGAAAAGATCAGCGCAGGGGGGGATCGTTCCAAGTTTGGCGACGGGTTCCCAACCTTTGGTGCGGGCAGCTACACCAGCCAGTGGTGGGTCACGCATAACGATCATGGTGCCTACGCCGCGCGCGGCGTGCATGGGCAAACGATCTATGTCGATCCCACTGCCGAGATGGTTCTGGTGCGCCTTGCGTCTTTCCCGCAGGCCCAGAACGGGTTCATCGACCCGACATCAATGCCTGCCTATCAGGCCGTAGCCGAGTTCCTGATGTCACGATAATCGTTTGTGATGGCTGGGGGGCACTGGAACCCGGGCGCATGATGTGCCCGGGCCGCAGCGGACAATCGGACAGCGCCGCATAAAAGTCCGATCAGATGAAATGAACCCTTTGGGTGGTCAGACCGAATTGGCAGGCGCGTTCCGCCGGAATGCGCGCTGAAACGACCTATGGTTGTTGGGGTCTTGATCTGTTCGATCAATGCGCGAAGAAATTAGGATCTAACGCAGCGAAAATTGCTCATTTCTTGACATGCACGCATATTTTGTATGCCTTTATAGCAAGGGTTGAGTGAAGGTTCTGGCTTGGCAAGCCAATGTCATCGGTACGAATAATTGCCGTTCTTGCTGGCAACTATCGCGCGCAATGAACGCCTATGTAAAGGCACTCACGACCATGCTGGCACCAGACTATATAGACCACGCTTGCCTCGCAGAATTGAGCGACGTACTCGACGCGGAAATGCTTCAAGGGTTGATCTCAAAGTTCATCCAAGACACAGAAATTGCTCTGAGTACGCTGGATCAACACGCTTCGTCGGGCACAGCAATGGCTGAAATCCTGCACAAAATCGCCGGATCAGCGGCGGCTCTTGGCGCGGTTCGATTTCGGAAAGAGCTGATCGCTGCCGAAAATGCCCTGCGCGAAGGCCAAAGAACACAAGCAAACCAATTCATCGGAGAGTTGCGGTCAATATGGTATGAAACGAAAAGCCAGCTTGAAGCGGTAAACTGACCAAACAGGATTAATCAATGTTGCGAAGTGTCTATGATCTGGGGTGCCAGCAGAGCACAAAATTCAAGGTTTTGGGTTCTGCGGTCGTGGCATCTTTGATGATCTGCGGCACTGCGCTGGCCGACACGTTCAGTGTCGGCATCGTGCCCCAGTTCGAACCTCGCAAGCTCGCGGAAATCTGGACGCCGATCCTTGCCGAATTGGAAGTCCGAACCGGCCACGAGTTCGCAATGATAGGGTCTCCAGAGATCCCCGAGTTTGAACGGGGCTTTATCGAAGGTGATTTCGATTTCGCTTACATGAATCCCTACCACTTTTTGGTGGCCGCAGAAGCCCAGGGCTATGATCCGGTCGTCCGTGATGGCGGTCGCGAACTTTTTGGCGTGTTGGTCGTGGCCAAGAAATCCGATTTCCACACTGTCGCTGACCTGCAAGCAAAGAAGATTGCCTTTCCGGCCCCAAACGCCTTAGGTGCAGCCCTGCTGATGCGTGCTGATCTCGATCGTGAATTCGGACTCGACTACGACGCAAACTACGTTTCGACCCACTCATCTGCATATTTGAACGTGGCTCTTGGTGAGATGGACGCCGCAGGTGGTGTGATGGCGACTTTCAACAGCATCGACCCCATTGTTCGAGACCAACTTCGGATCATTTACGAAACGACGCGCGTGCCACCACATCCAATCGTTGCGCACAAGCGGATTGATCCCCAAATCGTCGCAGACGTAAAGGCGGCGCTTCTTGCGATGGGCGAAACTGAGGAAGGCAAAGCTCTTTTGGGCCAGATTCCGATCCGGAAAGTGGTGTCGGCAACTGCTGATGAGTACGACATCCTGAACGACCTGAATCTGAAAGATTATTGGGTCGACAAATAAACCGGGCTTTGATTGAAGGCGGTCAAGGACCATGAATCTCAACTCGATCAGATATCAGATTATTGCCGTCATCATAGCCGGAGCCCTTGTCGGCACCGCATTGATCGAGTTTGCGTGGTCGCCGCGCATGAATGAACTGCTTATTGATACACAATCACTGGAAGTGAAACGGGAGGCTGAGATCCTCGCGGACGGAATCCTTCCCTATCTTTTAAGCAACCAGATCGGCGCAGTATACGAAACGCTTCAAAGCGTTAACGATCGATACGAAAGCTGGATCGAAGTCACGTTGCACCGTGCCGACGGACGTCGCATTTTTCCACTTGGTCCAGCGCAGACCGCAACCGGACCCGCGATCATCAGCGAAGCCGTGAAGATCGAATTTGAAGGACAAAACCTTGGTGTGTTGTCCGTGGTCGTAGATCTTGGCCCCGGGATTGAGCGATTTCGGAACGAACAACTGCGCATGGTGTATGTTGCGGCGGTGATTGTCGCGTTCATTCTGTTTGCGGTTGCATTTATCGTTGACCGTCTGTTCACACGCCGCCTGATCCAGATTTCGCGTGCAGCAGATGAAATGGCGATCGGGAATTACGATGTGTCTCTTCCTCAGGGTCGGGACGAAGTCGGTATGATGGCCCGGAGTTTCAGCGCAATGCGGGCCCAGATCCAATACCAGACAACAAGCCTGCAAGAAGCCCGCACGCGCGCCGAAAACGCGCTTGAGGCACGATCCCGGTTTATCGCAACGATGAGCCACGAAATTCGTACGCCGCTTAACGGAATCATCCCGGTTGCGGAACTGCTGAATGCATCTGACCTTGACCCTGACCAGCGCGGGAAGGTCGAGACGATTGTCCAATCCGGGAAAGCGTTGTCGTCCATCGTGGACGACATTCTCGATGTCTCGATGCTCGAAACCGGAAAATTGACGCTGCGACGGGGCGAATTCTCGCCCTTTGAGATGTGTGCCGAAGCAAGTGCAATCGTCCGCCCCAGTGCTCAGAAGAAAGGCCTTGCATTTGAAAGTGAATACTTGGGGCCAAAAGACCTGACATGCATCGGAGATGCCGACCGTCTCAGACAAGTTCTCATCAATATTCTGGGCAACGCGGTCAAGTTTACAGAGACAGGAACCGTCTCTTTCAAAACTTACGTCGAAGAACCGCACGCAGATCGCGTGATGCTGCGGTTTGAAGTTGCTGACACAGGGGTCGGCATTTCAGAAGAAGCGCTTGGCCGAATATTTTATCGGTTCGAACAAGAGCTCCAAGGCACCAAGTGCCGCTTCGGGGGAAGCGGTCTGGGTTTGTCGATTGTCAAAAGCCTCCTTGACGCCATGGGAGGAACCGTGACTGTCCAAACCTCTCGGGGCGTCGGAAGCACGTTCCGTGTGCAACTCGAGTTGGACATCGCAAGCGCACCATCTCCCCAAAAACAGAAGCCACAGTTTGACGCTCAGGAAACGGGGCGCCAGCGATTTGCCCTTGTTGTCGATGACAGCGAAATCAACCGGACTGTGGCCTCGGCCATGCTCAGGAGCATTGGGCTTCAAGTGGAAACCGCAGACAACGGGTTATCGGCACTTCTGAAGGCGCAACAAAAGAAGTTTGATGTTGTCTTTATGGATATGCACATGCCGGAAATGGATGGCCTTGAGGCAACAAAACATATTCGCGAACAAGACGGCCCAAATGCCGAAACCAAAATAATCGCGCTCACCGCCAGTGTGCAGCAGGCAGACATCGACAAATGCAAAGCGGCGGGCATGGATGATTTTATGCCAAAACCGCTCAGAGTGGATCGCCTTAAAGAGATTTTGGCTGAACTGCCGTCTGAGGAGCAAGACTGACACAACCGCCAAAGCGGCGAGTCATTTCATCCGGGCACCGTCTGCACGTTGATCAGATACGATTGGCCACGCCCTGTTCGGCGCGACTGTTGTCGGTCTTCGCCAAAACCCAGACAAAGACTGTTTATTTGCTTTTACACACGCCCCAGACGCAGTAGGCATCCCAATCCTTGAACAGACGGGGCCCGTCATGGCGCAGAATGCCACCATCTACAAAGTCGAAATCACCGTGTCGGACATGGATCGTCACTATTACGAGACCCATAAACTGACCGTGGCAAAACACCCGTCTGAAACCGATGAACGCCTGATGGTGCGCCTTGTGGCCTTTGCCCTGAACGCGCACGAGCATCTTGAGATGACCAAAGGCCTGTCCACCGATGATGAGCCGGACATCTGGCAGAAAAGCCTTAGCGGAGTGCTGGACGTCTGGATCGCCCTTGGCCTGCCGTCCGAGAAGGTGCTGCGCCAGTCCAGCGCAAAGGCGGGCAAGGTCATCGTCTACGCCTATGGCGGCCGCCCGGCCGAGATTTGGTGGGACAAGGTCAAAGGCAGCACAACCCGCTTTGACAACCTGACGGTGCTGGGCCTGCCCGAGGCCGAGACCACAGCGCTGGCCACTTTGGCCAGCCGCGCCATGAAGATGCAGGTCAACATTCAGGACGGCGACGTCATGGTCAGCGTGGACGAGGGGATGGTCTACGTGACCCCGGAGGTTTGGAAGGGGTAGGGGGGTGGTGTAGTAGAGGGCGGGAACCGGAACTTCGCTGCAGAAGCCAATAAAGCCCCCTGTATGATCAAAGCAGACTTTGAGAACGTTTAAGTGAGCCGCGCCCTGCTTCCTCACTCAGTTACGTTGTTACGTTACTCTAGGTTCCGGACTTCGGTAGCGGGGGCGTCCCAGTCAAGCCGCTTTGCGCAAAACAATTGATCCGTCATAGCAGTTCCTTTGGCATTTTTGGTGCCCACCCTGACTTCTGGCGCGGCTATTGGCTGAGATCCTTGGGGTACATGCTTCGGTTCGTGGTCAGCGCGGCGGCTGCCAACATGATGCTGGTTCGATGTAATTCCGATATGCCCATCTCATAGGCGTACTTGACTGGAGTCAGCGACGGTCCAGACCACGGCATCATCGGAACCACGTCCCTGCGGGACCTCGAAAGCCTGCGATCAAACAGGCAGTTGGTGGGATATCATCCTGTCGGATAGGGTTCGGTGCCACGTCTGACTGGAAGGTTGTGCCATCGACCCAAATCAGATGAAGAATGACCGCGATGCGGCGTGCGAGGGCGACCATCGCGATTTTTCGACCGTGCCGCTGCGTGAGCTGGGCTCTCCATGTTCTCAGCCATGTCGATCGGCCGCGGTTCATCATGAAGGTTGCGGCCTGGCACAGCGTCCTCCTCAGATTAACGTTACCAGCTTTGGTGATACCGCCTAACACGTCCCGTTCACCGGACTGGTTGCGTGAGGGCGTTAGGCCAACCCAGGGGCCAATTCTCTTTAAAGATCGAAAGCGGGCAGGATCATCGACCGCAGCATAGAGTCTCAGTGCTACGACCGCACCGATTCCAGGCGTCGACATTAGCCGTTGGCAAACCTGATCATCTCACGCCAACTGGCGCTGAAGACCGATAAGACCGCTCCTTGGATAATGTCATTCGGATTGCAGCGCCATCTGCAACGTCCATGATCTCTAGCTGCCCCTTGTGCTGTGACATCACGCGCAAAGCGATGGGCAAACCGAGCCCGCTGCCGTGGCCTGCATTAACCTGACCAAAGCGATTGACAGCCTGCATGCGTTTGTCGACGGGGATCCCGATGCCGTTGTCGCGCACCTCCAAGACGGCGACACTTCTAGTGTCCCGCAACGTGAGCGTGACATGGTCCATCCGTGACCCGCCGTGGACACGCGCATTGTCCAGAACATTGCGGATCGCCTCCTTGATCATTATGCGGTCGCCCATAATCTCGATTGGGTTGTCGGGACGATCAACATCGAGTGTGATGCCCGTTCCGCCAAGACCCTTCGCAAAGCTATGAGCGAGGTCAGCCACCGCCGCGTTCAGATCGAAGGTTTCAGCCGATACCGACAGATCCGATCCCGCCGCCCTTTCGAACGACAACAATTGGTTGGTCAAACGGGTTGCCTGCCGTGCGGCCTCGACCAGTTCTGCACTACGTTTCTGGGCTGCTTCGACATTTGGCGCGTTTTCCACTGCTTCGGCCAATGCTAGAACACCCGCAACGGGGTTTCTAAGCTGATGCGCTGCGTTCGAGATGAATTCATCTTTTGAACTGATGCGGCGCGACACACGGTCCAGCAGGGCATTGAGCGTCGTCACGATGCCCCGCGCCTCAATTGGTACGTCGCGACGGATCGGTTCAAGCTCGGTCGGCGTGCGCTTGGCAATCGCGTGTTCTAGGTCCAAAAGCGGACGCAGGCCAAGCCCGACGCCAAACCAGACAATGAAACCCACCGACACAACAAGCAGGGAAATCACGATGGTCGTACGCGTGACCAATTCGCGAACGAAGTCACGACGAAGCGCCGCGTTCTGCCAGACAGTCACGTTGTAGACGCCCGACACTTCACTTACAGTGGTCACATATTGAAAACGCAGCACGCGCACGTCGCGGCCTTGGTAGACCGCATCAAAATATAATGGTTCCGATACTTGGGTGTCGGTCGAAGGCGGGCCGACGGGCGGCGTAGCATACCCGGTGACGAACACTCCGTCGGGGGCGTAAACATGGTACAACACTTCGCCGCCGGACGTGTTGTTGATCAAACGTCGCGTCGCGACGCTGAGCGCGTCGCCATCCGAAATCGCAACATCGCGCGAGATGGACAAGGCGGCAGATAACAAACCACGGTCAAAAATGTCCTCTGCTCGTTTGGTTTCAGAAGAAAACTGCCAGACGGTGACCCCCGCCGCGATTAACAGCAATGGACCAAGGATGATCACGATGAGGCGCGACCGCAGCGACGGAAATGTCATTGGCTGGACCCGATCAAAAGCTGATACCCTAGTCCACGCTGTGATTTGATTTGAATGCCATGTGGCTTTAACCGACTGCGCAGGCGCGACACGTGCACCTCGACCACGCTTTCTTCAACATCAGCGCCCGTTCCGTAGCAATGCGTGATTAACGTTGATTTTGCGACCAGCCGCCCATCTGCCATGGTCAGGCATTCGAAAACCGACAACTCGCGGCGTGGAAGGGTCAGCTCTTGCCCGTCAACCGAAAGCTGGCGGGATGACACGTTGTAATCAATTCCCCCCACCTTTCGCAGCACATCTTGGGGCACCGCGCGGCGGCGTAGCAAGGCGCGTACGCGCGCTTCCAGTTCGGCCATCTCGAACGGTTTGATCAGGTAATCGTCTGCCCCGGCATCCAATCCGACGACCCTGTCTTCGGTTTCGGCCCGTGCTGTCAGAAGAATCACGGGACGGGAGTCACCGCGCGCGCGCAGTTCTTTCAGCAGGGACAAGCCGTCCATCCCGGGCAGAGTGATGTCGAGAATGACAAGGTCGGACTTATCTGTTTTCAGGAATTCCTGCGCCTGCAAGCCGTCACCAAGCATATCCACCGCATGGCCTTCATCCTCAAGGCGATAAGCTATCCCTTTGGCAAGGCTTAAATTATCTTCGATCAGAGTGATCCGCATCCGATGAGTTCCGGGTCTGCAAGTTTCACGCAAGCTTCGCAGGTCATACCCCAAACATCAACGCAAGGCGGCACCTTGTGTGATTCGTTACATGCGACCCGTTTACGGGCCGCGCAAATGGGAGGAACATATGTCCATATTCAAAACCACGCGCCGCGTGGCCGTTAGCCTTGTCGCGGCCGCAGCAGCTTCTTTCGCAGTCTCCGCATCCGCAGGAGGCCACGGCATTGATCTTGAGGGTAAGACCGTTGAATGGATCATCCCGTTCTCGGAAACCGGCGGATCGGCCAAGTGGGCCAACTTCTATGCGCCGCTTTTGTCCGAGGCTCTACCCGGTCAGCCCACAGTCGTCGTGAAATTCATGCCGGGTGCAGGCTCCACCAAAGGTGCGAACTTCTTTCAGGAACAGGAATACGAGGACGGCACGCTGATCTTTGGCTCTTCCGGCTCCACACAGTTTCCATTCCTGCTGGGTGATCCGCGGGTCAAGTTCGACTATGCGGACTGGAACGTCGTTCTTGCCTCCGGCACAGGTGGCGTCGCGTATCTGCCGCCAGAAATGGCCGAGAAAATGAACGGTCTGGATGCAAGCGGCCTTCAGGGCGAAGACTTCATCTACGGCAACCAAGGCGCAACGCGTCTTGACCTTGTGCCGACACTTGCTTGGGAAATGCTTGGCCTGAACGTTGAGTCCGTCATGGGCATCAAAGGCCGCGGCGATGGCCGTCTGATGTTTGAACGTGGCGAAGCCAATATCGATTACCAGACATCCTCGTCCTACCTGTCTGGTGTAACACCGCTCGTCGAAGCAGGCACAGCTGTGCCGATGATGACTTGGGGTTCATTGGATGACGCGGGCAACATCGTTCGTGACCCGACATTCCCGGACATCCCGACCTTCAAGGAAGTCTGCGAAGCGACCGCGGATTGCGAGACATCCGGCGAACAGTGGGATGCGTGGAAAGCGTTCTTCATCGCGGGTTTCCCTGCGCAGAAGATGGTGTTCTTGCCTAAAGGCGCATCTGATGACGCGATTGCGACCTACACCCAAGCATTCGAAGACGTCAAAGCGCGTGCGGACTTTGCCGAAATTTCGGCCGCGCGTCTCGGCAAGTACCCACAGATGACAGGTGCTGCGGCGGAAACGGCCAAGGCGAGCGCAACTCAGGTATCCCCTGATGCAAAAGCGTTTGTTGTGAACTGGTTGCAGGAAAAGTACGGCGTTTCGCTGAACTAAGCTTTTCTTATTGAACGCCCCGTCTTTGCGGTGGGGCGTTTTCCTAAGCAAAGGGAGGGGACGGCACCATGGACGTCATCATGGAGGCCCTGCCGGCATTGTCCGACGCATGGGCATTGATACTGCAACCGGTCGTCTTGGGCTATCTCGTACTTGGCGTCGTGATGGGTCTGTGTATCGGGGTCTTTCCGGGCCTGGGCGGCATCGCGGGGTTATCGCTACTCTTGCCCTTCATGTTCGGTATGGATCCGATCCTTGGCCTTGCGCTGATGGTGGGCATGGTGGCGGTGGTGCCAACCTCTGACACCTTTGCATCGGTACTGATGGGGATCCCCGGGTCGTCGGCCAGTCAGGCGACCGTGTTGGACGGCTTTCCAATGGCCAAGGAAGGCAAGGCCGCGCGCGCCTTGTCTGCGGCTTTTGCTTCGTCGCTGTTCGGCGGGCTTGTGGGCGCCACGTTTCTCACCGGATTCATCCTTGTCGCACGGCCCATCGTTCTCGAATTCCGCACACCAGAGCTTTTGATGATCACCATCTTCGGTCTGTCGATGGTCGGCATTCTTGCGGGTAGGGTTGCCATCAAAGGTCTGGTTGCAGCCGGTTTGGGCATGCTGGTGGGCACCATTGGCGAAGGCGCTTCGTCTGGTGATCTGCGCATGTCATCCTACGATTTCCCGTACCTCACGGATGGATTGCAGCTGGTCATCGTGGGTCTTGGCATCTTCGCCATCCCCGAGATCATCTCGCTTCTGCGCCGCGACCGCGCCATTTCGACCGAACCGCAACTGGGCGGTGGCTGGCTCGACGGGGTCAAGGATTGGTTTGCGAACATCTGGTTGTCCGTGCGGTGTTCCATCATCGGTGTGATCGTGGGTGTGATCCCCGGACTGGGGGGGTCTGTCGTCGACTGGATCGCTTATGGTCACGCGGTGCAAACAACCAAAGACAAATCCAAATTCGGCAAAGGTGAAGTGCGCGGCGTGATCGGGCCGGAAAGCTCCAACAACGCCAAGGAAGGTGGTGGGTTGGTGCCCACGCTTCTGTTCGGCATCCCCGGATCCGGCTCCATGGCGATCTTCATTGGAGCCATTGCATTGCTGGGGTCCGGCCAGATCGAAGTCGGCCCTGCCATGCTCAAGAACAACCTTGATATCACCTATTCGATCGTCTGGCTTCTGGCGCTCGCGAACGTGGTGGGCACCGTCATTTGCATTGCCGCCTCAGGCGGGATTGCCAAGCTAACCACTGTGCGTTTTGTGCTGCTCGCACCGTTCCTTTTCATGATCATCAGCTTCGCCGCGTTCCAGTCAGGTCAAAACCTGATGGATCTCGTGGCGCTGTTTGGGATTGGCCTATTGGGCATCCTAATGCGCCGTTTTGACTGGTCGCGCCCCGCCTTCCTGATCGGCTTTGTGTTGGCGACACCGGCTGAAAATTACGCGAACCAAGCGGTGCAAATCGCAAGTTCACGCTTCCGTCGGGGGTTCGAAGAAGGACTCGATTACATCTTTTCGCCCATCGTGATTGTGCTTCTGATCATCACGGTTCTCTCGGTAGTTCTGGGCTTGCGTCAGGCCAAGAACATCATGGCCGAAGGGGACGTCCAGTCCGGTAGCAAACGCGCGCCGTTCATCTTCCTGATCGCAGTCACGGCCTACATCGCCTACGCGTTCTACGATGCGGCCTCGATCCCGTCCTACAGCAGGGACCGCGTGTTTCCTATGTTTGTCGGGGGCGTCTGTCTGGTTGGCTGTCTGGCATTGATCGTTCGGATGATGCTCAAACCCGAGACCGACACCATCTTTGCTGACCGCGAACGCGAAGGCGAGGATGCGGATTCGGTCTACGGTCTGTGGTCCACGCTGGCCTGGTTTGCGGGCCTTCTGGCGCTCACATCGCTGCTGGGCTTCATTCTGGCGCTCGCGTTGTTTCTGTTCAGCTTCATGAAACTGCGCGCCAAGCTTTCGACAATCGTTGCCGTTGGTTACAGCGCTGCGGGTATCGCGTTTATGTGTACGATGGCGTGGCTGCTGAACCGGGATTTCCCGCCCGGCCTTCTGCAAGACTATGCTGATCTGCCGTGGCCACTGGGATGACGCCAGACACCGAACTTTGTTCATCGCTCCCTCGCTCCAAGGAAAACGCATATGCAAACGGCCATTCCCTTTCTCTTCATGCGTGGCGGCACATCGCGCGGGCCTTACCTGAACCGCGCCGACCTGCCTGCGGACTTGGACACGCTGGCCCAAGTCCTGATTGCGATGGTCGGGTCCGGGCATCCGCTGAACATTGACGGAATTGGCGGTGGCGCTGCCGTGACGACCAAGGTTGCCATGCTGTCGCGGTCAGACGACGCGTGGGCTGACATCGATTACTTTTTCGCTCAGGTGAGCGTAGAAGAGGCGTTGGTCGACTTCAAACCCACCTGCGGCAACATCCTCTCGGGGGTCGGCCCAGCCGCGATTGAGATGGGCCTAATTGCGCCTCAAGGAGATGAAACGATGGTCAAGATCCGCGCTGTGAACACCGGCGCGCGGGTGACAGCCAACGTGCAAACACCCGGCGGGCAGGTGCGCTATGACGGTGATGCCCAGATCGACGGTGTGCCCAGCACCGCAGCACCCATCGCGCTGCAATTCAAGGATACCGTTGGCGGTGTGACCGGTGCGTTTCTACCCACCGGCAACCTGATCGACACAATCGACGGCATCGACGTGACCTGCATGGACGTTGCCATGCCCATTGTGATCGCCCGCGCCGACAGCTTTGGTCTGACCGGGTACGAAAGCGCGTCAGAACTTGACGAGAACGCGGACTTTTATGCGCGCATGGAACCTCTGCGACAAAAGGCAGGGGCCTTGATGGGTATGGGCGATGTCTCTGCCTCGGTCACGCCGAAGTTTGGATTGCTGGCCCCGGCAAGGTCCGGCGGCACCATCGCAACGCGATATTTCATGCCGTGGAAATGCCATCCGACCATGGCCGTGACCGGCGCGCAGTGCCTTGCGTCTTGCGTGCTCACACCCGGAACCGTGGCAGACGGACTGGCGGCCATCCCGAACACCGCCCCTGCGACGATCACGCTGGAACACGCGTCGGGGACGATCAACGTGTTGGTTGATTTCGACAACATTGAAGGTGGCTTTAAGCTCAATTCCGCCGGATTGATCCGCACCGCGCGCAAACTAGCTGCCGGTGAGGTTTTTGTCCCAAACGAGGTTTGGTCTGGATTTGAAGGTCATAGCACATGAAAGTCCACATTCTTGACGACTGGTTCGACACGCTGCGCGGACTGCCTTGCTTTGCTAAGCTTGCGGATCACGACGTCACCGTCTGGACGGATCATCAGCCCGACCCCGTTGCACTCGCCCAGCGGGTGCAGGAGGCCGAAGCGCTTGTCCTATTCCGAGAGCGCACGAAAATCGGGGCGGAGTTGCTGACGCTGTTGCCTAACCTCAAGCTGATCTCGCAGCGCAGCGTCTATCCCCACATCGATGTTGCCGCGTGCACGGCAAACAGCGTGCTTTTGTGTTCCAACATGCATGGCGGAACGCCGTCTTATGCAGCGGCTGAACACACATTGGCGTTGATCCTCGCCAGTTACCGGCAGATCCCGCAGCAAGCCGCCTCGCTCAAGGCTGGTGGCTGGCAAAGCGGCGTCGGACGCACTCTGCGCGGGCGGACCTTGGGGCTTTATGGATACGGTCGCATTGCGGGGGCCGTCGCGGGCTATGCGAAAGCGATTGGTATGAAGGTGCAATGGTGGTCGTCCGCGGCTGGACGCGCTCGAGCCACAGCAGATGGCGAAACCGTCGCCGCATCGCGAGAGGCGTTCTTTGCCACCTCTGACATCGTCAGCGTACATGTGCGGCTCAAGCCTGAAACGCGCGGGATCATCTCCGCTGCGGACCTCGCCGCGATGTGTCCCCGTGCGCTTTTCGTGAACACGTCCCGATCCGGCCTCGTCGTTCCCAATGCGTTGGAGGGTGAGATAGCAAAAGGTCAGATTTTCGCCGCTGTAGATGTCTTTGATCAGGAACCGCTGACAGACACATCTCACCCGCTTTTGACCCATCCAAACGTGATCGCCACGCCGCATATCGGCTATGTGACCGAAGATGAATTCGACCTGCAATTCTCGGACATCTTTGATCAGATCAGTGCCTATGCCGACGGTGCGCCCATCCACATGATCAATCCCGAGGTTTGGGGTTAGCGCCGCAATCGCCCGCTCAAGACCGCAGCCACAAAACCATCATCGATGGCACGCGAAACGAAGTCGTCCAACGCCTCGCGCAAAGGATGGTCTGCGCTGGGTAAGACCATGGCCTGCTCCACTTTGGTCAGAACACCGGGCAAAATGCGAATGTCTGGGCTGTCGTCAAACGCCAGCTCCAAGGACGCGCGCACGCCTGCGACCACATCCCACGTGCCTTTGCGAAAAGCCTCAAAACTTTCCGGCGGCGTGCCGAAGCGTTCAAGCATGGCATGTTTCAGCGTTTTCGTCAGGTGCAGATCATAGGCCGATCCTTGGGCTGTCAGAACGCGAATACCGTCACGATCCACGTCTTGGACATCCTTTATAGACGATCCGCAGCGCGCGGCAAAGGTTGCCTCGATTGTGATATACGGTTGGGTGAACGCGACCCGCTCGGCGCGTTTGGGATCAATGGCAAGGAACGCGACATCCCAAATGTCGCGGCCTGCATCTGCAAACACCTGACCCGCGCCATCGTAGAGGATTGGTTCAAACCGCGCACCGATCGTGTGGGCAAGTTTTTGCGCCAAGGCCGGACTGATCCCATCCAGCACATCGCCATCGCGCTGGACCAGCGCACGGTTGCCGGTGTTGATGGCGACGCGCAGGACACCACTGCCCACCAACTCACTCAATGGAGGAGTCACAACTCCAACCCACGCGACTGTGCAGCTTCTTTGGTCAGTGCGGCCATGCGGTAAAACCCATGCGCCATCTTTGAATAAGGTGTTAGTACAAAAAAGGTCAGGACCGTGCCAAGGTGCAGCGGAAGCAGAACGCCCACCGCAGCTGTCCCGGTCGCGGCATAGAGCAATAGCCCCGTCGCACTGACCGCAAACAGCAGCGCTACAAACGCCATCTCGCCGCCCCATACCTTGGGCGCGCCGAGGTTCGGGTCTGCTTTGGTTTTGAGATATGCCAACCCAGCCGTCCCGATGCACAACAACATGCCGCCGGGAATACCGAAAAGCTTGGGCAGGCTGAACAACTCATACGGCGCTTCCATCCCGAACGCATAGTGCAGGACCGTTCCGCTAGATGTGGAGGCAAAGCACAACAAGAACCCGTAAAGAGTCGCTTGATGAAAAACCCTGCGCGCTTGGCTGAAGCGGTCTTCATCTTCGAAATTGCAGCCATCGCCATGACCGCCATTCAGGTTCCGCATCCGACCCGCCGACACGACAGCGGCTTTCAGGTCGCTCAGACGGACATCACCGCCACCAACGGTCTGCCAATACGACCGCATCGACACAGCCAGTGCCAGCAAGGGCAGCAAAAAGGCCGGAGCAAAGATCGCAACCATCACCCAGTGGGACATGTAGGCGTAAAATCCGGCCCCATCTGCAGGCCGCATGCCTTGCGCCAACGCAAACAACTGTGCGACGGCTAAAGTCAGCCCGGCGGCAATCACCACGCCGGAGCGGTCAAAAAGCGCCCCGGACCCGGCAGGCCACGCATGTGTTTTCCAGCTGTCCTGACGCACTTCGGCAAGCGCCTTTGGCAGGTTGAGATCAAACTCATGCGGCACCGTATATTGGCAGGCATAGTAACACCCCCGGCAGTTGTGACACAGGTTCGCCAACTGCGTGATATCCCCGTCCGAGAAAGCGCGTTCGCGGTGCAGTGCCGGGAAGACCGAGCAGTACCCTTCGCAATAGCGGCACGCATTGCACACTTCAGCCTGCCGCCGGGCCTCTGCGATCAGATCAATTTGCATGGGCTGCTGCCTTTCGTCCTGCGATGCGTCCAAAGACCGTCCCAATGGTCATTCCGAAACCGGCCAGATACCCTTGGCCCAGGATCGAGCCTGCCATTGTCTCGCCCGCCGCCCAAAGGTTGCTCACGGGTCGGTTGCCGACAGAGCATTGCGCGTGTTCGTCCACTTTCAGGCCCAGGTAGGTAAAGGTCACGCCGGTTCTGAGCGAATAGCCATAGAATGGCGGCTCGACGATTGGCCGGGCCCAGTTGGTCTTTGCCGGGACCAGACCCGTCGTTGCGACGCCATCCAACTCTGTGTGTTTGAAACTGGACGTGTCGCCACAAGCCGCGTTAAAGCTTTCGACCGTTTGGCGCAGCGCCGCAGGAGGCAGGCCCATCTGTACCGCCAAATCCTCTATCGTGTCTGCTTTTTCGGGCGGAAAAACCGATGGCATGAAGAGATCAATCGACTTCGCATCAATGATTACATAGGCGACCTGATCGGGCTGCCCGGCAACCAGACGCCCCCAGATCGCGTACCGTTTGGGCCAGACATCCTCGCCCTCGTCGTAAAACCGCTGCGCGTCCTTGTTCACGACAATTGAGAACGGCACGCAATCCAGACGCGTGACGATACCGCCGTCAAATTTGGGCGCGCGCCCGTCAATCGCCACTGCATGACACTGCGTGGGATCACCCACCTGTTCCACCTTCTGGTCCAACAAATCGGCCAGTACAACGCCGCGATTGTACGGTGTGCCACGGATCAGAAAGTTCTTGGCGGCAGGCCCCCAAGCGCGGGTCAGCCAGTCGGTATCCGCCTGGAACCCACCCGACGCGACCACCACTGATTTTGGTGTAAGACGCGTGTTTTCGCCATTCTGAGTGAAATCAACCCAGACGATCCTGCCGTCCTCGACCTCCAGATGTGTGACCTGAGCTTCATAGGCAACCTGGACCCCCAAGGCTTCCGCGGTACGGTAATAGGCGTTAACCAGCCCTTTGCCGCCGCCCAGAAAGAACGCGTTGGTGCGTGCCAAAGACAATGTGCCGGACAATGAAGGCTGAAACCGGACTCCGTGCTCTTCCATCCAGGGCAAGCATTCCTCAGAGGTTCGGATCGCCAGTCGCGCCAGTTTTTCGTCGGTCTTGCCGGCCGTCACTTTTAGCAAATCGTCGAAGTATTCGTCTTCGCTGTAGCTGTCGATCAATGGCCCCAGTGGCCCGTGGTGCATGCAGCGATAGTTCCGCGTGTGGCGCGAATTACCCCCGCGATAGGGCTTGGGGGCCGCTTCAAGGATCAAGACCCGTGCGCCCTCTTCAGCAGCGGTGATGGCCGCGCACAAGGCCGCGTTTCCACCGCCAATGACAACGATATCAGGCGTCTGAGTCATGAGTGCCTCCGTGTTGATCAAAGCCATAGCACCCATGAATAATTTTGACTAATGCATCATTTGCGACCATTGATGCCCTATGCGCATCAATTTCGATTTCACCGACCTCGAGGCGTTTCTGGCAGTGCAGGACACCGGGTCTTTTCATCTGGCCTCCGAAAAGCTGGGCCTCTCACAATCTGCAATCACCCGGCGGATCATAAAGCTTGAGACCGCTCTCGGCTCAAAGCTGTTCCTGCGCACAACACGGGATGTGAAATCAACTTTGGCGGCAAAACGTCTGCGGCCGAGAGCGGAAACGATCTTGAACGACACGCGTGAAACAGCCCGCGCCTTGCGCGATGAAAGCGCCGCCTTTGCCCACCAGATGGCGCGTTCACTAACCATCGCGACGATCCCCACAGTGATCGCGTCAGTGCTTGCCCCCGCTTTGCGCGCCGTGTCCAAAGCCGAACAAAACGTCCGTTTCCGTCTTCTCGACTTTGCTGCGAACGAAGTCGCGGAAGCCGTGGCACAAGGCGATGCTGATATCGGCCTTTGTTCCGTGCCCGCATTCGAGCCGACCACACGTTTTGAGTTCCTCTTCGACGATCCCATCGTGATCGCTCTGCCGCACGGTCACGCGCTGACATCAAAAGCGATCCTGACATGGGCGGATCTCTCGGACGAAAACCTGATCTTGCCTAACAGAGATACAGGCAACCGTATGTTAATCGACGACGCACTCGCTCGCTCAGGTGTGCCGCTAAGCTGGAAAGTCGAAGTCGGGCGCACCACAACCGCGCTGGATTGCGTGTCTAATGGTCTAGGCATGGCACCACTGCCACGCTCGGCAATTGGTTCTGATGTGAGTTCATCGGTCATTTATAGACCAATACATGCCCCATCCATCGCACGGCCCATTGGAGTCGTCCTCAAGGCGGGAAACGTCGAAAACGCTTTGGCGCAACGCGTGGTAGATGAACTGCGCAAGACGGCGCGAAGCGTAGCTTCAACAAAGTAGGACTGATAGTGCAATCGTATTGGAGACCATTGCCGAGCCAAGCAAATCCCTCAAGCTATCGCTTTGATTTTGTTTGTCTCGCGTCCGCAGCTGTCGATATAATTAACGGAAAAACAACATGTTAATGGCGTGGGAAGTCGCGGTCTTAACTTGGCGCGAGCGACTTTCTGGTCAGACTTTACGGGTTTGCTGCGGTGCGGGAAAGATCTTGGCCAGCTTGGGGAGATTTCGGGCGGTCGCGGCGAGAAGGAAGTCGTCGTTCGTGCCGCATGGCGCACGTTTGAGTCGCATGGCGCAAGGTTTTCATTTCTCCCGAAGCAAATGCCAAAGTTTCCGTCGGCTTCCCCTTTGTCTCAAGGCAAGACAATCTGCGTGCCGGAACAGGTCTGCAAGAGTCAATAATGTTCTGATTTTGTCGCGCGTTCGCTTTGCCATTCGGCGACGAAGCGCACGAACAATAAAGTAAGGCTCTCTCGACGAGACGTATCGGGCCAGACAGCGAAGAAGCCAAGCGGGATCAGCCGCCATTCGGGCAACAGGCGCACCAGCTTGCCCGAAGCTTCGCCGCGCGCTGCGAGGTGCTCGGGCAGTACGGTGGCACCAAGGTTCTGCAGCGTGAAGTGATATAGCGCGTCGATACTATCGGCTTCGAGCCGGGCCTGGCCCAGAACCTTCATTGTTTCGCCGTCGGGTCCATGAAGCGTGGTGATGTCGGAGCGGTGTTTGTAGCGTATCCAGTCCCAGTCCTCCATGTCCGATGGATGTTCGGGACGCGGGCGGGCCGACGCGTATTTGGCTCCAACCACCAACGCGCGCTCGCTTTCGCCCAGCTTGCGCGACATCATCGAACTGTCGTCCAGCCAACCGGCCCGAATGTTCACGTCAAACCCGTCTTCCAGCAGATCGGTACGCCCGTCGGTGAAGCTGATCGACAGCGCGACCTGCGGGTGGCTACGCACAAATTCCGCGATGGCCGTAGCCAAGGAGGACGAGGACATGAAGGCTGGCATAGACACACGCAGCGCCCCCACCGGTTCCAGCGACAAGGCGTTTAGTTCATTCAGGCCGTTTTCAGCGCTGTGCAGCATGTCCGCCACGTGGGCATAGAACATGCGTCCCTCGTTGGTTAGCGCGATCTTGCGGGTGGTGCGATTAAGCAGCGTCACACCAAGAAAATTTTCGAGATTCGATACGGTCTCGCTGACCCGAGACGGCGCAAGGCCGATGGCTTTGGCCGCTGCCCGAAATGACCCCTCGTCGACGACCCGTGCAAAGATCGCCATGTGGCGCAGATGCTCGATCATTGTTCCGCCTGTCCGAACTATGACTTCTGTATTCGATGGATACCCGGATTAATGATGCTGCGATAGATGTTCTTTGCAACACGACGGAGCATCGACATGAACGCGAATACATTCTTCAAGACGGAAAACGCCGAACGCTACCTTGGCACGCTCTGCAAGCATTTCGGCCACAAGGTTCCGGTCACGTTTGAACCCGGCCTTGGCCATATCGAGCTGCCTTTCGGACAGTGCGACCTGCGCGCGGACACTGCTGGTCTCGCCCTGACCGCCAATGCCGCGGACAGGCCCGGCCTCGACAAGACGATCCAGGTGATCACCAGCCACCTCGAACGCTTTGCCTTCCGCGAAAACCCGGACCTGAGCTGGCGCCGGACCGAGACCACCCGGGCCTGACGCCCGCCCACCAAGACCCTTTTCCACCCCAAGACACGGCCTGACGCGTCCCATCCCGGAGCGTGAACGGATCAGGCGTGTTCCTAGCAAGCCAAGGAGATTACAATGAAACTCACTCACCTCTTTGCATCGGCGGCACTCGTCGTGACACTGCCGCTCGCGGCGCAGGCCGACAGCGCCGAAAACAAGGCCTTTGTCCTCGGAGCGTTGGAAAACACGCTGCTGGCAGGCGACGTCGAAGCCGTCGATCAGTACTTTGCTGAAGACATCATCCAACACAACGAGATGTTCGCGAACGGGATCGAGGCGCAGAAAGGCGTTGTCGCCTTCCTGGCTGGCAACGGCAATTTCAAGGCCGAGTATGTGCGGGTCATCGCGGATGACGACCTGGTGGCCGTGCATGCCCGCTACGAAGGCTTTGGCGAAACGCCGATGATCGCATTTGACGTGTTCCGCGTCGAGAACGGCAAGATCGCCGAGCACTGGGACAACCTGATCCCCGAGCAGCCGAAAAACCCCTCGGGGCGCACCCAGATCGACGGGGCAACCGAGATCACGGATCTCGACAAGACAGACGCCAACAAGGCCAAGGTGGAAGAGTTCATCACCAAGGCCCTGATCAAACACGAACAGGTCGATTTCACCCAGTACATCAACCCGACGAACTACGCCCAGCACAACCCGATGGTGGCGGACGGGCTAGAAGGCTTTGGCGCTTTCATGGCCCAGATGGCCGAGCAGGGCATCACCATGGACTACGCGCAGGTTCATGAGGTGATCGGCGAAGGCAACTTTGTCCTGACCCTGTCCGAAGGCGCGTTGGGCGGTGAACCGACCGCCTTTTATGACCTTTTCCGCCTCGAAGACGGGTTGATCGTCGAACATTGGGACGTCATCGCCCCCATGCCCGGCGCCGATGCCCCGCACAACGAAGCCGGCAAATTCTGACCGCAACCCAGCCCCCGGGTCAGTCTCGGGGGCCAACACGGAGCACGACATGAACCGCAGAACACTTCTTTCGACATCGCTGGGCGCAACGCTCGCGATCATCCTTGGACAACATGCAGGAGCACAGACAATGGACGACCAGACACAAGCCAGCTTTGACACCGTCATGGCCTTCATGGGCGCGATGGGATCGGGCGACATGGAAAAGATTAGCACGCTCATGGCCGATGACATGGTCTGGCACAACGAAGGCGACGCAAGCCTGCCGTGGATCGGTGGCGCGACCGGCAAGGAAAACATCTTCGCCTTTCTCGGCGTGTTTTCCGAGAACCTGCAAACAACCCTTTGGGAAAACACTGACGCTTTCGCCTCGGGTGACACGGTCGCCGTCTTTGGCAAGATGAACGGCATCACCCCCCACTCCGGCAAGGAAATCGGCGAATTCACCTTTGCCCTGCGCGCCAAGGTTCGTGATGGACAGGTCGTGCTGTGGCACTGGTTCGAAGACAGCTTTGCCGTCAGCCAAGCCTATCACGGCTGACCCAAATTCCCTTAGCAAAGCCGTCGGTGCAGGCGGCTTTGCCCATCGCTTTAGATAGAGGCCAGACCATGACGACCGATGACGTAAGCGCCGTCTAGGACCAGCTTGGCTTCGAGATTGCTCGCAAGCTCATCGCCCTACAGGTCGACGCGCCCGTTACCGAGCTGGCCCGCAGGCCCTCCAAGGTTCCCGATCTGGGGATCGAGGTGCGCCCGGGAGACTGTGACCAACCCGAGCAGTTGCAGACCTCTTTGGGAGGGGTCGACGCGCTGGTGATCGTGCCGGGCATGGCTCTGCCCAAAGAGAGTATCCAGCAGCACCGCAACGTGATCGATGCCGCCCGCGCAGCCGATATGAAAAAGCTGGTAACGACCGGATTGGGCCGTATGGGGCTTGCAGGTGCAAGCTCGCTGGAATCTTGTTCCTGCGGCATTAAGATGGAAGATAGGTTTCGTGCTTCCATGACGTAGCCTGTGATCGACTAGTGCCTTCTCGACGACAACCCGACATAGGCAGCAGCATGAACGACCCATAACTGCCATTGCCTATGCACACGCTATGTGCTTGTGGCACCGGTATCTTCTTACGTACCGTGGTATCGGCAAATTTGATATTCGCGGCATTCAGAGTTTAATACTAACACGGTTTTGCTGGCGCACCTGTAGTTTCCCGAATAACGGCTTCGGCCGAAACTTCAGAAACAACCGGAGGCATCTCGGGATCATCGATCCTATCAAGAAGAGCCCGCGCCAGTTTCCGGCCGAGCTTGTGGGGAGACACAGCCATTGTTGTCAGAGCCGGCGTTGCGACAGCGGCATCCTGAATGTCGTCGAAGCCAAACACTGAAACATCGACACCAACACGAAGCCCCGCACGCGCAAGCCCCAGGCAAGCACCCAATGCCACCATGTCGCCATTGCAAACGACAGCGGTTATTTCAGGGTGTTTCGTCCGCAGTTCGGTCATGGCTTCCAGACCCGCAAGCTTGTTGTCTTCGCAATTCCAAACCACTGGGGGTTCCAGACCGTTTCTCTCCATTACCATTTCGTAGCCGGCGATACGCTGATTCCGGACAATCGTTTTATCGGACCCGCCAAGATAGGCGATGTGCCGATGCCCCAAATCAACAAGGTACTGTGTCGCCGTAGAAGTAGCCTCCGAATTGCGAATGCCAACATGGTCAAGGTCACGCGAGGCGTGGCGCAGGAAGGTCACGACAGGGATGCCTTGTGCGGACAACATATCAAAGGTTTCTTCGGGCGTGTCGATTGCGGGCACCCATAGCAGGCCACCGCGCCCATGTTGGATGAAGGATTCGAGCTGTCGTTTCTGGCGATCTCGGTCATCGCGGGTGTCGACGATGGACACAAGGTATCCCTCGGCCTCTAGAAGATCGACGACGCCACCCACCACTTCGGCATTGAATGGGTTGCCCAGTTGGTTGATCACGAAGCCGATTTCCCGGTTCTCGCCCGACCGCATCGCGGCCGCACGGGAATTCGGCAGATAGTGCAGTTTGCGGGCGGCGTTCAGCACCTTTTCGCGGGTCTCGTCGGAGATGCGCCCCGTGCCCCGCATGACCTGGCTCACGGTCGGAATCGACACGCCGGCTTCTCTTGCGACGGTGCTGAGAGTGGGTTTGGGGGTCACGAATCCGCTCTGACTTGATATAACGATAATTCAAAAAATGCCTGTAAAACGCTTTAAAATCAATATTCACTCCTGATTTTTGCTCCTTTTCCCGAAAATTCTCAGTTGACTGATGATATAACGATATATCATTGTTCGGCATCAAGGGGGAGATTCGCGCTGCCGATTGCGGCCAGCTCATCAACGCCGAAACAGCCAAGCCCGACTTGGCGCAGACGACACGGGCAATGCCGATCCGGTCAGCCCACAGGTCAAAATCTGGGAGGAAACATGACCCTATTCTCAAAAACATTCGGCGCAGCGTCCGCCATAGCCATGTCATGCGCTGCGGTTGCCGCTCAGGCCGACGTCCTTTTCTGGTCCACGCAGGCACGTCCTGCCGAAGAAGCCCAGGCCATGACCGAGCAGGTGCTTTCGGGTTTCGCGGGTGGCGTGGACTACCAGCCAAACGAAGGTGGCCCATGGCTGACCCGTCTGCAGGCTGAATTGCAGGCTGGTTCTGGCAGCATTGGTGTCCTCGGGTCGCTGCACGGTGATTTCTCGGCAATGAACCCCGATGATCTGGTTGATCTCGACGATCTGGGTGTGTCCTCCGCCTCGGCCACGTTCGACACACTGGCCAAACTTGGCACCGACAACATGCAGTACATCCCTTGGATGCAAGCCAGCTACATCATGGCGGCCAACAAGGAAGCGCTGCAATACCTGCCCGAAGGCGCGGATATCGACGCATTGACCTATGACCAACTGATCGAATGGTCGGCTAATGTCCATGAAGCCGTGGGTGAACCCAAGTTCGGCTTCCCGGCAGGTCCGAAGGGTCTCAAGCACCGCTTCTTCCAGGGTTATCTCTACCCGTCCTACACCAACGGCGTCGTGCGCACGTTTGCGTCCGACGAGGCCGTGACAGCGTGGGAAGCCTTCAAAAGCCTGTGGGAACACACCAACCCGGCTTCGACCAACTTCTCGTTCATGCAGGAACAGCTCTTGTCAGGCGACGCATGGATCGCTTTTGATCACACCTCGCGTTTGGCGCAGGCATTCAACGACCGTCCGGATGACTTTGTCGCTTTCCCGGCACCTGCCGGTCCGACCGGCCGTGGCTTCATGCCGGTTCTGGCTGGCGTCGCCATCCCGCGCACCGCACCCGATATGGATGCGGCCAAGGAACTGGTGAAGTACATGCTTGATCCGGCAACCCAGATTGCCACTCTGCGGGCCACCAACTTCTTCCCGGTTGTTGATGTGGCGCTGCCCGAGGATCTGCCCCCGTCCGTGAAGGCCGCGGGTGATGCCGTGGCGAAGATGAGCGGCTCTGCTGATGCCAACCCCGGTCTTCTGCCGGCAGGTCTGGGCGACAAGGGAGGCGATTTCAGCCAGGTCTTCGTCGACACGTTCGAGCGTATCGTTCTGGCAAATCAGGACATTCGCATGGTTCTGGACGACCAGAAGGGCAAGTTGGCCGCGATCATGCAGGAAAGCGGCGCTCCGTGCTGGGCACCAGATGCCGCATCCGACGGCCCGTGCCCGGTCGAATAAGATCGCGTCATAACATATGAACTGTCCGGGCCGAGGTTTGCGGCCCGGACCCCAAATACCCCCGCCCTGCATCCCTGCTTTGCCAAGAAAGGAGCGCTCCGATGAACGCTCGGTTCTTACCCTACGTGCTGATCGCACCGGTCACGTTCTTCTTGTGCGTCTTTTTCCTGTACCCCTTCGTTCTCGTCGCCAATCAGGCGTTCACGGCCGACGGTGGCTACACGATGGAGAATTTCCGCGAGGTCGTCAGTGACTGGAAGTTCCCGATCTCCCTGCAGAACACGCTGTTGCTGGCAGCAGCCGTCGTGCCCGTCCAGCTTGCCTTGGCACTTCTCATGGCAACGATGGTCAACCGGATGCAAAAGGGTAGGGACCTGATCCTGTATGTCTGGACGATTCCGCTGGGCATTTCAGACCTTGCTGCCGGAATCATCTGGCTGGCAATTTTCGAACAATCCGGGTTCCTGAACTCCATGCTGGATGCGGTTGGCGTGATCGACAAACCCGCGAATCTGCTGACCTATCAGAACCCGTGGATCGTGTTCCTTGCCATCGCCCTGGCCGAGATATGGCGGGCGACGGCGATCATGCTTGTGATCCTTGTCGCGGGCATCGGCCTGATCCCCAAGGAATACTACGAAGCAGCCGAGGTTTTTGGCGCGTCAAAGTGGAAACAGTTTCTGCGCATCACCCTACCGCTTCTGCGACCGTCTCTGCAGACGGCTCTGGTGCTGCGGGTCATCCTTGCCTTTGAAATCTTTGCAGTCGTTGCGGCCCTGGGCGGCACGCTCTTCCCAGTGCTGATGAGCGAAACCTATGCCTACCAGTTTGACCTGCTGAACAGCGGTGCGGCTGCAGCGATGGCGCTGATCATCCTCGGCATCTCGATTGCCGCGACCCTGGTTATCCTGCGCGCCTTGCGCGTTCCGAAAGGAGCGACGATATGACCGCTGTCGCAACGCCCGACGCCCGGAAGGCCGGTCGCTGGCTCTATGTCACCAGCGTTGTCCTTCTCTGTGCCTGGGTGATTGTACCGCTCTACTTCCTGCTGATCAACACGCTCAGCGCTCCGGAGGACGTGCAAAGCTACCCCAAGGCCTTCTTCCCCGCTTTCGACATGGGCAGTCTGAGCTTCTTCGTGACCTTCAACGGCATGATCGATGCGCTCTTGAATTCGATCATGGTGGCAGGCCTGACCATGATCCTGTCCATCGCAATCGGCGCACCGGCAGGCTATGCCCTGTCACGCTTTGATTTCCGGGGTAAGGAACTGTTCCGTCTACTGATCCTGCTGACCCGCGCCTTCCCGCTGCCACTTCTGGCGCTGCCGCTGGCGGTGATGTTCATCCGTACCGGGCTCGACGACACCATCATCGGTCTTGCGCTTGTCCACACGACATTGGCGATCCCGTTTGCGGTTCTCATCACCTTCTCGCTTTTCTCGGGCATCCCGATGGAGCTTGAGGAAGCGGCCTGGACTCTTGGTTGCACCCGTCTGACGGCCTTTACGAAAGTGGTGCTCCCCCTGATCCTGCCCGGAATTGCAGCATCGGCGATTTTTGCCTTCGTAATCTCATGGAATGAAGTCTTTGCTGCCGCCGTTCTGACGATCGAGAACCGGACCCTGACGGCGTTCCTTCTGGTCAAGCTGAGCGAAGCGCCGATCCATCTGAAATTCGCTGGCGGTTTCATCCTAGTCCTGCCGGCGCTGATCTTCATCTTCGCCGTGCGCAAGTACCTGTTTGCCATGTGGGGCATCGCCAACCGCTGAGGCGGCGCTGCGTGAAATAAGGAACCAGAAAAATGGCTGAAATCCAGATCAAGAACGTGGCCAAGAAATTCGGTGAATACCAGGCCCTACATGACATCAACCTGACGATATCGGATCGGGAATTCATGGTGCTGTTGGGGGCTTCGGGCTGCGGCAAGACGACCCTGCTGCGCATCATCTGCGGGCTCGAAACCGCGACGACCGGCGAGGTTTGGATCGGTGGGCGGCGCGTAGACCACCTGCCGCCCAAGGATCGTGGCATCGCCATGGTTTTCCAGAATTATGCCGTCTTCCCGCATCTGACCGTGTTCGAAAACATCGGCTTCGGTCTGCGTATGCAGAAGCTGCCCAACGATGAAGTCACGCGCCGCGTCGAACGTGTGGCCGAACTCATGCACATCGAAATGCTTCTCAAGCGCTATTCTGGAGAATTGTCCGGCGGTCAGCGCCAGCGTGTTGCCGTGGCTCGAGCGCTTGCAATGGAACCGGATGTGATCCTGATGGACGAACCGCTGTCAAACCTCGATGCACTTTTGCGAATGGAAATGCGGGCCGAATTGAAGGGCGTGCTGGCCGAAAGTAACACCACCGCCGTATACGTGACCCACGATCAGGTCGAAGCCATGTCGATGGCCGACCGCATCAGCGTCATGCACAAGGGAAAGATCGTGCAGGCTGCCTCTCCCATCGAGGTGTACCGTAACCCGGCGGCAGAATTCGTCGCGGGCTTCATCGGAAATCCGCCGATGAACTTTCTTCCTGCAACCGCCACAGGGAACGGGCAATGGAGAGTCGCGGGCCAGACCTTCGACGGGCCTGACACCGAAAAGACACTGAAATTCGCCATCCGCCCCGAGGACATGGCCCCTGCCGATACCGGTCTGGTGGCCATCGCCAAGGTCATCGAACCGTTGGGCGCGCATTTGCTTGTGACTTGCGACGTCGATGGCGGAATGTTCCGCGCCGTGCTCGACAGCGACACAACCGTCAAAGCAGGCGACCGCCTGACACTGGCCCCGCAACCCGATCGGGTGCGCTGGTTCGATCCTGAAACCACGCTTGCCGTCGCCTGAGGACAGAGACATGAACGACGAATTGATCCAACACGCCCGCCAAGTCCTGAGCGACAACGACCGCGGCACCTACACGGTGCCGACGCACGGGCTTTATCCGTTCCAGTGGAACTGGGACTCCGCGTTGAGCGCGCTTGGCTTTGCGCATTTCGACGAACCGCGAGCCTGGACCGAGATCGAAACGCTGATGGCCCATCAGTGGGACGACGGCATGGTACCGCATATCATCTTTCACCAGCTCGATGACGGGTATTTCCCGGGACCGGGTGTCTGGGCCACGAACCGCTCGGTCCCCACATCAGGGATTACCCAGCCGCCGGTTGCCGGGTTTGCCGTGCGTCGGATCCATGACCGCGCGGCTGACAAGGCTCTGGCAACGCGCAAGGCGAAAAAGCTGTTGCCGAAGATCCACGCCTGGCATCAATGGTTCTATCGCTGCCGCGATCCGCAAGGGACGGGTCTTGTTGCGCTGCTGCACCCTTGGGAATCAGGACGCGACAATTCGGTCGATTGGGATGACGCCTTTGAGCGCGTACCGACCGAAGGCGTGGGAAGTTTCACCCGCCGCGACACGACACATGCCAATCCGGCGCACAGACCGACAGATGAGCAGTACAGGCGCTACATCTGGCTGGTGCAGAAGTTCAGGAGTCTCGGCTGGGACAACACATTGCTGCACGATGCATCGCCGTTTAAGGTGGTTGACCCCGGCTTCAACGCCATCCTGATCCGCTCCTGTGAAGACGTGGCCGACTTGGCCGGGCGGCTAGGGTTGACTGAAATCGCGGCCCAATCCCGGGCGATGGCCGAAAAAGGCATCACCGCTATGGAAAGCCTCTGGAGCGAAACGCTTGGTCAGTATCAATGCTATGACCGTGCTGCAAGCAAGCCGATAGACAGTCCCTCCATCGGTGGAATCCTTGCCGCCTTTGCCCCAATTCCGAAGGCGCGTGCGGCGGCGCTGACCGACCGGATCGAGGCTCTGGCCAAAGCCTGCAACTACCTCGTCCCCAGCCATGATCCTACCGCGCCCGAATTTGACGGGCTGCGCTATTGGCGCGGGCCGGTTTGGCTGATCGTCAACTACATGATCGCGGACGGTTTGCAGCGGGCCGGTCAGTTCTCCATGGCGAACCGTATCCGGGCGGATTCGGTACGATTGATTGAGCACAGCGGCTTTGCCGAGTATCACGATCCGATCACCGCCGAACCCTGCGGCGGGGCGCATTTCACCTGGACCGCCGCGATGGTGATTGAAATCTTCAGCACCTACGAGGTGGCTGCATGAAACGCTCTCGCATCAATGAAATCATGATCGCCGCAGGCGACATGATCTATGAATTCGGCTTTACCCTTCCGCCTTTCGCCTATTGGAGCCCGGAGGAATTCAAGAGACGGAAAGACGACGCGCGCCATGTGATCGATGCGCGATGCGGCTGGGACATCACCGACTATGGTGCGGGTCGGTTTCACGAAATGGGGCTGTTTCTGTTTACCCTGCGCAACGGCCTCTTAGGCGATCTGCAACGCGGTGGTGGTATGTGCTATGCGGAAAAGCTGCTGATCTCCAGACAAGACCAGCTCAGCCCGATGCATACCCATGTCGTCAAGGCTGAAGACATCATTAACCGCGGCGGTGCAACACTGGTGGTTGAGCTTTATGGCTCGGACGACAAAGGCAATTTCGCCGAAGATCGCGGCGGCACCGTCTTGTGTGACGGGATCCGCGTGGATTACGCGCCGGGTCAGAAACTGAAACTAGGGCCGGGCGAAAGCGTCACTCTGCGCCCTGGTGATTGGCATGCTTTCTGGGGTGAGGGGGGCGATGTGCTGATTGGCGAGGTTTCGACCGTCAATGACGATGAGACCGATAACATCTTCCGTGAACCGATTGGCCGTTTTGCCGACATCGAAGAGGATGAGCGGCCCAAGCACCTGCTGGTCAGCGACTATCGTTCATGGCTGGGCTGACGTCTGCGATTGTCGCTGTCGGCGCCGAAACTGGTTTCGTTGATGTGTTGGAAATGCATCTTTTGAACAGCCTTCGCGCCGACATCGAACAAGCAAGGAACGAGCCGATCTGTCTTACGATACAAGCTGCGAATACTGATTTCGTCGCCGATCTGGTTGGGCACACCTCTTATGGCTGGCTGCACTTGAACATGCTTTGGGTTGCTCCAGAACACCGCAGGCAGGGCTACGGTAGGCAGCTTGTGAACGTCCCGTTGGAAAGGGCGCAATCCCTTGAGTGCCACTCGGCTTGGCTGGACACGTCCAATCCAGTGGCATTCACGATCTGGAAACGGCTGGGGTTCAGCGAATTCGGTCGTCTTGAAAACGGCTCTCTACAGCACCCGGCGGGCATCGACGCTGGTTCCTGCATGTTGCACAAATGACTGTATTTCAACTGAGGTTGGGTCAACGGTCGATTGATCGATTGGCTGACGACTTTGCCGACCATATGAACAGGCCAACAAAGACACCCCAAAACGCGCCACTTATACCAACGGCCCTATGAATTGACCGCTTTGGCATATTCTCGGTCACTGATAGAACGGACGCGTTCCTGATCGTTTGCGAAGAAGTTCCACGCGTCACAGCATCGCGCAACGATGTCGTCGTAGGTATCGAACACGGA
>JANSYF010000090.1 GCA_024742575.1 Paracoccaceae bacterium | reverse complement strand
CCGCAACGGGCTGGCCGTGATCTGGAAAATCGTGCTGGTGGTCGAGTTCCTCGGCCGCTCCAACGGCGTCGGCTTCCAGATCCACCTCTATTTTCAGCTCTTCGACACCGCGACCGTCATGGCCTACGCGCTGGCCTTCACAGGTGTGATGCTGAGCATCGAGTACGGTCTAGTGCAGCAATGGGAGAGGCGGTCGAGCGCATGGCGTAGGGCGTGAAAGGTGCGGCGCGTGAATTCACGCACTACGCCCAAACCACACCGTAGGGTGCGTGCTCGCACGCACCGTTCACCCCTCAACCAAACAATCCCGGCGCACACTCGAAAACACCCAATCCTCCGGCCTTTCCACCAAGCCATGCTTGACGGGATTTACCCAACAATATTGCAGATGCGCCGCATAATCTGCCTCATCCCGAATGTGATGTTCCCAATACCGACGTTGCCAAACCCCACGTTCCTGTCGTTTGACATGGCTTCCGCGCCTCTGTCCCAATGGAACCGCGCGTGAGAACCGCGACTTGATCAGCCGCCATCGCGTTGGATAGTCGGTATCTTCGCCGGGCAACCGCCAGATACAATGCATGTGATCCGGCAGGACGACCCACGCATCTATTTCAAAAGGCCTTTCGGCTTTCGTGAGACGAACGGCTTGGCGCAAGAGGTCGATTTCTCGAACAAGCAAATTGCTCTGCCGATCTGCCAAGGTGACGGTGAAGAAGATTGGCGCATTGGCGAGTTTGGGGCGGCGGTAGTTGGACATGTCGTACAGTCGGCGTGATTGGTTAAGAGGACGTGAAAATGGTGCGTGAAATCACGCACCCTACGTCGCTGCGTCATCCCCCCATGACCTTCCCCCAAACCCATGCTACACCGCCCGCCAAACCACCACCAAAGGGCTTCCCCATGGCCAAGACCCCGACCGGCAAGACCCCAGACGGCAAGAACACCTCCGGGCGCGGACAGCGTGACCTCAAGGTCAAGGTGAAATCCGCGCGGGGGCGCAAGCTGTCCTCGACCCGCTGGCTCCAGCGGCAGTTGAACGATCCTTACGTCAAGCGCGCCCATGCCGAAGGCTACCGGGGCCGCGCTGCCTACAAGATTCTCGAACTCGACGAAAAGTACCGCTTCCTCGTCCCCGGTGCCCGTGTCGTCGATCTGGGGGCCGCCCCCGGTGGCTGGTGTCAGGTCGCCGTCAAACGGGTGAACGCGCTTGGCGAGAAGCCGGGCAAAAAGATCGGCACCGTCCTCGGCATCGACCTGCAAGAGATGGAGCCGATTGCCGGCTGCGAATTGCACCAGCTCGACTTTCTAGATGAAGGCGCGGATGACAAGGTCAAGGACTGGTTGGGCGGCAAGGCCGATGTCGTCATGTCCGACATGGCCGCCTCATCCTCGGGCCACAAACAGACCGACCACCTGCGCATCATTCACCTCTGCGAAACTGCCGCCTATTTCGCCTTCGACGTTCTTGAAGAGGGCGGCACCTTCGTCGCCAAGGTTCTGGCCGGCGGGGCAGAGGGCAGCTTGCAGCAGCTTCTCAAGCAGCGCTTCACCAAGGTGGTGAACGTCAAGCCGCCCGCGTCCCGCTCCGACAGTTCCGAAAAATTCGTCGTCGCGACCGGGTTCAAAGGCTGAACCGTACGGTTCACAGCAGTTTTGTGGGTCAACCGTACGAAACGGGTCGAACCGTACAGATGAACCGTACGGAAGCGCGTCTACCGTACGGATGAATTGTACGGATCGCGGGGTCGAAGCGAACGGTTCGCCCGTTCCCGCAAGCCTAGCGCGATGTCTGGCCGCTGCATGTCCGGCTCCCCATAGGCCCGTCCAGACCCCGTCTGAAGCTGTTCCTGACGGTGCAATTCAAACAGTTTTGCCCGACGCGCGTCGGTGTGACCTGCTTTCTGCAGGTCCGGATAATGTCGCATAAAGCCTCCCCAGGCGGTCTGACATGGGGCGCTAATGCACTGAAATTGTGGTTATTTCAGGACGATCTGTTGGCGCTTTCGCCACGAAAGGCCCGCGGCGCTGCGCCGAACCTTTGCCGAAATGCCCGCGTCAGCGCTGTGGGATCCTCATACCCACACCGCACCGCAATCTCCGCAATGCTCGTCGTCGACCCCTCCACCAACGTCCGCGCCGCACTCAACCGAATATGCCGATACAACTGCCCCGGTGTCATCCCCAGCGCCGCCTGACAGCGCCGTGTGAGGGTGCGTGGGCTGGTCTTTAGGCGGGTAGAAAGTGACGTAATATCAATTGGTTGCTCGATGTTCTCGCGCATGATCCTTGTGGCGCGTGTCAGCAGCGGGTCGCGGATCGACGGTAGCGCATCGCTCCGAACAGGCGGTGTAAAAAGCGCATCCACGTCCAGCGCAATCGCCGGACTGACGTCCCGTGCGATCAAGTGACGGCTCAACCCCAGCGTGGCCGACGCCCCCGCGCAGGTAAGCACGTCACCATCCTCGACCCACAGCGCTTGTTCGACGTCAACATCCAGAAAACGCTCAGAAAATGTGTCCAACAGATCCCAGTGCACCGTCGCCCTTCGCCCAGATAACAGCCCAGCCGACGCCATCAACCACGCCCCCGCATCCAGTCCAAACATCGCGCCGCATTTACGTGCGGCTTGCTGCAAAGCGCGTCGCGTCGCGGGGGTGTCATTGGCAAGATGTCCATAACTTGCAATGACATACAGGCGGTCAACACGGGTTAGATCGCTTATTTTGCCATTTGGTAAAACAGCCATCCGGGAACTTGACAGCGCGGGCGCGCCGTCAAGGCTATAGAACGCCCATGCGTAAACTGGCGCATCGGCAAAGCTGTTGGCAGCACGCAACGGCTCCAACGCGTTAGAGAGGCATAGGTTGGAAAATCGATCGATGAGCAGGAACCCGATTTTCAAACGCGCGGCAGTGGAATCTGGCGGATTTTGCATGAACCTGACCGTATCCGCATGGTTGGGGTAAAATCCAGTGCCAAACTCTTGAAAAACGCGAAGGAGGATCACCATGCCGCTGTCTATGACCCAAGAGGTCTTCATCACCTGCGCCATTACTGGATCGGGTGGAACGCAAGACCGCAGCCCGCATGTGCCGCGATCCCCGAAAGAGATCGCCGACAGCGCCATAGCAGCGGCCAAGGCGGGCGCGGCAATCGTGCATTGTCACGTCCGCGATCCCGAGACCGGGGCGCCTTCCCGGAAAGTTGAATACTACCGAGAGGTGACCGACCGCATCCGCGATGCCGAGGTGGATGTGGTGCTCAACCTGACGGCAGGAATGGGCGGTGATATTACCTTTGGATCGACCGAAAGCCCACTTCCTGTGAACCCGGGCGGCACCGATATGGTGGGCGCAGAAGAACGCGTGGCGCATGTGGCGGAGTGCCTGCCCGAGATCTGCACCCTCGATTGCGGCACAATGAACTTCGCTGAGGCCGATTACGTCATGACCAACACGCCGGGTATGCTGCGGGCGATGGGCAAGATGATGACTGATCTTGGTGTAAAGCCAGAAATCGAAGCTTTTGACACTGGCCACCTCTGGTTTGCCAAGGAGTTGGTCAAAGAAGGCATCCTTGAAGACCCGGCTTTGGTGCAGCTTTGCATGGGGGTGCCGTGGGGGGCGCCGAATGACTTGAACACCTTCATGGCGATGGTGAACAACGTGCCGGATCACTGGACCTTCAGCGCCTTTTCGTTGGGGCGAAACCAGATGGCCTATGCTGCCGCGGCTGTGCTGGCCGGAGGACATGTGCGGGTTGGTTTAGAGGACAATCTTTGGCTGGATAAAGGTGTGTTGGCCACCAATGCGCAACTGGTCGAACGGGCTGTTGGCATCGTCGAAGGCATGGGGGCCAAAATCATGGGTCCGCAGGCAGTGCGCGAGAAGCTGGGCCTGAGCAAACGCGCGCCGCGGGGCTGAGATGGCGGTCATTTTGTGTTACGGCGACAGCAACACCCACGGGACCAAACCCCTCACACAGGTGGGCAAGTTTGAACGGCATGGTCCCGGCGACCGCTGGCCAGATGTAATGGCGGCTGGGCTTGGCGCAGGTCACACCGTGATCACTGAAGGCTTGCCGGGACGGACAACCGTACATGATGATATCATTGAAGGCGGGATGCGGAACGGGTTTACTGTATTGCCTGCGATCCTGCATAGCCATCGCCCAATTGATCTCATGGTGCTGATGCTGGGGACGAATGACCTCAAGAACCGGTTTTCGGTCACAGCGTTCGAAATCGCCCGGTCTTTGGAACGCCTGATCGTGACGACGCGGGCCGAGATCGAGGTTGAGGACATCCTGCTTGTCGCGCCTGTGCCGGTGAAAGAGGCCGGTGTTCAAGCCAATGCCTTTGCAGGTGCAGAAGCGCGACAGGCCGGGTTGGCGGAACACATCGCGGCGGCGGCAGAGCGGCAAGGTTGCGGCTATCTGGATGCCGGACAGCATGTGGCGGTGTCAGAGGTGGATGGTATTCACTGGGACATTGATGCGCATCATAACTTTGGCGCGGTGATGGCGCAAGCAGTGGCGGCGCGGCTATGAGGCATGTCGTCATCACAGGAGGTGCGTCCGGGTTAGGGCGCGCGATGGCCGAGCGGTTCATAGCAGAAGGCGATCAGGTTGCCATTTGTGACGCTGATCCGAGTGCGGTTGCGGCATTTTCCGCTGCGTATCCCGACCAGATCGCATGCGGGGCAGACGTGACCGATGAGGCGCAGATGGAGGCCTTCTACGATCAGATTGACACCAGGTGGGATCAGATCGATGTCGTTTGTGCCAATGCCGGCATCGGCGGGCCGGCGGGACGGATCGAAGATCTGAGCCTTGCAGACTGGAACCGTTGTGTGGAGGTAAATCTGTCGGGTACCTTCCTCACCTGTCGCTGGGCTGCGCGGCGGATGCGGGCAGCGGGGCAGGGGTTGATTGTCCTGACCTCATCAACTGCGGGTCAGTTCGGCTATCCGCTGCGCTCCCCTTACGCGACGGCGAAATGGGGGATTGTCGGCCTGACCAAGACCCTTGCCATGGAGCTTGGCCCGGCGGGTGTACGGGTGAATGCCATCTGCCCCGGCGCGGTCGAAGGCGACCGGATGGATCGGGTGGTGGCGATGGAGGCCGCGGCCTCAGGCAAGACCCATGACGAGGTGCGCGCACTTTACGTCAAAGGCGTATCGTTGCGGTCTTGGGTGACGGCAGAGGACGTCGCTGACACGGTGTCGTGGCTCGCGTCACCTCAGGCAAAACGGATTTCCGGCCAGATCGTGGCCATCGACGGACATACGGAGACTTTGACACCATGACCAAGGTAGCGGCTATCATCGGCGGTGGCGTGATTGGCGGCGGTTGGGCCGCGCGGTTTGCCCTGATGGGATGGGAGGTGCGCGTCTTTGACCCCGATCCCGAGGCAGAGCGTAAGATCGGTGAAGTAATGGGCAACGCAGCGCGGGTGCTGCCGATGCTCTACGAAGCACCGATGCCCACACGTGGGACGATCACCTATGTCGGGACGGTGGCCGAGGCGGTGACGGACGCGGACTGGATACAAGAAAGCGTGCCAGAGCGGCTCGATATCAAGCACAGGGTGATTGCCGATATTCAGGCGGCTTGTCCGACGGGGGCGGTTTTGGCGTCTTCGACTTCGGGTTTTAAGCCGTCAGAGTTGCAGGAAGGGGCGGCGCGTCCCGGTCAAATTATGGTCGCGCATCCGTTCAATCCGGTCTACCTCTTGCCGCTGATCGAACTGGTGCCGAGTGCGGCGTGTGACGAGGGGGTTGTTGCGCGGGCGAAGGAAATCCTAACCGCCATCGGCATGTACCCCTTGCACGTCCGCGCCGAGATTGACGCGCATATTGCGGACCGGTTTCTTGAGGCGGTCTGGCGCGAGGCGCTTTGGCTTGTCAAAGACGGGATCGCCACGACCGAGGAAATCGACAACGCGATCCGCTACGGCTTTGGTTTGCGTTGGGCGCAGATGGGCCTGTTCGAGACCTACCGCGTCGCGGGGGGAGAGGCAGGGATGCGACACTTCATGGCGCAGTTCGGACCGTGCCTGCAATGGCCGTGGACCAAGCTGACCGATGTGCCTGAGTTCACGGACGACTTGGTTGACCTCATTGCGGGGCAGTCGGATGCGCAATCCGGGCATATGGGCATCCGTGATCTGGAACGGCTGCGTGACAACAACCTTGTCGCCATTCTGCGCGGGCTGAAACAGCAGGGCGCGGCTGCGGGCAAACTGATCTTGGATCACGATGCGATGCTGCGCGGGCCGTTGGGCGATGAGGTGCCGCTGGTGACGGTGCGGCGCGTTGTTCCTGTCGATTGGACCGACGTGAATGGGCACATGAACGAGGGGCGTTATGGGCAGTTGTTCAGCGATGCGTCCGAGGAATTGATGACCCATGTCGGCGCGGATCGCGACTACATCGCGGCAGGCAACAGCTACTTCACGGCTGAGACGTCCGTCAAATACCTCAATGAGACCCACGCAGGCGAGGACATCTATGTCACCACGCGGGTAACGCTGGGCGAGGGCAAGAAGCTGCGTCTTTGGCACGAGATGTGCCGCGCGTCGGATGATGCAGTTCTGGCGACCTGTGATCAGTTCTTGTTGCACGTATCGCTTGAGACTCGTCGCTCCTGTCCGCCGCTGCCAGAGGTGCTTGAGGCCGTGGAGACATTGGCTGTGAAACATGCGGAGACAGCGGCATGAATTTCGGGCTGAGTGATGAACAGGAGATGATCGTCTCGACCGTGCGCGAGTTCGTAGAGCGCGAGATTTATCCGCATGAAACCGAGGTGGAACGTACGGGCGAGGTGCCGCACGGCGTGGCGCAAGAGATCAAACGCAAGGTGATCGACCTTGGATTTTATGCCTGCAATTTCCCCGAAGAGGTTGGCGGCGCGGGTCTATCGCATCTGGATTTCGCTTTGGTCGAACGCGAATTGGGGCGTGGATCCATGGCACTGACGCATTTCTTCGGACGCCCGCAGAACATCCTGATGGCCTGCGAGGGCGATCAAAAAGAGCAGTATCTTCTCCCTGCGGTGCGTGGTGACCGGATGGACGCACTTGCCATGACCGAACCCGAGGCCGGATCGGACGTGCGCGGCATGTCCTGCACCGCGCGGCGCGATGGCGGCGATTGGATGATTAATGGGACCAAGCATTTCATTTCGGGCGCGGACCATGCGGATTTTTTCATCGTTTTTGTCGCGACGGGCGTGGATGAGACACCGAAGGGCCCGAAGAAGCGCATCACCTGTTTCCTTGTTGATCGCGGGCATCCCGGCTTCACCGTGCGTGATGGGTACAAGTCGGTCAGCCATCGGGGTTACAAGAATTGCATACTCGAATTCGATGATTGTCGGCTAAGCGATGCACAGGTTCTGGGCGCGGTCGATGGCGGGTTCGAGGTGATGAACACCTGGCTTTATGCCACGCGGATCACAGTTGCGACGATGAGCGTAGGTCGTGCGCGGCGGGTATTTGATCACGCGTTGTCCTTTGCAGCCGAGCGCAAGCAGTTCGGCCAGCAAATCGGCAAGTTCCAGGGCGTCAGCTTTCAGATTGCCGACATGATCACCGAGATTGATGCGGCGGACTGGCTCACGTTGTCAGCGGCGTGGCGGTTAGATCAGGGGATGCCGGCCAACCGCGAGATCGCGAGCGCCAAACTCTACGCCAGCGAGATGTTGGCGCGTGTGACGGATGCGACGCTGCAAATCCATGGTGGCATGGGGCTGATGGATGACTACCCCATTGAACGCTTCTGGCGCGATGCACGGGTCGAACGGATCTGGGATGGCACGTCCGAGATCCAGCGTCACATCATCAGCCGCGATCTGCTGCGGCCCTTGGGGGCGTAGCGGTGGTATTTACCCATTTATTCAGCGCGACATCCGAGGCTACGCAGAAGAGTCGGGTCGGGCGGAGTTGCGGGGGGCGGTGTGATCCATACAGGTCTTGACCGTCTGTTCCGGCCCGCCTCCGTTGCCGTGATCGGTGGCGGCGCATGGTGTCGATCGGTGATAGATGCGCTTTATAAGATCGGTTTCGACGGTCCGGTCTGGCATGTTCACCCAAGTGCCGAGGGCGCATTCCGAAGTGTCGCTGATTTGCCAGAAGCGCCTGACGCCTGCTTCATTGGCGTCAACCGTAGTGCCACCATCGACTGTTTGCGTGATTTATCCGCTAAAGGGGCTGGCGGTGCGGTGTGTTTCGCTAGCGGCTTTGCCGAAACCGAGGACGGGGCGGAACTGAACCTTGCTTTGCTTGATGCGGCTGATGATATGGCCGTTGTCGGGCCCAACTGCTACGGCTTCGTAAACGCGCTCGACAAGGTGGCGCTTTGGCCCGATGTGCATGGTCTGATCCCCGTCGAACGCGGTGTGGCGATCCTCACGCAGAGTTCTAACATTTCCCTGAATCTGTCTATGCAGCGTCGTGGCCTGCCCATTGCCTTCCTTGGAACAGCGGGAAATCAGGCCCAGACGGGGTTGAGCCAGATCGCGCAATCTTTGATCCAAGATCCAAGGATCACCGCGCTTGGACTGCATATTGAGGGCGTAGGAGATTTGCCCGCGCTCCAATCGCTGATGCAAGTGGCGCATCGTTTGGGCAAACCGGTCATCGCGCTCAAATCTGGGCGGTCCGAGGCGGCACAGACAGCGGCCCTGTCGCACACAGCATCACTGTCTGGTTCTGATGTCGGGGCCACTGCTTTGTTCGACCGGCTGGGTATTCTCCGGGTGCGGTCGCTCGATGCGTTGATCGAAGCCTTGAAACATGCGCATTTGTACGGACCAACTGCGCCGGGGGCGATTGCGTCACTGTCTTGTTCCGGCGGCGAGGCAAGCCTGATGGCTGATGGCGGAGCGGCGCGAGGAGTGGTCTTTGCACCGCTAACCGACGCGCAGGACAGTGCACTCAAAGACGTGCTCGGCCCCTTGGTCACGCGGTCCAATCCGCTCGACTATCACACCTTCATCTGGAATGAAGCACCCAAGATGGCCGAAGTCTACGCGGTCATGGCATCAGGCCCAGCCACGCTGACCGTGATCGTGGTTGATTTCCCACGTCGTGACAGGTGCATGACCGATGCATGGGACTGCGTTGAAAAGGCGGCGATCCTTGCCCGCCAGCGGACTGGCAAGCGGATAGCGCTTTTGACCTCGCTGTCCGAGTCGTTGCCTGAGAATATATGTGACCGGCTGATGCAGGCGGGTATCCTGCCGCTGCACGGTCTGGACGCCGCATTGGATGCGCTGGCTGAGATCTATGGCACACGGGTGGAAGCTGATCCAGATCGACCGATCCCGATACCTTCGGTGCAAGACACGCTATGCGTACGCGATGAAGCCTTGGCAAAAGCGATCCTTGAACGGTGCGGTCTCGACGTGCCGCGCCACGCTTTGGCGGCAACGCCCGAAGAGGCGGGGCAGGTTGCTGAACCCTTGCTTCCAGTGGCGCTGAAGGCACGGGGTATGGCGCACAAGACTGAGGTTGGTGGCGTCAGGTTGGGTCTGCACTCGGTCGAGGCGGTCATCGGCGCTGCCAATGCGATGCAGAGCAGCAGCTATTACATCGAACAAATGATCCCGGATGGCGGTGTCGAGCTTTTGATTGGGATTGTTGCGGACCCAGCCCATGGGTATGTTTTGACCCTTGGGGCAGGGGGCGTGTTGACCGAGTTGTGGCAGGACACCTGTCACCTCTTGGTGCCCGCCACCAAAGCCGAGATCGACACGGCACTTAACACTCTGCGCATCGCGCCTTTGCTGGATGGGTACAGAGGGAAATCCGCTTGCAAGCGCTCCGCCGTCATAGATGCGGTCTTGAAGGTGCAGGACTACGTGGTTGCACAGGCAGGCCGTGTCGCGGAAATTGAAATCAACCCACTGATCGTCACCCCGACCCGCGCGGTGGTGGCAGATGCTTTGATCCGGGAGGAGCCATGATGGACAGTCCTTTACATGTGACACGGGACGGCCATGTTCTCGAAGTGGTGCTGAACCGACCCAAGGCGAACGCCATCGACCTGCAAACCAGTCGCGCCATGGGCGAGGTGTTTCGGAGTTTCCGCGACGATTCAGAACTGCGCGTGGCAATCGTGACCGGGGCCGGGGATAAGTTTTTTTGCCCGGGGTGGGATCTCAAGGCAGCGTCCGAAGGGGATGCCGTGGATGGCGATTACGGCGTAGGTGGATTTGGCGGGCTGCAAGAGCTGCGTGATCTGAACAAGCCGGTGATTGCAGCGGTGAACGGCATCTGCTGCGGTGGTGGGCTTGAACTGGCGCTGAGTGCCGACATCATCCTTGCAGCGGATCATGCAAGTTTTGCACTGCCGGAAATCCGCTCGGGCACGGTGGCCGATGCGGCGTCAGTCAAACTTCCCAAGCGTATCCCGTATCATATCGCGATGGAGATGCTGCTGACCGGGCGCTGGCTGGACGTGGACGAAGCCGCGCGCTGGGGCTTTGTCAATCACGTCCACCCAGCGGGCGAATTGATGGCAGAGGCGCGCGAGATGGCGGCGCTTTTGGCGTCGGGACCACCCCTGGTCTATGCCGCTATCAAGGACATCGTGCGCGAGGCTGAGGATGCGTCGTTTCAGGACATGATGAACCGGATCACCAAGCGGCAATTGGCGACTGTCGACGTTCTCTATGACTCGGAAGATCAGATGGAAGGGGCGCGGGCCTTCGCAGAGAAGCGCAATCCGATCTGGAAAGGGCGGTGACTCGCGCGGTGGCCGTTGGCTGACGCAGGGGCATGTGTGGGTAAGCCTGTGGATAACAGCGATGCGGCGTCACAGGACATAGGGTGATCTGGCCGCATCCTTATGGTTCTCTAATCATTTCGTGATTTAAATCATTTAAAAACAATTAATTAAAGAAATTGTGACAAATTTTTAGGTTTCGCTGTTTTTTCCGCTTGCGGACCTTTGGCGTCGACTCTAAACACCCCCTCACCGGCGGCGCTGAGGTGCATGTTGGGACGTTAGACGGGGCGGATGGTTGAGAGACTGGCGCAGACGAGGCGGATAATTCAGGGGTATATGAGGGCGGGCGCGCCGGTAAGTTTAGGGCGCACTGGTCTTGTTGT
>JANSYF010000037.1 GCA_024742575.1 Paracoccaceae bacterium | reverse complement strand
GGCCAAAGAGCACTTCAAAACGGGCTCGAATATCGGCAGAAAGCGGGTTGGGCATGATCAGATCCTCCTGAACAAGATGAATCAGAAAAACAGCCCGCTGTGAATCCCCTTTGATTCAATGAACGCTGGAACCGCTTTAATTCATCAAGAAAAAATCGTATTTTATATGAACTGGAGAAAGATGGTGGGGCATATATTCGCCAAGAATTACCTGTTCAATATCCGGATTCTGTGCAAAAACAATTTATCAAATCAGATGTGAAAGAATTTATTGATGCCGTAGCTACTGCTGAATGTTTGGGAAAACCAGAACCAATTCCAGATGATGATTTGATTCATTTGATGGCATCAGAAAATCCATTTTCTGGGTATAAAACTTTTACGGATTGGGCAAAATCATATGAAACTTATCCAATTCGCCACCTGATGGCACAGATGCGTAATGTTAGTGCATCTGGTGAAGTTCAAATGGTGTAAGCCATCTGGAATATCCGTGAGAGACACGGAGAGCGCCGTGTAGGCCGGGAGACGGATTTTCCCATACCTACCCTACCAAAATGTTCGGATCCTGGTGTGTGGCGAATTTTTTGGGGGTCACTGATTAGTCCAAACCCAGTTCTGTGCAAAGCACCGCCACCACTGTCACCGCTGCGTTGTCATCCACAGTATAGACCAAGGTTATCGGCTGGTTGTAGAACTTCAGCTCGCGAGTATTTGGGTATCTTCCAACGCCACCGAGTTCTGGGATGTCTTGCAGCTTCTGAAGCATATCACCTACAATGTTAAACACTTGTTCGGCACGAAGTGGGCTGTTCAGAGCAATCTCACCGATTATTTCTGCCAGATCCAACGCCGCTGGTTCGGCAAATGCTGGGCTTTTGGGATTTGCTGGTAACGCTGCTTGCTTGAGAGGATTGAACATCTCGCTCACCGGAACAGTGTATCCTGCTTTTGAAGCATCAATCCCATCTGCAACGCGGTTAATCTGGGCAAGTTCAAACCCAATGTTGCTATGTATCGCTTTGCTCATAGTAACAACTCTTGACAACCAAAGTGGTAACCATTGATACAACTGCTTTCACCGAAACAGTTCAATGCCGAAAAACCGACTCCACTAGAATTATTAAAATCTTGTATGTCAATTACTATCGTCTTTGATTAATCTTCTTTACAGGTGCAATGGTCTCTGATTGATATCCAAAAGAACACAAGAAAGGCAAAGGAGAACATATGCCTAATTTTGATTATGAAACACTATCACTGGATGAACTGGAACAAATCCAGAAGGATGTCACCAAAGCGATAGCTTTATACCACTCACGCAAGCGCAAGGAAGCAAAAGCCAAGCTTGACGCAGTAGCGAAAGAATTTGGCTTCTCATCCGCAGAAGACTTGGTTGGGGACAAACCTACCAAAGCAAAGAAAGCTGTGGTTCCCGTGTTCAGAAATCCCGAAGACCATAGCCAAGTCTGTGGCGGTAAAGGACGCAAGCCAAACTGGTTCTATGAGCTCAAAGAGCAGGGCTACACAGATGAACAGTTGATGATTGAGAACCAGTAGCCTACAAGGGTGGCGATGAAATGTATCTCTGGGGGGTAAGCCAGAACATTTCATCGCCAAGAGACCAATAGGTCTGAGAGCAAGTTGCAGTAGATGGGTTCAACTACAACTTTTGGCAGGCAGGATAATGTCCGAGGCAAATCAAACTATCTTAGGCCTGCATAAATTAAAGCTCTTTGACAGACACCAGCAAGTCAAGTGCAAATAAGTTTATTTTCATATTCTTTGGGTAGAAATCTCGCCAAAAAGCTACGGCACGACTATAGAGCTTAGGGGCGTCCATATCCATCACAGGACTCGGAAGCATAGCTGCTTCTAATACCTCACGCCTACGCCATTTCAGCTAATTTATGGTATTTTCCCAATGGCAACTCGGCTTTTCATATTCTGTGAAGCGCGAAACCTAACAACTTTACGGGCCAAAATCGGCTGCTCTTCCCCAGTTTTTGGATTTCTTCCAACACGAGGCGGCTTGGATGCAACTGTGAAAGTAGCGAATGAAGACAACTTCACCTCGCCATCATCCACAAGGCCATTGGCGATTACCTCAAGAACATTATCCACCAGACCAATGCAGTCTTGCTTGCGGACTCCACAGTCTCGGCGTAACGCCTCAGCCAAGTCTAAGCGTGTCAGTGTCTTACCGGCCATTGGTTATCTCCAAAGTGTGTTACAGTATGCGGGGATGGTGATTGAAAACGCTCAGAAAACAATAGCAAGGTCTAAAAAACCGTAGGTCGCCGACGCTCCCATTCGGTTTTATCTATCCAGCTCTCCGCACCTTTTTGTGTAAAAAATTTGGCATTCACATCACGGATGTAATAATAACGATTTTTGAAATAAATGTCGTAACCATTGTATTGTGCCACATAGTCTTTCGGTGAAAAGTCTTGCACGCTATGTTTAGCGACAACACGAATGTGTTCAAGCTTTTCTTCAATGTTACGGAGTTCCGCTGTCAGAGAGTTGATAGTCCGAAGGCTTTCATTTTGTCTACCATACAAGCTTCCACCAACAAGGAGAATTGCACCAACAATTGTGAGCGTCATTCCAACCCAGGCACCAATGTCGGTCTCAATTTTATCCAAAGGCAAAATATTCGTTGGAGCACCATAGAGGACCAGCGTTCCAAGCATAGATGTGCCAGCTAAAATCAGAAGGGCTCCAAGTGTTTTCATCACCGTGTCAGGAATCGCGTGTGGTTGTCAGAATATGCTAATCACTCTACTGCGGGACCAAGTGCCATAAGCATTCAATTGTTATGGGGAGATAGGTCCGCCTCCCCAGATAAGCTTCCTATCTCCCCATATGCCAACCTCACAAAATCATAGAATTTGGTAGTTGGCTTACAGGATGCTCATACAGCCTCCGAGCAAGACCATTCTCCTCCCATCCTGTTTTCCCGACCGTTAACTACTTCAATCGCGCATCCCCCATTAAGGAAGCAATGTTTTTTATTGCGCAGATTGCTCAACCTTCGGGAGCCAAGCAATATGCTGTTATGCTCGCAACTCCTACCAATCCGACAGATTTGCAAGCACGCCTTCAGGTTCGCAAATTTTAAGCAATAGTCCAGTATTTTTTCAGACAATAATGATGCGCGCCAAAACGAAAGAGTGAATATTTAACTTTTGAGGAGAGAGGTCTATCAAAAACAAAAAAACGATGAGGTGAGAAGCTGGAACATTCACCCCATCGTCCAAAACAGTTGTCTGAGAGCAGTTCCACAGAAAAGCCTGCTGAACCGCAGTAAGGTCCCGTGAGTGCGAACAAGGCAGTAAGCCAAGACCTCATCAAGAGGAAATCATAGGTGGCGGCTTCACTCCACATATCATTTGATTAATATCAGATTCTAATTTGTTTTTTACTACTTAAAGGGGCATCTCGCCTCATCCTGTTGGCGTTATTGAACTCATAGGTTTCTCTCACTGCCAGACTTCCCTGCTGTTGCGTCGTGCGGTATGCCTGAACTTGAACCAGCAGGGGAGCCGTATCATCGTGACCACCTCCATAGACAATCTGCTGGAATCCTATCGTGCTGCTGCCACAACTGAACGAGACAAAGGCACATATTTTGAACGGTTATGTGCTGCGTTCTTGACGGCTGACCCCGTTCAGCGAGAGCAGTATGAAGCCATCTGGACTTGGACCGACTGGGCCAATGGGGAAGGTTCCGACTATGCTGCTACGAACGGCTGGACCGGCAAAGATGTAGGCATAGACCTTGTTGCCAAACTGCGCGACCATTCCGGCTATGTGGCCATCCAGTGCAAATTTTACGCCCAAAATCATCGCATTTCACAAGCAGACCTATCGGGGTTCCTGACTGTTTCCGCGAAAGACCCGTTCGTGCGCCGCGTAGTAGTGGATTCCACCACGGTTGAGTGGCGCAGCAGCGCAGAAGCGATGTTGTTGGGACTGGACCGACCAGTTATCCGCATCGGACTTGGCGAACTACGCGCATCCAGCATTGATTGGGCACAGTGTTGGCTATCTTGGACTGCAACGAACAGTATGCCGGTGACCCACTTGACCATTTACGCGATGCTAAAGCAGCTATCGGACAGTGTTGGAACCGGGAACACGAGCAATGGTCAGAAAACTGTGCAGATTGAACCCAAACCGCTGATGGCATCTTACGCAGGCAGTGTTTGCACCAATCCAAAAAAGAGAACAGCGTAAAGCATCATCATTCCAATCAACAGAACCTTGCTCACGAGCTGCACTCCCTGTCTAACTTCCTTTACATCGTAAAAGTAAGTCAGTCTGACACCTATACTACTATGGTGGAACATCGTCGGTTCCAGCGTTTAGAACATTTGTCTTATTTGGCTCTACCCTCACGAAAAGATTCAGTGGGCCAGAATTCTTGTCTTTTTTGGGTCGGAATCCTGGATAAAATACATTCTCCCGGATAGCTCCAGATCCATATAAAACAGATGGAGCATCACTATGAAGATTGGGTATCGCCGCGTAAGTTCAGAAGACCAGAATCTTGACCGTCAGGACTTGGGTCAGGTTGATAAGGTCTTTGAGGAAAAGCTATCTGGTGCATCAACCCACAATCGTCCTGCCCTACTGGCAATGATTGATTTCGCCCGTGAAGGTGATGAATGCATAGTTTATAGCATTGACCGCCTTGCGAGAGATCTACGCGACTGTCAGGATATCGTGGCCAGATTGAACGATAAGGGTGTCAGTGTAGCATTTCTATCTGAGAACCTGAAATTCACAACATCCGACGACGACCCATTTTCTAAGCTGCAACTGCATCTGATGTCAGCCTTTGCGGAGTTTGAAAGGTCAATCATCAGACGAAGACAAAAAGAAGGCATCGCAAAAGCGAAGACGAAAGGCGTGTATAAGGGAAGACCACCAAGCATCAACGCAGGTAAGGTTGCAGAACTTTGCCAACAAGGGCTTGGACCAAGTGATATAGCCCGTGACTTAGGCATTTCACGAGCGTCTGTGTATCGCCTGATGAAGAGTTCTAACGCATAGCGCCACGGTCACTATGGACCTTTAGGGCCTTGGCCAAGTAACAGAACATCTGCTCAAGTGGCGACTGTTACTTGGCGAAACAAGAACGCTCATATCGCGAACCGGTGTTCCTTATTATCCGCAAGCTTCAATGCAAATCACGCATAAAATGGGGCGCGAATCACATCCGCAATTAATACATTCATTTATATTCCTCAAAACATCATATTCTATTTAATCCTATTCGTTAAAAAATTTAATGCGAAAATTGTAACCAATTGTTTATAAACGGTTAAATCAACACCAAAACTTTTCTGATGGTGTCACTGTTTTAAGTATTGCCAGGCAGGGACCTCATTTGCCATTTCAAAGCCAGTCGCAAAGCAAATCAGCAACCCAACAAGCTCTACTATGAAATGCGACAGGAGCAAAATATTAGGAGAAGAAAATGCCTAAAACAAGCAATAAACTCACTGCATCAATTCTAAAATCCATGACTATTGGTCAGTCTGTATATGGAAGTAATCTTCGGGCCACAAAGAATAAATATGGTACGACATTTTATGCAAATTTTACACTTAATGGAAATAGGTATCAGGAAAAAATTGCAAATAGTGGAAAAATTAATCTGTCTGAAGCAATACAGGCTGCAAATCTTTTGCGAACACAAAAGGAAAGAGATCTTAATCTTTATGCAAAAAACCAAAACAGAACCGAGCCATTTCTCAATGAGGTGGCATCTATCTACCTGAAACACCTTGAAATTCATCAAGGTAAGAACCTCAAAAAGAAAGAGCAGCATTTACGCATCCACATCCTACCATATTTGGGTCAGTATAAAATCAAGGACCTTCACAATAACTTAATAAACGAATTTCGGGCACACCTTCTTTCCAAAAAAGGAATTTCTCATTCAACTGTAAATCGCAACTTATCTACGCTTAATCATCTATGTAAATTTGCAATTGAAGAAGGTTTCATTTCGTCTGCACCATTTAAGGTCAAACAATATCAAGAGGATTATCACGGCAGAGACAGAATATGGCCAAGCGAAAAGATGAAGCTATTTGAAGCTGCAAAAAATGGCCAACACCATCCAATGCTTTACTTGTTTTTGCTCATCGGATTTGGAACTGGAATGCGACATATGGAGATACTTACAATGAAGTGGGAGGCTATTAATTGGCGCAATGAAACGGTATTCCTCCCGGTCGCAAAGAGCGGGAAAAGACATCAACCCTTACCATCTCTGGTTATAAAAGAACTTCAGAATATCGCCAAAGCGACAGGAAAAAACGACGGCTATGTTTTTGCCGCAGACACAAAGACGGGTCACATTAATGATTTTAGCAGACAATTCAAGCAACTTTGTAAATCTTGTGGCTTGGAAAAAATATATACTCCCCATTTTATGAGACATACTAAAGTCACTGAGTTAGTTGAAGCTGGATACCCAGACAACATCATTAAAGAAATCACTGGTCACCGGACAAGTGTGATGATTGCGCATTACAGTCATCTTCGGGGTAGTTCGGCAGTGAGGTCTGCTCTTGAAGCGTGGAACCCGTTGGCAACCTAAGCCATCAAAAATATTCCATTCTAAGCGCCTCACTTCCACGGGGCGCTTTTGCACAACCCAACAGAGTTTGTGACGAAAACACCCGACTATCCAATTTTCAAAAACGCAAAACAAACACAAATTTTTGTAATAATGTAACAAAATCTTTGCGGAATAGATGGTAAGTAATTGATTTTGTTGGTGCCCAAGGCGAGACTCGAACTCGCACGCTGTTGCCAGCGGGGGATTTTGAATCCCCTGCGTCTACCATTCCGCCACTTGGGCCTCGCGCAATCCCTACCCAAGCTCTTTGCCGTCGTCCAGCGCAAAAACGCATTTAAATGCTGCGGACTTGACCCGTCTTGCAGCGCATGGTCTTAGCCTGACAACCCACATTCGGAGCCGTTATGTTGCAGCGCTTGTACCAGTGGACGATGTCCTTGGCCGACCATCCCCGCGCCCTCTGGGTTCTGGCACTGGTGGCCTTTGTCGAAAGCTCGGTCTTCCCGATTCCACCAGATGTTCTGATGATTCCGATGATTCTTGCCCGACCGTCACGGGCATGGCTGATCGCGCTGGTCGCCACAGTATCGTCAGTTCTGGGCGGGATGCTTGGATACACGATCGGCTACTTCTTCTATGAAACCCTGGGCGAGCCGATCTTAAGCGCCCTTGGCAAGGCCGACTCGATGGCCGAATTCAACGACCGCTTTAACGACGTTGGCTTTTGGGCTGTGCTGATAGCCGGTGTAACACCGTTCCCTTATAAGGTGATCACCATCATGTCGGGTTGGACAGCTATGCCGCTGACCACCTTTGTTGTCACATCCGTGATCGCGCGGGCCTTGCGCTTCTTTGTGGTAGCAGGTCTGTTACGCGCATTCGGGGCACCGGTCCGAGCGTTTATCGAAAAGCGGTTGGGGTTGATGTTCACGCTGTTTGTCGTGCTTCTGATCGGAGGCTTCTACGTGGTGAGGTTCCTGTGATGCTGAATCGTCGGATGTTGATGTTGCTTGCTGCGGGCGGATCGTTGGCCTTGATGCTGGGTGCGTTGGCGTTTCAGCACATCGGCGGCCTGCCGCCCTGCAAGCTGTGCATTTGGCAGCGCTATCCACATGTCGCCGCGATTGCGATCGGAGCGGTGGCGTTGCGGTTCGGCAATGCCGCGTTGGCATGGTTGGGCGCAGCAGCGGCATTCGCAACGGCTGCTGTCGGTGGCTACCACACGGGCGTCGAGCGCGGCTGGTGGGAAGGTCCAACGACCTGTACCTCTGGTCCCATCGGAGGGTTGTCCACGGACGAGTTGTTAGACCAGATCATGAGCGCGCCGCTGGTCCGATGCGACGAGGTGCCGTGGGACATGTTCGGTTTGTCGATGGCCAGCTGGAATATGGTGATTTCGCTGGTTCTGATGGGGTTGTGGATCGCGGCGGCGCGCAAGCCTGCCTAAGCGCCACTTTTCCGCGTCGACAGCAAAAGCGACGTTTCAGACTGAGACACCCCGTCGAACTTGCGAATGCGGGACAGCACATCGTCCAACGCTTCCAGCGTTTCCGTCCCCAACTCCGCGATCACATCCCAGCGCCCATTTGTGGAATGCAGCGCCCTCACTTGCTGCAAACTGCCCAATTGTCGGATCACCCTGTCCGTTCCGCGCCCTTCGATGCCGATCATCATCAGGGCGCGCACCGGGTCGCGGGCAACGTCTTCTTTCAGCACCACGGTAAAGCCTACAACGTCGCCAGAGGCCTGTAACCGATCCAACCGCGCCCGCACCGTGGCACGGGACAGGCTAAGCGTGCTGGCCAGATCAGACACCGAAGCGCGACCATTATGGCGAAGCACCGAGATCAGGCGAGTGTCTGTACTATCCATCTTGATCCCGCGACCTATCATTTTGGACAATAGTATACCGTATTGTTCACTTTGACCAGTTACCGATCACCCGATTTGAACTCTATACCCCTCTTACAGAGCATGAGGGCAGGATAGATGCAGTCACAGAACATCGTATTGGTCGGCGCGCCATTGGATTGCGGAAAAGCCCGCAAGGGATGCCTAATGGGCCCCGACGCCTATCGCACCGCCGGGATTTCACGCGCCTTGACCGCGCTGGGACACCGCGTGACCGATCTGGGCAATGTCGCACCAGACGCGAATGACATCGCAGAACGGGACGGGTTGGTGAATTTGTCGGAAACCATCGGCTGGACCACGGCATTGATGGGCGCAGCACAGGATGCCATGCAAAAAGGCTTGCCGATCTTCATGGGTGGCGATCACGCGCTGTCGCTGGGCACCGTCCCGGGTGTAGCCGCCCATGCGGCGCAGCGGGACCGCCCGCAATTTGTGCTCTGGCTCGATGCGCATAGCGATTACAACACGCTTGAGACAACGACCTCGGGCAACCTGCATGGAACGCCACTGGCCTATGCGACAGGGCAAAGCGGTTTTGACGGCTTTCCTGCCCTGCCCGCCATTGTGCCGCCCAGGCAAACCTGCATCATCGGGCTGCGCTCTGTCGATCTGCCGGAGCGCGAGTTGATGGCTGGCACTGGCGTGCGCGGTTACGACATGCGGGCGATCGACGAATTCGGTGTGGCGACCCTTCTCAAGCCGTTTCTGGCAGATGTCGCCAAGACGGGTGGCGCGCTGCATGTGTCGCTTGATGTTGATTTCATCGATCCGGCCTATGCTCCTGCCGTGGGCACGACGGTGCCCGGCGGTGCCACAGTGCGCGAGGCGCATTTGGTCATGGAGATGCTGTGTGACAGCGGGCTTTTGACCTCGCTTGATCTGGTGGAACTGAACCCGATGCTGGATGAACGTGGACGCACGGCGCAATTGATGGTCGATCTTGCGGCGTCGGCACTGGGTCGTCGCATTTTTGACCGCCCAACACCGCACATGATCTGAGGAGGCCCACATGCAACCGTCAGACAAGGCCTTGGTGCCCTTTGTATCCGTCGATCACATGATGCAGCTTGTGCATCGCGTCGGCCTGCCCGAGATGATCCGCCGCATCGCGGACGCTATCGAAGAAGATTTCCGCCGCTGGGAGAGTTTCGACAAAACGCCGCGTGTGGCAGCCCACAGCCCAGTGGGTGTGATTGAACTGATGCCTACGGCCAATGACGCGCTTTATGCGTTCAAATACGTGAATGGGCATCCCAAGAACACATCCGAGGGGTTGCAGACTGTCACAGCGTTTGGACTTTTGGCGGATATGGATACGGGCTATCCGGTTCTTTTGTCCGAAATGACCCTGCTCACCGCGCTGCGCACCGCCGCGATGTCGGCGGTTGCGGCGAAACACTTGGCCCCAAAGGGTGCCACCACTATGGCGATGATCGGCAATGGCGCGCAGGCGGAGTTTCAGAGCATCGCTATGCAGGCCATCTGCGGGATCGACACGGTACGGCTTTACGACAAGGATCCGGCAGCCACGGTCAAATGCGCGGCGAACCTTGCGGGTACGGGCCTTAACGTCTTTGCCTGCAACAGCGCAGAAGAGGCCATCGAAGGTGCGCAGATCCTGACCACCTGTACGGCGGACAAGCAATACGCGACGATCCTGACCGACAATATGGTCGGCAGCGGCGTGCACATCAACGCCATCGGTGGGGATTGTCCGGGCAAGACAGAACTGGCGGCGGCAATCCTGCATCGGTCGTCGATCTTTGTGGAATACCCGCCTCAGACACGGATCGAGGGCGAGATCCAGCAATTGGACGCGGACCATCCCGTGACGGAGCTGTGGCAGGTGATTACGGGTACTGTGCCCGGTCGACGGGATGCCCGCGAGATCACGCTGTTCGACAGCGTGGGATTTGCGATCGAGGATTTCTCGGCCCTGCGGGTGGTGCATGACCTGACCCGCGAAACCGGGCTGAACCTGCCGCTGGACTTGTTGGCCGATCCCGACAACCCGCGCGATCTGTATGGCATGCTGATGCGCGCCGCTGGGTGAGCGGGACGGATTTTCGAAAATCCGTCCCAAGCCCTTTCAAAAGGCCTTGCCCACCTAGAGGTAGTCGGAGCGCTGCAAGCCGTACTTGGCCATCTTTTCGTTCAACGTCCGGCGTGGCAGACACAGCTCGTCCATCACCGACGCAATCGACCCACGATGGCGGCGCATCGTGTTGTCTATCAACATGCGTTCAAACGCTTCGACATATTCCTTAAGCGGTTTGCCTTCGGTGGTCATCACCGGCTGCATCTCGTCATGGTCGGACATCAGCAGCGATGCGATGGTGCCCGTGCCGCGCCGCGATTGCAGTACCGCGCGTTCGGCCAGATTGATCAGCTGGCGCACATTACCGGGCCATGGCGCTTGCAAAAGTTGCGCCGCTTCCTGCGCACTGACCTGCGGGGCGTCGCAGCCATACTCATCTGCGAACTGGTCGGCCAAAGCGGTGAACAGCGTCAGAATATCCTCACCCCTGTTGCGCAGCGGCGGCGCGGTGATCTTGAGCGCGGCAAGGCGGTAGTAAAGGTCAGGGCGCAGCGCGTCTTCGCAGGTGCGGCCCTCGTCCTGCAGGTTGCAGATTGCAACGATGCGGGTTTCCGGCGGCGTGCCCTGATCGTTGATCATGGTCAGAAGCCGTGCTTGCGCCGTATCCGACAGCGCCTCGATATCTTCCAGCACCAACGTGCCGCCACGCGCCTCTTCGACGGCCGGTAAACGGTTGTCTTCGGGCATCATCGGGCCAAACAGACGGCGGATCAGCGTGTCCTCGTCCATCGCAGCACAAGAGATCAGAACGAATTTCTTGCCCGCCCGGCTGCCCACGGCGTGCAGCGCATGCGCCACAAGCGTCTTTCCGGTGCCGGTTTCTCCGTCGATCAAGACATGCCCGTCGGCTTGCCCCAAATCCAGAATGTCCTCGCGAAGACGTTCCATCGCAGGACTGGACCCGATCAGTTTGCGCATCATCTGCGTTCCGTCGCCCAATTCGCGTCGCAACGCCCGATTGTCGAGCGTCAAGCGGCGGGCGTTGGTGGCTTTCTTGGCCAAGTCCGACATACGGTCTGGATTGAACGGCTTTTCCAGGAAATCAAATGCCCCGATCCGCATCGCTTCAACCGCCATCGGCACGTCGCCATGCCCCGTGATCATGATCACCGGCAGTGCGGAATCTGATCCCATCAATTTGCGCAAGAGCTGGATCCCGTCCATGCCCGGCATCTTGATGTCAGAAATCACGATCCCCGGATAATCCGAGCCAACCGAGCCAAGCGCTTCTTCGGCGCTCGCAAAGGTTTCCGTGTCATATCCCGACAGTGCCAGCCATTGGCTGATCGACTGGCGCATGTCTTTTTCGTCATCGACAATGGCAATCTTCATGGCTTTGCCCATGGGTTCACTCCGCCGCCTGCGTTTGGTCGTTCAAGATCGGCAACTGCATTTCGAACACCGCACCACCTCCTTCAGCGTTACGGGCCAGCAGCCGTCCCCCTAGGTCGTTGACGATCCCCGAGGAAATGGCAAGACCCAGCCCAACACCGTCGCCCGGTTGCTTGGTGGTGTAGAAAGGCTCGAATAATGCATCGAGGTCTTCGATCCCGTGCCCGTTGTCCCGAATGGTGAGCGTTGCGGTCTCACCGCTGGCAAGGATAATCTCAAGCTGCGGGTCCGAGACCGTCTTGGTGGCGTCCAGCGCGTTACGCAGGAGGTTAATCATCACCTGCTCGATCCGCATCCGGTCACCCATCACCAACACCCGATCTTCGGGTAGGATTTTGGTGATCTTAACCTTGCGGGATTTCAACTGCGGTTCCATCATTGACAGGCTGGATGCCAGTGCATCGCCCATATTCACAGGGGAAAACGCCTCTTGGCCCTTTCGTGCATAGCTTTTGAGCTGGCGCGTAATTCCGCCCATCCGTTCGATCAGATCGTCGATCCGGCTGAACGCTGCTTGCGCCTCTTCGCTCCGATTGCGCCGCATCAACAGCTTTGCGCCAGCAAGGTAGGTCTTCATCGCAGCCAATGGCTGGTTCAATTCGTGACTGACCGCTGCTGACATCTCGCCCAAGGCGGCAAGTTTGGAGCTTTGCGCCAGCGTCTGTTCTGCCACCGCCAGCGTTTCCTGTACCCGTTCGCGTTCGGCGATTTCCCGCTGTAGCCTCTGGTTCAATGCGCGAAGCTCTGCCGACTCGCGCTGGAAAAGCGCCATGCGCAGCGCTGTCTTGCGGCTAAGCGCATAGAAGGCGAGCGCCAGGAGAATCGCGAATCCCATAATTTCGAGCGCCAGAACCGCGTTCACCCGCTCGCGCACGCTGGCGTAAGTGGTGAAGGACACCATGTTCCAGCCCCGGAACGGGATACGGCCTTCGATGCGCATCACCGCTTCACCTTGGAAATACGCGTCCGCTGGCAACGCCGTCCAATCGGTCGTGGCCCGGATGGCGCGCTCAATGGCACTGTCTGCAGGTTGCCGTTCAAGCGCGGTTTCTACGGTTTGGCCCCGCCAGCGCGGTTCTGTCGCAAGAATGATCTCGCCTTCGCTGTTGGTCACAAGCACCGCATCAGAGATGCCCGCCCAAGCGCGTTCAAACTTCGCCAGATCGACCTCAACCACGATCACGCCGATCGACTGCCCCTGGCTTTCTATGCGACGCGAATAACTGAAATTAAAGCTGCCGACCTCTTCGCGCTGCGACGTAAATACCGTCGCGTTCGAACGAAGCGCTTCTACAAAATAGGCCGCGCTTCGGTGTTGTTCGCCCAGCCGTTCACGACTGGTGGCCGCCACCGTGCGCCCGTCCCGGTCAAGAAGCATGAGGGACGCAGCACCAATTTCGTCTACAAACGAAATCAGGCGCTGCGAACTTTGCGAAAAATCACCGGAATTCAATGCCCCGATCAAAGCCGGATCGCGCGCCAAGAGCTGCGGCACAATCGCGTTGCGGCGCAGTTCCGACACGAGGTTGCCAGAATACAGCGCCAAACGCAGTTCCGCGCGATTTCGCGTACTTTCGGTAAAGCGATCGGTGAGCAAGCGGTTGGTAAAGAACACGGTTGCCACAGCCACGGCTGTCAGAAGTGTCAGCGCGACACGCACCCGCCATGACAGAGACCCCGTCCGGGTGGCGTGACGCGTCAATGAAGTGCTCTCGGCCATTGCAACAGGATATGCAATTCGCAAATGCCTCTCAAGCGGCGCTGCGTCACGCCTTCGTCAACAGGCGCTATGCCGCCGCAAGTGCGCTGGCGATGTTTGTGAACATCGCTTTGCCATCGGTGCCACCATGTTTTTCATCCGCCGCCCGTTCCGGATGCGGCATCATGCCAAGCACACGCCGATTTGACGAAAGTATGCCGGCGATGTCAGCAGTGGACCCGTTCGGGTTGTCGCCATAACGGAAGGCCACACGATCCTCCGCTTTCAACTGACGGACAATGTCGTCCGATGCGGTGTAATTGCCATCGTGATGCGCAATCGGAACGCCGATTTCCTGCCCAACCTCGTAGCCACCGGTATAAATGCTGTCAGACGTGCCAACGATCAAAGGCACGGTCCGGCAAATGTATTTGAGTCCCGCGTTCCGCAGCAGCGCACCCGGTAGCAATCCGGTCTCGGTGAGGATCTGAAAACCGTTGCAGACACCTAGGACAAATCCGCCACGCGTGGCGTGTGCTTTGACCTCAGCGCAGATCGGAGAGTTGGCCGCAATCGCGCCACAGCGCAGATAATCGCCAAAAGAAAACCCGCCCGGAATACCGACGATGTCGATGCCCGATGGCAGAGTGGTGTCTTTATGCCAAACCATCTCAACCTGACAGCCCGCTTCGCGAAATGCCACGGCCAAATCCCGGTCGCAGTTGGAACCGGGGAAAACAACAACCGCTGCGCGCATCAGCTCATCTCGATCTGGTAGCTTTCGATCACTGTGTTCGCAAGCAGCTTTTCACACATCTCGCGCACAGTGTCTTCGGTTGTGCCATCCGCCAGATCAAGTTCGATCACCTTGCCCTGACGTACTTTATCGACGCCACCAAAGCCCAACCCGCCGAGGGCGTGACGTACCGCTTCGCCCTGCGGGTCAAGCACCCCATCCTTCAGCATCACATGCACCCGTGCTTTCATGATCGTCTCCGCCTTGTCCGGGGGCGCAATGTCCCCCTTCTTCTTTTTCCAAATATGCACATGCGACGCCCGTCACGGGCTCCGCGTTAGTTGATCAGCTTCGGCTTTTCCATTGGCGTCGCGTTCTGCGGCATCACCCCAAGACGCCGCGCCACTTCCGTGTAGGCATCGGCCAGATTTCCCAAATCGCGGCGGAAAACGTCCTTGTCGAGTTTACGCCCGGTTTCGATGTCCCACAGACGGCAGCTATCGGGGCTGATTTCATCCGCCACGATGAGGCGCTGGAAATCGCCATCGTAGACGCGGCCGATTTCGATCTTGAAATCCACCAGCTTGATCCCGACGCCATACATCAGCCCGGACATGAAATCGTTGACCCGCAGCGCAAGGCTAAGGATATCGTCCATGTCCTGCTGGCTGGCCCATCCAAAGGCGGCGATATGCTCTTCGGTGACGAGCGGATCACCCAGCTTGTCGTCCTTGTAGCAGTATTCGACAATCGGACGCGGCAGCGGCGTGCCTTCTTCGATGCCCAGTCGCTTGGCCATCGTGCCAGCGGCAAAATTTCGCACAATCACTTCCAGCGGGATGATTTCGCACTGTCGCACAAGTTGCTCGCGCATGTTCAAACGCTTGAGGAAGTGCGTCGGAACACCAATGGAATTCAGGCCCACCATGAAAAACTCGCTCAGGCGGTTGTTGAGAACGCCTTTACCATCGATCACGTCACGCTTTTCGGCGTTAAAGGCAGTCGCATCATCCTTGAAATACTGAACAATCGTACCCGGTTCCGGACCTTCATACAGGATCTTGGCTTTGCCTTCGTAAATCTTCTTGCGACGGGCCATGTGGGGTCTTTCTATCAATGCGCCGGATGGCACGAAAAAGATGTGCGCATTACCGTCCACACTTGCGCAAAACGGCTGCGTTTGAATGCCTCTTAGTGCATGCAGGGACATGCCGCAAGCAACGCACGCACTTGAACCGCCCGGCGCGTCGGGCCATACCTAGGCCAACCGAAAACACATCCCCGGGAGAGCACCCTCATGTCGACCTTCGATGATCGCGAAAACGCGTTTGAGAACAAATACGCCCATGATGCGGAAATGCAGTTCAAAGCCGAAGCCCGCCGCAACAAATTGCTGGGTCTTTGGGCCGCTGATTTGATGGGCAAGTCCGGCGACGCAGCCGCCGAATATGCCAAGGAAGTGGTCAAGGCCGATTTCGAGGAAGCCGGTCACGAAGACGTTGTTCGCAAGGTTTCCAGCGATCTGGGCGGCAAAGCCAGCGACGACGAGATTCGCGCCAAAATGGCGGCCCTTCTGATCGAGGCCAAAGCACAGATCATGAGAGAGGTCTGATCCTAGGGATTATGACTGACGCGCGCCCGCCCGTCGGGCGCGTTTTCTTTTTGCCCCAGCTTTTTTGAGGTCGCATGTCGCATATCGTTTTGGTTCGCCACGGACAGGCCAATACAGGCGCCCGCGACGAGGGCGATTACGACCGGCTGAGCCCACTTGGGCACCAGCAGTCCGGCTGGTTAGGTGAGCATTTCCGCCAGAAAGGCGATGTCTTCGCCCATGTCTGGACCGGCACGTTACGACGCCATGTGGAAACCGCTGACGGAATAGCCGCCGAAACGTCGCGCGCAATCGCCCGCGACGAACGACTGAACGAGTTGGAATACTTCACTCTCTCGACTCTTTTGGCCGATCAGCACGGGATCACCCTTCCCGACAACCGCGAGGGGTTTGTGCGCCACTTGCCCTGCCTGTTCGGTCACTGGCGTGACGGCAAGCTTGAGGGGGCGCCGGAAAGTTTTGCCCATTTCGAAAACCGTGTGCAGGATGCTTTGAACGAGATCAGCGCCTTGCCCGGGCGGTCGCTTGTCGTGACGTCGGGTGGGCTGATCGGGATGGCCATGCGATTGACGCTGGGATTGGACATGCCCGCCTTTTGCAATGTGTGCCTGTCGATTCAGAACACGTCTGTCAGTTCTTGGTTGCCGCTTGAGGGCCAACTGGCCCTGACTCAATTTAACGCGCTGCCGCATCTGGACACGCCGGATCGGCTTTTTGCCCAGACACATATATGAACGATGCCTGCAGGGATGTGTGCGCCAGCGCCCGCAGGATATCTTGGTCCTCGCGCTGCGCGTTGCGGCCTCGGGGTGCCTCCGGCGGAGGTAATTTTCGCCCAAAGAAGCACAGGTCGGGCTTTTGTCCCACGATTGCGCTGGCTACGGTGAGACGAGTCGGAATGAGGGGATAGAATGACCCATCTCTGGGTACGCGCGGAAAGCCGCGAAAATGAAGAACGTGTCGGTATCCTGCCCGAAGGCGTGGCGGCGTTGATAGCTCTGGGCATTAACGTAACCGTTGAAGACAGCACGACGCGGGTGATCAACACCGCAGACTATGACGCGGTCGGTGCCGCGATTGCGCCCGAAGGCAGCTGGGTTGAAGCGCCGGAAGATGCGGTCATTTTCGGGTTAAAAGAATTACCGGATAATGGGACACCGCTGCGCCATCGTCACATCATGTTTGGTCACGCCTATAAGGGCCAACCCGCGGGGCAACGTCTTTTGGCGCGGTTCAAAGCGGGTGGCGGGCTTCTTTACGACCTCGAATATTTAGAAAATGCCGACGGTCGGCGAGTTGCCGCGTTCGGCTATTGGGCGGGATACGCAGGAGCAGCCGTGTCAATTCTGGCCTATGCAGCGCAGCAGGCAGGCGCGCCCTGCCCGTCTGTCAGCACATGGCCGTCATCCAAAGCAATGCGTGACGACGTGAAGATGGCGCTGGCCGGGGCAACACCAAACGCGATGGTGATTGGCGCACTTGGGCGAGTCGGAACCGGGGCTGGAGATCTTTGCGAAGACGTTGGTTTGACCGTTACAAAGTGGGATATGGTGGAAACAGCGCATGGTGGCCCGTTCCCAGAAGTGCTTGATCACACGTTGTTTTTCAACTGCATCCTTGCGCGTCCCGGCACACCGGTTTTCGTGCCAGAAGATGCCTGCGATCGGCCACGTAACCTGCGGATGATTGGCGATATTGCCTGCGATCCCGACAGCGATTTTTCACCGGTCAAGGTGTATGATCATGTCACGAGTTGGGACACCCCCGTCACGCGCGTCTGTGATGCGCCACCGCTTGATGTGATGGCGATCGACAATCTACCCTCTTTGATGCCGCGTGAATCCTCTGAGGATTTCGCAGCGCAGCTTTTGCCGCATCTCAAGACCTTGGCCGAAATCGACCAAGGGGTCTGGGGGCGCGCAAAAACCTATTTCGACACGCATATCCAGAAGGTGACAACATGACAGTTCATTGGTGTGGCACAGGTCTGTCTTCCGTTCCCGGCCTACGACGGTTGATAAAGGATGGGCACGCTGTGACAGTGTGGAACCGCACGGTCGAGAAAGCCCGCAAGGCGGTGGGTGACCTGATCGACGACATTCGTGTGTTTGATCCGGCAGCTTTGGCAGTTGCGGTCGAACCGGGCGATGTGGTGGTGTCGATGTTACCCGGCGATTGGCACGTGCAGTTGGCGCAGTTGGCCATCGAACACTGCGCGCATTTTGTGTCATCGTCTTATATCGCGCCCGAAATGCGCGCACTGGACACAGCGGCGAAAGCGGCTGGTGTGGCGTTGGTTAACGAGGTGGGACTAGACCCTGGAATCGACCATTTGATGGCCCATCACCTTGTTGCCGATTACCGCAAGAGCGCCGCGTACAGCTCTGAAAACGTTATCTCTTTCAAATCCTACTGCGGCGGCGTCCCCAAGGTTGCCAACGCGTTTCGCTACAAGTTCAGTTGGGCGCCTGTCGGGGTTCTGAAGGCACTTCGTTCGCCGTCACGGTCGATCCGCCACCATACCGAACTTGAGGTCAAACGCCCTTGGGATGCGATCACCCGCTATGACGCGCCGTTGCCGCAGCCAGAGGCGTTCGAGGTGTATCCGAACCGGGACAGCCTGCCCTTCATGGCCGATTATCGGTTCGAGCCGACCTGGCCCGTCAAAGAGTTTGTACGTGGCACGTTGCGCCTAAATGGGTGGGCCGATGCTTGGGCCGACATCTTTGCAGAGGTCGGCACCGCAAGCGATGACCGTCTGACCGAGATGGCGGCGGATCTTCTGGAGCAAAACGCCTACGCGCCGGGCGAGCCGGACCGCGTTGTGCTGTGCGTCGATCTGCTGGCCGAGAAAGAGGGCCGCCCAGTCTGGCACAAGACCTATGTGATGGATGCATGGGGTGATGCGCGTGGTACTGCTATGGCCCGACTGGTGTCGGTGCCTGTATCACTGGCCATTGAAGCTGTGCTGAACCGCGAAATTCCGGCTGGGGTCAGCCCTGCGCCGCATGATCCACGACTGGTAGAGCGTTGGCTGGAGGAAGTTCAGACATTGGCGCAGCATCTGATGGTGGTTGACCACCTGAGCTAAGCTGCAAGGCGCTGTGAAGCGCCTTGCAAGCAATTCAAAAACCCTTGCTTGGGCTTACTCGCCAAACACCCGCGCGAAGATCGTGTCGACATGTTTGGTGTGATAACCAAGGTCGAATTTTTCCTCGATCTCCTCGGCGCTCAGCGCTTTGACCACGTCGGGATCGTTCAGCAGCTCTTGCTTAAAATCAGTCCGATGTTCCCAAACCTTCAACGCATTGCGCTGCACAAATGTATAGGCGTCTTCACGGCTGACACCGGCTTGCGTCAGGGCTAAAAGAACCCGCTGCGACATCACCAGACCCGGGAACTTGTTCATGTTTTCCAGCATATTGTCCGGGAAGATCAGCATCTTGTCGATCACACCTGTCAAACGCGCAAGCGCGAAATCCAGCGTGATTGTCGCGTCCGGTCCAATCATTCGCTCGACTGAGGAGTGCGAGATGTCCCGTTCATGCCAAAGTGCCACGTTTTCCATCGCCGGGATCACGGCCGCGCGCACCATGCGGGCAAGGCCGGTCAGGTTTTCGGTCAGGACCGGGTTCTTCTTGTGCGGCATCGCGGACGACCCCTTTTGCCCCATCGAGAAGAATTCGGCGCCTTCCAGAACTTCTGTACGCTGCATGTGACGGATTTCGATGGCGACGTTTTCGATGCTGCTGGCGATCACACCCAAGGTGGCAAAGAACGCCGCATGACGGTCACGCGGGATCACCTGCGTGCTGATCGGTTCCGGTACGAGACCAAGCTTGTCGCAGACATGTTCTTCGACCGCAGGGTCGATATTGGCAAAGGTTCCGACAGCGCCAGAAATCGCGCCTGTGGCGATCTCGGCCCGCGCATCGCGCATACGGCTAAGGTTGCGATCCATTTCCGCATAGAAGCGCGCAAAGGTCAGGCCCATCGTCGTGGGTTCCGCATGGATGCCGTGTGAGCGACCGATGCGCACCGTATCCTTGTGTTCGTAGGCGCGGCGCTTCAAGGCGGCCAGCAAGCCTTCCAAATCCTTGATCAGGATGTCGGAGGCGCGCACAAGCTGAACGTTGAAACATGTGTCCAGCACATCTGAGGAGGTCATGCCCTGATGGACAAAACGCGCCTCTTCCGAGCCGACATGTTCGGCCAGATGCGTCAGGAATGCAATCACGTCATGTTTGGTCACCGCCTCGATTTCGTCGATACGGGCGACATCGAACTCGACATCCTTGGCCTTCCAGACCGCGTCCGCGTTTTCACGCGGGATCACGCCCAGATCGGCCATCGCGTCGCAGGCATGGGCCTCGATCTCGTACCAGATGCGGAATTTGGTCGCGGGTTCCCAGATGGACACCATTTCGGGGCGGGAATAACGGGGGATCATACACGCGATCCTTTCATCGGTTGGCTTGCGGAATTTCGCCGCACTCCTAGACTGCGGACCGGTGCGCGACAAGAGAGGCCAACCGGAATGAGACGCTTTGCCCTGACCAATCCCACTTGGACTTGGCCGTGAAAGTGCAAACGGCCCCAACTTTGGCGGATTTTGAAGGTATTTGGTGCCTATCGCGGCGGATCACCGACCACCACGCGGGCACCGTTGGGACGTTCGAGGGCACAGCGACCTTTACACCCGAGGCTGCCTCGCTTGCCTATCATGAGGTTGGATTGCTTCATTTACCCAACCACGCGCCGTTCCATGCGGAACGTCGTTACCGTTGGCGCGATGTCGAGGGGCATATCGAAGTCGATTTCGAGGACGGGCGGTTTTTTCACAGTTTCGGAGCGAAAGAACAAACGGCCTCGCATTGGTGCGACCCAGACACGTATGTCGTCCGCTACGATTTTGAAGCATGGCCCTTTTGGCAAAGCGCATGGGACGTGAACGGCCCGCGAAAAGCCTATCAAATGGTCAATGCCTACAGTCCGGCAGGCACATGAATAGGTATTGTTTTGTCAATTCGATAACCCGTGCTACCTTTGGTTTGTTAGCAACAGGAGAATGACTGATGACGATCAAGACACTTCTGACCACCGCAGCCCTGTCCCTTGCCACAGCGACAGCTGGTTTCGCGGCATGCAGCGGCCACGAGCAGGCGTCCATGACCTGCGCAACTGGCACGGTCTACGATGCGGATTCAAACACTTGCAAGGTTGTGAGCGGATAATATTACCCGGCTCACTCTTTCTTGAGGGCGGCCTTTATGGCCGTCTTTTTCGTTTGGCCTACCTATTTGGAACAGTTCATCAAAGGACATCCCCAATGCGCAGATTGATGATTGCCGCCGCATTTGCCACGACCCCAGTGCTGACCTTTGCTGCAGGCACGGAAAGCGATACGCCGCCCACCCCTACCGAGACCACGACCAATTGCACGAACGGCATGGTCTGGGATTCGGACACCAAGGCCTGCGTTGAACCCACAGACAGCAGCTTTAACGACACAGAGCGCATGAACGCAGTGCGTGAACTGGCTTATGCCGGGCGTATCTCTGATGCAGAGCGTGTTTTGGACGCAGTTGAGGATCAGGAAAGCGATGGAGTGCTGACCTATCGCGGATTCACCGCGCGCAAAGCAGGTCGGATGAACGACGCCTACACTTGGTACACACGCGCATTATCGGCCAACCCCAACAACCTTCTGGCGCGGTCCTATATGGGCCAGTGGCATGTCGAGAGCGGAAATATTGAATTAGCGCGGGCAGAGCTGAGCGAGATCCGTCAGCGCGGCGGGCGGTCGACATGGCCGGAGATGTCGCTGCGTATGGCGATTCAATCTGGGTCGGGCTACAGCTACTGACACTTTCTTAACCTTACCCACCTAACCCCATGAGGATAGGATGGAGTAAGGCAAATGACGCAACTGACCTCTCTTGCCCACGCAGGCGCAAGCGCACCGGTAACATCGTCGGTGGCCCGACTTTCCCGTCGGGCCAAAGCCGCGATCATCGTCCAGTTTATTCTTAAGGAAGGCGCGAATGTACCACTGACCGCGCTGCCCGAGGATTTACAAATCCAGCTCACGCAGCTTCTGGGCGAAATGCGCTATATCGATCGTCAAACGATGCACTCCGTCATCTCTGAGTTCTCTGAAGAACTTGAATCAATAGGACTTTCCTTTCCCGGCGATATGGCTGGTGCGTTATCCGCTTTAGACGGAAAAATCAGCGCGCAAACTGCTGCGCGACTTCGCAAAGAAGCTGGTGTGCGACAGGGTGGCGACCCTTGGACACGTCTTGCAGAATTGCCGCTGGCGCGGCTGCAGACCTTTGTTACGACGGAATCAACACAAGTGTCGGCTGTCATGGTGTCTAAACTTGAAGTATCCAAAGCCGCAGAACTGCTTTGCGCCCTACCCGGCGACATTGCGCGGCGGATCACCTATGCGATGTCGATGACGGATGCTGTCACACCGGACGCAGTAGAACGCATCGGTCTGAGCCTTGCTGCGCAACTTGAATCCGAACCTCCCAAGGCGTTCCATGCGCAACCATCGGAACGGGTTGGTGCCATCCTAAACTTTTCTCGCGCGGCAACTCGGGACGACCTGCTGATCGCGCTGGATGAAGAGGACAAGGGGTTTGCTGAACAAGTGCGCAAATCCATTTTCACTTTTGCCCATATTCCCGACAGAATGAGCGCGGTTGATGTCCCCAAGATCACACGCGATGTGGATCAAGAGACATTGGCGAAAGTGATTGCAGGCGCAGTGGCTGACGTGGACAGGCGAAGCATCGATTTCTTATTATCCAACATTTCCAAAAGGATGTCCGACGCTCTTCGCGAGGCAAGTGAAGATATGGGTGCCGTGAAACCAAAAGACACAGAAGCTGCTATGAACGCCGTTGTTCGCGTGATTCAGGCTCTTGCTGATAGTGGCGAGATCACGTTGACCGTTCCTTCTGCCAACGACGACTAGGTCTTGGTTACAGAACCGCTGTCTTTTCGGAACACGAAACACCGGTCCCGTCTAACCGTCAACCACATCACCGTGCCGGGCTTGGGCAAAAACACATTTGGCACAGTTGCTCGGATCACGCTTTGGTCGTGATCCATCCGAAACTCGACAAGGCTTTCCGATCCCATGAACCGCGCGCGCTCCACGACACCGCGTGCGGGTGCTCCGGCCAATGGCGTAGGGTTGGGCCCTCGGCCATGACGGTCAAAATCGATGCCGACATGCTGCGGGCGAAACACAATCTCAACCTGCCCTCCGTCCGGCACACCGGGTGCCAGAAACTGACCAAAAGGCGTGTCGGTCAAAGCGCCGCGCACGGTTCCTGTCAACAGATTGATGTCGGAAAAGAACGCTACAGCCGCCTTATCGGCAGGCGCGTTATAGATGTTGTAGGGTGCGCCACGCTGAACGATCTTGCCATGTCGCATAAGCGCAATTTCGTCGGCCATGCGCATCGCTTCTTCGGGTTCATGTGTGACCAGCAGAACCGATGTGCCTTCGTCCTTGAGAAGAGCAAGCGTTTCATCGCGGATACCATCTCGCAGGCGGTTGTCGAGGCCGGAAAACGGCTCATCCATCAACATGATCGACGGGCGTGGCGCAATAGCTCGCGCCAAAGCCACACGCTGTTGTTCACCACCGGACAGCTGATGTGGGTATTCGTTGATATAATGCGATAACCCCACCCGTTCGAGCAGTTCCCCGACACGTGGCAACTTGTCCTTACGAGATCCAGTCAGGCCAAAACCCACATTGTCGCCAACGGTAAGGTGCGGGAAAAGCGCAAAATCCTGAAAAATCAGCCCAATAGAGCGTCGTTCGGGCGGCACCCGGTAGATTGTATCGCAGATCAGGTGACCATCCACATGGATCGTCCCACTACTTTGCATGTCGACCCCGGCGATGATCCGCAACGTCGTCGACTTGCCGCACCCCGATGGCCCCAAGAGACACGTCACATTTCCGGGCTGGATCGCGAGAGACACGTCATCCACCACGCGCTTGCCATCGTAGTCGCGCACGATATTGCGGATTTCAAGCCGGGGATGGGTGCCGATCACTGCTGCCTCATGAGTTTTCCGAGTAAAAGTATCGGATTAACTCATGTCAGGTAGCAGTCTGATTGCGGCACGGCAACCCCTCAGGTCCGCGTCGTGCCGTCGCCCACAACGATGTATTTGAAGCTGGTCAACTGCTCTGCACCGACCGGACCGCGCGCGTGCATCTTGCCGGTGGCAATGCCAATTTCCGCCCCCATTCCGAACTCACCACCATCGGCAAATTGGGTCGACGCGTTGCGCATGAGGATCGCGCTGTCGATCCGTTCAAAGAACTTATTTGCGGCTGCGTCGTCTTCGGTAAGGATACAATCCGTGTGGTTTGAGCTGTAGGTGTTGATGTGGTCAATGGCGGCATCCAGATCATCAACCACCTTTGCGGCGATGATGCTATCGAGGTATTCACAGCCCCAATCCGCATCGCTTGCCGCAACGGTGCCTTCAATAGCGCGCAGCGTTTCGTCGGCGCGCACTTCGACCCCGGATTTTAGCAGCGCCTTGATGACACCCTGTCCAATCGTGTCGACCACATCTTTGTGTATCAGCAGACACTCAGCGGCACCACAAATGCCGGTGCGACGAGTCTTGGCGTTCAGAATGACGTTTAGTGCTTTGACAGGTTCCGCGTCCTTGTCGACGTAAATGTGCACGATGCCTTCGAGATGGGCAAAGACCGGCACGCGGGCCTCACGTTGGACAAGCCCGACAAGACCTTTGCCGCCACGGGGCACGATCACGTCGATATAGTCAGTCATGGTCAGCATTTCGCTTACCGCTGCGCGATCGCGGGTGGGTACCAATTGAATCGCGTCTTCGGGGAGGCCGGCCTTGACCATGCCATCCACCAAACAGGCATGGATCGCACTGGACGAATGGAAGCTTTCCGATCCCCCGCGCAAGATCACTGCATTCCCTGCCTTAAGGCACAGCGCGCCTGCATCCGCAGTCACGTTAGGGCGGGATTCGTAGATCACGCCAATTACGCCCAAAGGCGTGCGAACGCGCTTGATGTGCAGTCCTGAAGGTCGATCCCATTCGGTCATCACAGCGCCTACGGGATCGGTCTGTTCCGCCACAGCGCGCAGGCCATCGACGATGCCGCGAACGCGATCTTCGTTAAGCAAGAGCCGGTCCATCATCGCGTCGCTGAGACCCTTTTCTTGGCCGTATTCCAGATCCTGGGCATTGGCTTCGATGATTGCCGCGCGGTTCTTCCAGACGGCTTCAGCAGCGCCGATCAGCGCCGCGTGTTTGCGTTCGGCGGATGCGAAGGCCAATTCCCGTGCCGCCGCTTTGGCGCGAACACCGATGTCGTGCATAAGAGCGGGGATGTCTGTGAAATCTTTCATCGGTACAGCCTTTGCAGAGGTCGGAAGTGCATATTTAAAAAAAGAAGAAGCAGATCAGATCGCCATATCGTCGCGGTGTATTACCACGGCCCGGCCGGGATAGCCCAGAATTTCCTCGATCTCGGCCGAGTTGTGCCCTTTGATCGCCTGTGCCTCAGACGCCGTGTAGCGCGTTAGGCCCATGCCCAGTTCTCGGCCTTTCACGTCTTTTATGGTCACAGGATCACCACGGCCAAAGCTGCCGGCTACGTTCACGATACCCGGTGGCAGCAGCGATGTGCCGCGTTCCAGCGCGCGCACCGCACCATCGTCTATGGTAAGAGCGCCGTGTGGCTTCATCGCAAGTATCCAGCGTTTGCGCGCCGCATGTGGATCAAGTTGCGGCGTAAACCACGTGGCGCGCGCGCCATCTTCCAGTGCTTTCAGCGGGTTCAGACGCGAACCTTCGGTAATTGCCATCGCACAGCCGGATGCCGTCGCGGTTTTCGCCGCCATCAGCTTGGTCTTCATGCCCCCTTTGGACAGTCCCGACCCAGCGTCACCGGCCATCGCTTCGATCTCAGGGGTGATCACATCGAGGACAGGAAAGAATTCGGCGGTCGGGTCGACATGGGGGTTGGCGCTATAGAAGCCGTCTACATCAGACAAAAGCACCAATTGATCCGCGCCGACTGTGGCCGCAACCTGTGCTGCAAGGCGGTCATTATCGCCATAGCGAATTTCGTCTGTGGCGACGGTATCATTTTCGTTGACGATCGGGATCACGCCGAATCCGATCAGCGTTTCCAAGGTTGCACGGCTGTTCAGATACCGACGGCGATCTGTGCTGTCTTCCAACGTCACCAACACCTGCGCGGTGGTCAGCCCATGTGGGTCTAACACTTCTTCGTACGCGCGCGCGAGGCGGATTTGACCCACAGCTGCGGCAGCTTGTGATTGCTCAAGCGGAAGCACAGTCTGCGGCAAACCAAGCACACCACGGCCCAGAGCGATGGAACCAGAGGATACCAAAATGACATCTGTACCGCGCGTTTTGATCCGCGCCACGTCTTCGGCCAGTGACTCTAACCAGTGGCGACGCAACGTGCCTTTTGCCTTGTCAACCAGCAGAGCCGAGCCAATCTTGACGACCAGACGGCGCGCATCGCCTAGGGTTGCCACGGTTCCGCCTCCTCGATCGCCTGTTCGCGGACGCGGGTGGTTTTGACGTGTTTGCGCAATGCGCGCAGCACGTCGGTCAGGCCTTCTTTGGACACGCCCGACATAAGCATGACCTTGTGACCAGCCTTGCCTTCAAGCTCTTCCTTGAGAAAGGCGCGTTCTTCGTCATCCAGTGCGTCGATCTTGTTCAGAGCGGTGATGCGCGGTTTGTCAGCCAATCCTTCGCCGTAAGCTTCGATCTCGTCGATGATGGTCTGGTAATCTTCAAGCAGCGTACCTGACGTGCCATCCACGAGGTGCAGAAGCGCCGCGCAACGTTCGACATGGCCAAGGAACAGGTCACCCAGCCCCCTGCCCTCGTGCGCGCCTTCGATGAGCCCGGGAATGTCGGCAACAACGAACTCCGCATCATCAACACCCACCACACCCAAATTGGGATGCAACGTGGTAAACGGATAATCTGCCACCTTGGGACGCGCATTGGACGTAGCCGCAAGGAACGTGGATTTACCCGCATTCGGCAGACCCAAGAGGCCCACATCCGCGATCAGCTTGAGCCGCAGCCAGATGGTGCGTTCCACGCCCTCTTGCCCCGGGTTTGAGCGGCGCGGAGCCTGGTTGGTCGATGTTTTGAATCGCAGGTTCCCCCAACCGCCATTGCCACCCTTTGCGAGCAGCACGCGCTGCCCCAGCACGGTCATATCGGCGATGACGGTTTCTTCGTCTTCATCAAGGATTTCGGTTCCAACCGGGACGCGCAGCACGATATCATCGCCATCAGCACCGGTGCGCTGACGGCCTGCGCCCGCGCGACCGTTGTCGGCAAAAAAGTGCTGCTGATAGCGAAAGTCGATCAGCGTGTTCAGACCATCGACCGCTTCGGCCCAAACGTCGCCGCCGCCGCCTCCGTCACCGCCATCGGGGCCGCCGAATTCGATATATTTTTCGCGACGGAAGCTGATGCAGCCGTTTCCCCCCGAACCGGAGCGAATATAGACTTTGCAGAGGTCGAGGAACTTCATGTGTTAGCCTTTAATCGAGCCTGCGCGCGGTCTACCCAATTTGCGAGCGCGCGTCAGCCCATACGTTTGAGATAAGTCCAGGTTTTGACCGTTGTGTTTCTGGCGACCGAGAAAGACTCAGCATCGCCGATATATTCAAAGCCGCAATGTGTCAGAACGCGGGCCGAGGCCGGGTTGTCCTGAAACACGCTTGCGAACATCGTTTCGTTGCCAAGCGGATTGGCTGTGACCAGCGCCTCAACCGCCTCTGACGCAAGGCCGGTATTCCAGAACGGTGGCGCAATCCAGTACCCCACTTCGGATTGATTTCTGTCCATCCGCTGAAGCGAGATCAAGCCCATGACCTCGGCCCCATTGGCCGCCGTTCCGTCGACCGCCCAGACATCTTCGTCACGAGTGGACGACAGGCTTCGATCGACAAACGCCTTGGCCGCGCCCGGTGGCAACGGATTTGGAATCGTGGTCGTCATTGTCGCCACACGTTTATCGCTGGCATAATGTTCGATCAATCCGACATCCGACGGCTGCAATGGACGCAAACAGAAACGGCCAGCTTGAACGATCGGCTGGTTTACATCGATGTTGGTCTCCGCGTTCATCTGCTCTCTCCTCATCGCAGACATGGGCAGGCCCCCACTAAAACAAATTAAGGGACCGGCAGTTGTGCCGATCCCCCTTGATTTTCCAAAAACCTTAAGGTCGGCTTACTCAGCGGCCTCCGCCGCTGGCAGGACCGAAATAAAGGTGCGGCCCTTGAGGCCTTTGTGGAACGTCACGTTGCCGTCAACGGTTGCAAAGATCGTGTGATCCTTACCCATGCCAACGCCATTGCCCGGCCAGAATTTAGTGCCGCGCTGACGCACGATGATGTTACCGGGGATCGCGGACTGGCCACCGTAGAGTTTGACGCCAAGACGGCGTCCGGCAGAGTCGCGACCGTTGCGGGATGAACCGCCTGCTTTTTTATGTGCCATAGGTCAGGTCTCCTTACTTCGATGCCAATTCTTTGGCCTGTTCGATCCAGCCTTCACGCTCGATCCGGCCTTTGAACGACAGCTTTTCGCCGAATTCTTCGACGTCTGCTTCTGTCCATGCTGCGATCTGGGCAAAGGACGTCACCCCTGCTTCGTGCAGCTTTTTCTCAAGCGCCGGGCCTACACCCGAAAGCTGCTTGAGGTCGTCCGCGCCAGCCGCAGCCGCTTTGGGCGCTTCGGCTTTCTTTTCGGCCTTTGGTGCCGCGGCTTTCTTCGGTGCGGCAGCGGCTACAGCCACGCCTGCAACAGAACCCGAACCAATTGCGACTTTCACACCGGATTTATCAGCGCCGGACGCAAGGATGTCCGTCACACGCACCAGCGTGAGTTTCTGACGGTGGCCTTTCGTGCGCTTGGAGCTGTGCTTCCGGCGACGCTTGACAAAATTGATGACCTTTTCGCCTTTGATCTGGTCGATCACTTCAGCCTGAACTGCAGCGCCTGCAACAAGGGGCGCACCCACTGTTACGCTGTCGCCGCCAAGCATCAAAATTTCATTGAACTGGACTTTTTCGCCTGCATCAGCAGCCAGCTTTTCGACGCGCAGCATATCGCCCGATTGGACTTTGTATTGCTTGCCGCCGGTTTTCATCACCGCGAACATCGTGTCTTTCCTTTGTCACCCGCGTTCTGTGGCCCCGCCTTGCGGTGTTTGTGGGTCTATGACCAGCCTCGAACAGCGTGCCCCGTTTGGGACATCATTATCACAAAAAACAAAAGGCGGGACCGAGGCCCCGACTTTCATGTGCGCGGCTTATGGAATCCCGTACTGCGTTTGTCAACGCGTTTCGCGCCTAAAGCTCCTGCACTTGCATTTCCCGCGCCACGGCCATGCCAAGTGCGTACGAGATATCGTCGTACATCTTGTTGAAACCGGCAAAAAGCGCCCGGTTCAAGGCGCGCCCTGCCTCCGTGCGCGACAGTTCGGTATAGTCTTCTACCACCCCGTCCTCGAGTGGTCGGTAGGCCATCAAGAGAAAGGCAAAGACCCATTCGCGCGTATCTGCGCGGGTTTCTTCTTCAGATGACCAAACCTCGGTCAGGATATCCGCTTCGCTCATCCGCAATGCGCCGCCATCTACAAGACCAAGGTAAAACATATAATTCGCATTCAAAGCGCCAACAAGGTTCGCTTCGATCAGGTCATTGGTGGCAACGAATTCCGCAATTTCCGCCAAAGGTTCCGAAGCGCCTCCGTCCAGATCGTTAAACGCGGCACGGGCGGCATCTTCGATTTCCTGTTCCCGCATTGCGTTTCGGGCGCTCAATTCCAGCCCAACGATCTGTTGACCTGTCTCTGAGGTGAAGAATTCGAGAAGCGGTTGCGCATCGGCATCACCGAATTCGTCGGCGAACACCTTTTGTACGGTGGCTAGCATCCGGTCGGTGTCATAAATTCGGTCAACCGTCGTGCGCCACCCATCAGAGCTTCCTCCGGGCACCATGTCAGCGGCAAGGGTTTCGCCATAATCGACACCCTCTTGGCGCATAATATCGACGATCTGCGGCACACCCAGCGCATTCAAAAGGTCGTCAGTCGGAGTGGCCCATGCCGGAAAAGACCACGCCATGACAGTCAATCCGGTTGCCGCAGCCTTCAACATGTTCCCGATCATTCCGACCCTCCTTGCCTGCCTTTATCATACCTATGCCGAGGTCAGACCAATTCCAACCCGCAGCATAGTTCACCGTCGCGTGCATTTCAGGTGAAATAGAGGTTGCGCCCGTTTGAAGCAAAAGCTAAACGCCCCTCCAGATCCCCGCGGAGAGGTGCCGGAGTGGTCGAACGGGGCGGTCTCGAAAACCGTTGTGGGCGCAAGTCCACCCAGGGTTCGAATCCCTGTCTCTCCGCCACTTTGGGCACAAGACCACCCACCCCAATACATTGATAGTATTGTGAAATTCGGCGTTTTCGCGCTGATGGCGGTGTTTGGACCGCTTGATTTGCTGCACATTTTGCTACACAATTTGCTGCACAAATGGGGGGTTTCTCCGCCATGAGCATCGCGAAACGAGGTCGTCTCTACCACCTTCGCCGCCGCGTCCCGCGCCGGTATCGGGGGATCGAGCCGCGCGAAACCGTCTGGATCAGCCTACACACCGACTCGGAGACAGTCGGTCGCAGCAAGGCGGATCGGGCGTGGAGCCAGATGATCGAGGCCTGAGAGGCGCGTCTTGCCGGGAACAGCAAAGACGCGGAAGCCCGTCACGAAGCCGCCCGCGACCTCGCCCGGGCGCGCGGCTTTCGGTATCTGGATGCGGGGGCGGTGGCCAAGTTGCCGGTTGAGGAAGTCGTCGAGCGCGTCGAGGCAATCCCAGCCCCGGCGAAGCAACCCGATGCCATCGAGGCCGCGGCCCTTCTCGGCACCGTCCCGGAACCCCGGATGTCGGTCACCAAGGCACTGGAGCTCTACTGGGGCCTCGCCAAGGAAAAGACTCTCGGCAAGAGTGAGGACCAGCTGCGCCGTTGGGAAGCGCCGCGCAAGAAGGCGGTGAAGAACTTCGTCGCGGTGGTCGGCGACAAGGAGATCGCCAACATCACCCGCGACGACATGCTGGACTTCCGCCAGCACTGGCTCGACCGGATCGAGGCTGGCGAGGTCACAGCGAACTCGCCCAACAAGGACCTGATCCACCTGGGCGTCGTGTTGAAGACCGTGAACACGATGAAGCGCCTTGGCCTCTCGCTGCCGCTCGGCGAGTTGTCCTTCAAGGAGGGCGAGAAGCTGACGCGCCCGCCATTCAGCGAGGAGTGGATCAGGACGCGGCTGCTTGCCCCCGGCGCGCTGGATAGATTGAACGGCCAGGCGCGCGCTTTGCTGCTGGGGATGATCAACACCGGCTACCGCCCATCTGAAGGAGCGGCGCTGACGGTGGACACGATCCGGCTCGACTGCGACGTGCCGCACATCTCCATCGAAGCGGAGGGGCGGCAGTTGAAGAGCAACTACGCCCGCCGCGTGATCCCGTTGACGGGCGTCTCGCTGAAGGCTTTCAAGCAGTACCCCGAGGGCTTTCCCCGCTACCGGAACCGCGCGACCCTGAGCGCGGTCGTGAACAAGTTCCTCCGCGCCAACGGCCTGCTCGAGACCCCGCGCCACTCGATGTACTCCCTGCGACATGCCTTCGAGGACCGCATGCTCGCCGCCGGGATCGACGACCGGATCAGGCGTGACCTGTTCGGTCACCGGCTCGACCGGGAACGGTACGGCAAGGGCGCATCGCTGGAACACGTCGCCGAACTCGTCGCCCGCATCGCTTTCTGAGCCAGCAGCGCCCGCGCCCGGCGCTGCGCTTCTGACAGCCGCTTCTCTTTCTTCACGGCCGCGGCCAACTCCGCTTCCAGCCGCTCGAAGACCGGCGCGAAGGACGGGTCATTCGCAACCAGCGTGGCCACCTTCACCAGCGCCGCCTCGATCCGCGCGGCATCGACCGGCTGGGCCGGGTGAGCGCACGGTCGAGGGATGCGAGGCATTGGTGTCATGCCGATTAGCATGGGGGCACCAGGTCACCTTGTGCAGGCCTCAACACCCGTCATCGCGGTTCGACAAGCTGCGACGTGCAAATCGGACGATGAGCAGATTCAGATCATATATGCAGACTGATCAGAGGCGGCGACGAACACGGACCATCTGATAGACTGCAAGATAAAAGAGGTGCGGCAACAGGCGCCTAGGTGTCTGAAGTTGATGAAGAAATCACACGGCAACCCTCCAACCCTTGCCGCTAAAAGGCACCTAACTATCTGATTTTGCGCTGGATTTGACGCCGCAGAAAGAGCCCATCGGGAATGTGCCGCTGAATTATTCCCGCAAAGTCAGTGCGTTAGCCGTATTGTCGCCGCATCGGGTAAAGTGGTGCGGCTGAATAAAGCCCGTCACAACAAACAGTTGCGTGCCGAATGCGGCAACCCTTTTATCTCGCTGTCCATTGATGCGCTGTCTGCGTGGCCATGTCTCGCCAACACAAT
>JANSYF010000126.1 GCA_024742575.1 Paracoccaceae bacterium | reverse complement strand
GGTGCCCTTCTGGCGATAGATCTTCTTGGTCGAGTAGCTGACTTCGGACCGTGTTTTCACCTTGTGTGTACCGGCTTGCGCTTTGTTGCGCTGCCAGCGAACGACACGGTGCAGAATGTCGGCGCGCGGCTCGAGACCAAAGATCTCGTCGCCCAGCTCGACCGACCCGGCGGTTCCGCCGTCCAGTTTGATCACGTCGAGTTTCATTCGTCGCCTTCCTTCTTCTCAGCCTGAATATCCGCCTCGGCTTCTTTCAGAGCAGCTTCTTCGGCTGCGGCTGCCTCTGCTGCTGCAGCTTCTGCTGCGGCAGCTTCTTCAGCTGCGGCCTGTGCGGCGGCTTCTTCGGCCAGACGCTTGGCTTCTTCACCAGCCGACCGCAAAGCGGCGGGCAGGATCACGTTTTCCGGCGTCGGCTTCTTCATGGCGTCCTTGACGGTCACCCAACCACCTTTGGAGCCGGGAACGGCGCCCTTGATCATGATGATGCCGCGTTCCGCGTCCGTCTTCACAACCTGAAGGTTCTGGGTCGTCACTTTGACAGCGCCCATGTGACCGGCCATCTTCTTACCTTTGAAGACTTTGCCCGGATCCTGGCACTGACCAGTAGAGCCGTGCGAACGATGCGAAATCGAAACACCGTGCGAGGCACGCAGACCGCCAAAGTTGTGACGCTTCATGGCGCCAGCAAAACCCTTACCGATCGAGGTTCCAGAGACGTCCACAAACTGACCTTCGAAGTAATGGTCAGCGGTGATCTCTTCGCCCACGTTGATCAGGTTCTCAGGTGCGACGCGGAATTCCGCGACCTTCCGCTTGGGTTCCACGTTCGCTGCAGCAAAGTGACCACGCATCGCTTTGGATACGCGCTTTGCCTTGATCGAACCTGTGCCCAGCTGAACTGCCGAATAACCGTGCTGGTCAGCGGTGCGCTGAGCAACGACCTGAAGGTTGTCGAGTTGGAGGACGGTCACGGGAATCTGCTTTCCGTCTTCCATGAAAAGCCGGGTCATGCCGACTTTCTTAGCGATGATACCAGAGCGCATCATGGGATACTCTCCTTAAACCTTGATCTCGACGTCAACGCCAGCGGCGAGGTCGAGCTTCATCAGGGCATCAACGGTTTGCGGGGTCGGATCAACAATGTCGAGCAGACGCTTGTGGGTACGGATTTCCCACTGGTCGCGCGATTTCTTGTTGACGTGCGGGCCACGCAGAACGGTGAACTTCTCAATCTTGTTCGGCAGCGGGATCGGGCCGCGCACTGTGGCGCCCGTCCGCTTGGCGGTGTTGACGATTTCCTGTGTCGACGCATCGAGCACACGGTAGTCAAACGCCTTGAGCCGAATGCGAATGTTTTGGCTTTGCATTGGTCTTAGCCTTTATTGGCGTTGCGGTTGAGAGGATGAGGCAGGACCACCCTGCCCCTTCATCGAACCGAATACGGGACGGCATGATACCGCCCCGCGCAATTTGGAATCGACGATTACTCGACGATTTTGGACACGACGCCCGAACCGACGGTGCGGCCGCCTTCGCGGATGGCGAAGCGGAGGCCGTCTTCCATGGCGATCGGGGCGATCAGTTCAACGTCGAACTTCAGGTTGTCGCCCGGCATAACCATCTC